>CAZHIU010000020.1:0-1820 GCA_964532555.1 uncultured Microbacterium sp.
CGCAACGCGGCAACCCGCACCGCGATCGGCGCTGCCGGAGTCGTGTTCTACGCGGTTCTGTGGGCGGCGGCATCCTCCGACCTCATCGCGACGCACTTCGTGCTCACGATGGAGGGTGTCATCCACTCCCTCCAAGCAAGCCTCATTCTCGGCCCCGTTCTGGCCTACTTCGTCACCAAGCGCATCTGTCTCGCGCTGCAGAAGAAGGACCGCGAGATCGTGCTGCACGGCTATGAGTCGGGTCGCATCGTGCGCCTCGCCGGTGGCGAGTACATCGAAGTGCACCAGCCCGTCGATGTCTACGACCGCTGGAAGCTCATCGATGTCGAGCAGTACGAGCCTCTTGTCGTGCGCCCGAACGAGAAGGGTCGCATCCCCTGGACCGAGAACGTTCGCTCGGCTGTGTCGCGCTGGTTCTTCGAGGATCGCCTGGTGCCCCTCACCCAGGCCGACATCGACGAAGCCGATGCTCACCACCACCACGCGGTGGGCCACGCCGACACGACATCTGCTACGCACCAGATCGCCGCGGACGCCGGTACCGACGAGCCTACGAAGTAGCCCGCACAAACACCCTGGAGTGAGGGCACTGGAGTCCGCGCAGCTCGGCGATGAGGTGCGCGAGATGAACGGTGGATTCGAGTACTGGGCGCGCGAGGGCTACCCCGTCGAGGATGCCGAAGGAATCCACCGCCGCGCCATCGACCCGCTCGTCGGCATCCCCCGCATCCGCTCACGCACCATGAAAACGTCGACCCCTCTACCACCAAGCAGTCGTGCGTAGGCGCGGATGCCCGGAGGCGCATTTGTATCGGCCGCCCTCCGCGGCCGATGCAACCCTAGCCTCCGGGCATCCGCGCCGGAGCACGGCGATCGATCGATGCCGAGTCAAGTCGGCCGTACTACCCGAATGCAATCAGCGCGCGAAGTGGCCGCGATAGTATTCGTACACCCAGCCGACGATCGCGACGACGAACAGCGCCAGACCGATCGGCAGCAGGAAGTGGCCGACGGCAAGGCCCACCATGAAGACCGCCGCCGCACCGGCGAGAACGATCGGCCACCAGGACCACGGGCTGAACTCTCCGAGCTCGGGGTCGCCATCATCGATCTCCGAGGTCAGGATGTCTTCGGGAAGCTCTCCCCCCTGCGACTTGTGCGTCTTTTGCAGGTAGAAGGCCACCATCGCGCCCATCGCGGCGGTGAAGAAGAGCGAAATCGTGCCCACCCACTCGATCGCCTGATTGATGGGCTTTGCGGGGTAGTGCTCGATGATGTTCCACCCGGTGTAGACCACGCCGATGAGGAAGAAGAAGGCACCGAGCCCCCACCAGAGCAAGACGTTGGAACGCATGGTCTACTTGACCTCTCCTTCGTGAGCCTGGAGCGGATTCTCGGCGGCCTCGGGGTGGTTCAGGTCGAACGCCGGGCGCTCGCTGCGGATGCGCGGGATCGAGGTGAAGTTGTGTCGAGGGGGCGGGCACGAGGTTGCCCATTCGAGCGAGCCGCCATAGCCCCAGGGGTCGTTCACGGTCACCCTCGGTGCCTTGCGTGCGGTGATCCAGACATTTAAGAAGAACGGAATCATCGACGCCGCCAGCAAGATCGCACCGATCGTCGAGACCTGGTTCTGCCAGGTCCAGCCATCCGCTGTCGAATAATCGGCGTAGCGACGCACCATGCCGTCGACACCCAGCCAATGCTGGATGAGGAAGGTCATGTGGAAGCCGATGAACAGCATCCAGAAGTGCACATAGCCCAGGCGCTCGTTGAGCATGCGCCCCGTCCACTTCGGCCACCAGAAGTAGAACCCGGCGAAC
>CAZHIU010000020.1:1830-34568 GCA_964532555.1 uncultured Microbacterium sp.
GACGACGTAGTGGAAGTGCGCGACGATGAAGTAGGAGTCAGACAAGAAGAAGTCCAGCGGCGGTGAGGCCAGAATCACACCGGTGAGACCGCCGAAGACGAAGGACACGAGGAAGCCGAGCGCGAAGACCATCGGTGTCTCGAAGGTCACCGAGCCTCGCCACATCGTGCCAATCCAGTTGAAGATCTTCACGCCCGTCGGCACGGCGATGAGCATCGTCATCACCGCGAAGAAGGGCAAGAGCACGGCCCCTGTGACGTACATATGGTGTGCCCACACGGATACAGACAGACCCGCAATGGCGATCGTCGCGAAGACCAGGGTCTTGTACCCGAAGATCGGCTTTCGGCTGAACACCGGGAAGACCTCGGAGACGATGCCGAAGAAGGGCAGCGCGATGATATAGACCTCGGGATGGCCGAAGAACCAGAACAGGTGCTGCCAGAGCAGAACGCCGCCATTGGCTGAGTCGAAGATGTGCGATCCGAGGATGCGATCAGCGGCCGCCGCGAGGATTGCCGCGGCCAGCACGGGGAAGACCATGATGACCAGAAGGCTGGTGATCAGGGTGTTCCAGGTGAACACCGGCATCCGCCACATCGTCATACCGGGAGCCCGGAAGGTGATGATGGTCGTGACGAAGTTGACCGCGCCGAGGATGGTGCCGAAGCCCGAAAGGCCCAGGCCGAGCATCCAGAGGTTGCCGCCGACACCCGGTGAGAAGGTCGCATTCGCGAGGGGTTGATAGGCGAACCAGCCGAAGGATGCCGCCCCCTGCGGGGTGAGGAAGCCGGCGACCGCGATGGTCGAACCGAAGGTGAACAGCCAGAACGCGAAGGCGTTCAGGCGCGGGAAGACCACGTCGGGCGCGCCGATCTGCAGCGGCATGATGGCGTTTGCGAAGCCCGCGAACAGGGGCGTTGCGAACATCAGCAGCATGATCGTGCCGTGCATCGTGAAGAGCTGGTTGAACTGCTCCTTTGTAGGAACGACCTGCATGCCCGGGGCGAAGAGCTCAGCGCGGATGACCAGGGCCATCACGCCGCCGAGCAGGAAGAACAGCACCGAGGCGATCAGGTACATGTACCCGATGGTCTTGTGGTCGGTGGAGGTGATCCACTTGACGATCAGGTTGCCCTTCTGCTCGATGCGAGAAGAGCTCATGAGCGCCGCCTGGCGCGGCGGCATCGTGCGCGCGTGCGTGCGCTCGGTCTCCGGAAGAGTTGTCGTAGCCATCTTTAGTGCCCCTCCTCCGGTGCCGGCCCTGTGCCCGGCGCGTTGCTCAGGCGATCGTAGGCGTCGGCGATGTCGCCGACATCGCCACGGGCCCGAATCGACTCGATATACGCCTCGTACTCGGCCTGTTCGACGACTTTGACCTTGAAGAGCATCATCGAGTGATACTCACCGCACAGTTCGGCACACTTGCCCTCGTATTCGCCCACGCGCGTGGGCGTGAACGACCAGGAGTTGTCCTTGCCGATGAACATGTCCTTCTTGTAGAGGAAGTCGATGATCCAGAAAGAGTGGATGACGTCGCGCGACTGGATGTCGATCGTCACCTTCTGATTGACCGGGAGCCACAGCGTCGGCAACTGATCGGCGTTGATGATGTCGCCGTTCTTGTTCGCGATCGCCTGCACACCCATCGTCCAGACCGCATCCGACAGATCAGCCTGCTCGCCGTGGTAGTTGAAGTCGAAGGACCACTGCTTGCCGATAGCGGTGACGGTGACATCCGGGTTGTCCCACTGTGACTCGATCTCGTTCTGATCGACGGCGGTGAAGAAGAAGAATCCGAGGATGAAGACGAAGGGCACGACCGTGTAGAAGATCTCGATCGGCATGTTGTACCGCATCTGCACCGGAAGGCCGCTGTCGCCCTTGCGCCGACGGTAGGCGACCATCGCCCAGCCCATGAGGCCCCAGGTCACAAGACCGACTCCGAGCAGCACGATCCAAGAGTTCACCCACAGCGCCGAAAGCCGTTCGGTCTGATCGGTCGTCGGCGTGCCGTCTTCGACGAAGCCCGGGAGGAAGCCGTTCAGCTCGGTCGGCGTGCAGCTCGCCAAGACCAAAATTGCCGCTACTCCCAGGGGAATCACGGCCCAACGAAGATGGCGTTTCGACGGCACGATTCACCTTTCACGATCGCGGACAGGGCTTCTTCAGTCTAGGGCAAGCGCTCAGCGGATTCACGCCAATCACGCCGCCGTGGCCGAAGAAGGCCCCCGCTCAGTGGAAGCTGTCGCCGCACGCACAGCTTCCGGCGGCGTTCGGGTTGTCGATCGTAAAACCCTGCTCAGAGATCGTGTCCTTGAAGTCGATAGAGGCACCGTCAAGGTAGGGAACGCTCATGTTGTCCACGATGACCTCGACCCCCTCGAAGTCGACGGTGACATCGCCCTCGAGGTGACGCTCGTCGAAATAGAGCTGATAGATCAGTCCCGAACACCCCCCGGGCTGCACCGCGACACGCAAGCGCAGATCTTCACGCCCCTCTTGAGCCAGCAGGCTCTTGACCTTGTCGGATGCCGCCGAAGTCAGCGTCACTCCGTGGCTCTTCTGGACCGGGACGGTGGTTGTCGACTCGCTCATGGTGCTCCTGACGATCGCGGGGTACTCCTGTAGATTCTACCGCCGCGGCGGCGCAACGGGCTCAGCCAGCGACGGTGATCGCGTTCATCCGCAGCAGCATGAGAGCCTCTGTCGCGACCGCGTTTCGGAAGGTCTCCAGATGCAAGGACTCATTGGGGCTGTGCGCGCGGGCGTGGGGGTCTTCTACGCCGGTGACGAGAATCTGTGCACCGGGGAACTCGCGCACGAGATCGGCGATGAAGGGGATCGATCCGCCCACACCGAGGTCGACCGGGGCCTTGCCATAGCCATCGGCCATCGCCCCGCGCGTGAGTTCCACCGCCCAGCCGCTCGTGTCCACGAGGAAGCCGTCGCCAAGGTCGACATCGCTGAAGCTCAGTTCTGCGCCGAAGGGAGCGTGCGCGCGGAGGTGCTTCTCTAGGGCCGCGTAGGCCTCCTGCGCGCTCTGCCCGGGCGCGACGCGGGCGCTGACCACGACGCGCACCTCCGGGGAGAGGGTGTTGGATGCCGCCGCCACACTCGTCGCGTCGATGCCGATGATCGTGACCGAGGGCTTGTTCCAGATGCGGCTGAGGATGCTGCCGCGCCCGATCGGGCTCACGCCGGGCAAGAGCCCCGCTTCGTCGCGCAACGTCTCCTCGGAATACCCGGGGGTCTCGGCCTCGCGTTCGAGCAGGCCCTCGACGGCGACCTCGCCCTCGTCGTTCCAGAGGGTGGACAGCAGCCGCACGACCGCCATCATCGCATCCGGCACGGCACCGCCGAACATGCCCGAGTGCGAGGCGTGATCGAGCGTGCGCACGGTCAGCGTGAACCGGGCGTTGCCGCGCAGGGAGACCGTGAGACCCGGTGTGGTGGCATCCCAGTTGCCGGAATCGGCAACGACGATGGCATCCGCCCGCAGCGCGTCGGCGTTGTCGCGCAGGAACTGTGCGAAAGAGCGCGAACCGTATTCCTCTTCGCCCTCGATGAAAAGGTTGACGCCCATCTCGAGGTCTTCGCCCAGCACCTCGCTCACCGCACGCAGCGAGGCGATGTGTGCCATGATGCCCGCTTTGTCGTCGGCTGCACCGCGACCATAGAGCCGGCCGTCGCGCTCGGTGGGCTCGAAAGGCGGCGACTCCCAGAGCGCCTCGTCTCCGGGGGGCTGCACATCGTGGTGCGCGTAGAGCAGTATCGTCGGTTTGCCCGCGCGCGCGGCGCGCGTGGCGAGCACGGCGGGCTGGCCCATCTCCTCGGTGCCGGGGATCGCCGCGCGCAGCACGCGCACCTCGTCGAACACGCCCGTGCCGCTCGCAAGTGCGGCGACCGCCTCGGCGCTGCGCTCGAGCTGGCTCTGGTCGAAGGCGGGCCATGCCATCCCGGGAATGCGCACCAGATCGCCCAGTTCAGACAGGGCCGTCGGGATGCCGCGCGTCACCGCCTCACGAAGCTCTGTGTCACGGGCGGCGGACTCGGAAGCGGCAGAAGATGTCATGCGAGTAATCTTAATGGGCAAGCCGACCCCCAGCAGAGGAATCCCCGTGCCCCGCACCCCCGATCACTCCCCCGAGAACGACGACGCCACCATCGGCGGCAAGGGCCGCCCCACCCCGACGCGCGCGGAGCGCGAGGCAGCGCGTCGCCGCCCTCTCGTCGCCAACACCAAAGAAGCGCGGGCCGCGCGCAAGGCGGAGATGCAGAAACATCGCGAGCGCGCGCGGATCGGCATGGCCAACGGCGAGGAGAAGTACCTTCCCCCGCGCGACCGCGGCCCGCAGCGCCACTGGGTGCGCAATCAGGTCGACGCGGGGTGGCATCTTTCCGAGTTCCTCATGCCCTTCATGCTGGTTGTGGTGATCGTCTCGCTGTTTCCCACTCCCGAGATCGCCTACTACGCCTTCGTGGCGCTGTGGATTTTCGTTCTGATCGCGGTCGTGGACATGATCTGGCTCTCGGCGCGCGTGAAGCGCCGGGCCAAGGCGAAGTTCGGCGAGGATCGCATGGAGCGCGGCCTCGGCTGGTATGCCGCCATGCGTTCCATGCAGATGCGATTCATGCGTCTGCCCCGGCCCCAGGTGGCGCGCGGCGAGCACGTCGAATAGAGGGTTCAGGCCGCGGCAAGACCGCGGTTGATCTGTCGTGCCCAGAGCGGGCCGCGGTAGAGAAACGCGGTGTAGCCCTGCACCATGGTCGCTCCGGCAGCCAGTCGTTCGCGCACATCCTTCGCCGTCTCGACACCGCCGACCGAGATGACGCAGAACTGCGCGGGCACCTGCTCACGAATGATGCGCAGCACGGCGAGCGCGCGTTCACGAAGCGGTGCACCGGAGAGGCCGCCTTCGCCGACGGCATCGACGAGGCTCTGTGCCGAGCGCAGACCCGCGCGGCTGATCGTGGTATTGCTTGCGATGATGCCGGCCAGACCCTCGTGCACGGCGAGGCGCGCGATCGCGCTCACCTCTTCATCGGGCAGATCGGGGGCGATCTTGACCAGTACGGGGGTTGCGCCCGCGGCATCCCGTACGGCCCGCAACAGCGGCGCGAGAGTCTCGATCGCCTGAAGACCACGAAGCCCCGGTGTGTTCGGTGACGACACATTGACCGCCAGATAGTCGGCAAGCGGTGCCAAGAGCACCGTCGAGGCGAGATAGTCCGCCGTGGCATCTTCTACGGCCACCACACGACTCTTGCCGATGTTCACACCGATGACCACATCCGAGTGCCTGCGGCGCAGTCTGCGCAGACGCTTCGCTGCCGCCTCAGCGCCGAGGTTGTTGAAGCCCATCCGATTGACGACGGCGCGATCGTCGATCAGCCGGAAAAGGCGTGGTTTCGGGTTGCCTTCCTGCGCATGAGCGGTGACCGTGCCGACTTCCACGTGCCCGAAGCCCAGCGCCGCAAGTCCGCGCACGCCGACGGCGTTCTTGTCGAAACCCGCAGCGATCCCAAAGGGCGAGACGATGTCGAGTCCGAGCGCCCGAGTGCGCAAGCTCTTGTCGGGAGCGGTCAACGCCCGCGCCAACCATGCGAAGGGAGGCACCCCGCAGAGCCGGATCACGGCCATCCCGAGATGGTGCGCGCGCTCGGCATCCATGCGAGCCAGCACGGTGCGAAAGAAGAAGGAGTACATCCGCTCCAGGCTATCGCTCGCCCACTGCGGTTTCCGGCCTCTCGTGATCGGCGCGAAGGTCTGCGATGGCGGTCTCGAAGTCATCGAGCGAGTCAAAGCTCTGATACACACTCGCGAAGCGCAAGAAGGCCACTTCATCCAACTCCCGCAGGGGGCCGAGGATGGCGAGCCCGATCTCGTTCGTGTCGAGTTGCGAGACCCCGCTCTGGCGCAGGCTCTCCTCGACGTTCTGGGCCAGAATCGCGAGATCCGCCTCTGTCACCGGGCGCCCTTGGCACGCCTTTCGCACGCCAGCGATCACTTTCTCGCGGCTGAACGGTTCGAGCACCCCTGAACGTTTGACCACGATCAGACTCGCTGTCTCGCTCGTCGAGAAACGACCACCGCATTCGGGGCACTGCCGACGGCGACGGATGGAGAGGCCGTCGTCGCTCGTGCGCGAATCGACAACCCGAGAGTCCGGATGCCGACAGAAGGGACAGTGCATGATCGTTAAGACTATGTCAGCCGAGGCAGTTCGACCCGAGCAGTGACTTCAGCTCGCCGAAGAGATCGGCCGACACCGAGACGGGCAGAGGCACCTCGAACACCTTCACCACAGAGCCACGGTGAACCCGCAGCAGAACCTCGGTCTCCCCTCGGTGACGCCGCAGAACCTCTGCCAGATCGCTCAGCACCCTTTCGGTCGCGCGCTGCTCGGCAACGAGCAGCGCCAAGGGGCCGCCCGCATCCATCGGGCCGATATCCGGTGCCACCGCCGAGTGGGCGTGCAGATTGAGCCCCTCGTCGCGCCGCGACACACGGCCGCGGATGGCAAGGATCGCATCGGAGCGCAGCAATGCCTGAAACTCCGTATAGCTCTTGCCCATGAACATGACCGTGACCTCGCCGCTGAAGTCCTCGATGGTGATCATGCCGTAGGGGTTGCCGCTGGCCTTGGCGACGCGATGCTGCACGCTCGTGACCAGGCCCGCCACGGTCACCTGATCGCCGTCGCCGAGCGTCTCGGAGTTCAGCAGATCGTGAATGGTGGTCGAGGCATGGGCGGCAAGGGAGAGTTCGAGGCCTGCGAGCGGGTGATCCGAGACGTAGAGCCCCAGCATCTCGCGCTCGAAGGCGAGCTTGTCTTTCTTCGTGAACTCCGGGCGCTCGGGCACCTTGTGGTCGTGCTGGGGCTCGTCCCACAGGCTATCGAAGTCGAAACCGACTTCGCCGTGCGCTTCGCGGCGCTTGTCGAGCACGGCCTGCTCGGTGGCATCCTCGTGAATCTCCAGCAGCGCACGGCGTGAATGCCCGAAGGTGTCGAAAGCGCCCGCCTTGATGAGGGATTCGATCGTGCGCTTGTTGGCGACCTGCAGGGGCACACGGGTCAAGAAGTCGTGAAAGCCGGCGAAGGGGGCGGATGCGCGCGCCGCCACGATCCCCTCGACGACACCGGCGCCGACGTTGCGCACCGCACCGAGACCGAAGCGGATGTCATCGCCGACGGCGGCGAAGTAGTTGATCGACTGCCCGACATCGGGGGGCAGTACCGTGATGCCCATGCGGCGGCACTCGTTGAGGTAGACGGCGAGTTTATCTTTCGAGTCGCCGACGCTCGTCAACAGCGCCGCCATGTACTCGGCGGGATAGTGCGCCTTGAGATACGCGGTCCAATAGGAGATCAAGCCATAGGCCGCGGTATGCGCTTTGTTGAAGGCGTAGTCGGCGAAAGACTCCAGCACCTTCCAGAGCGCCTTCTGTGCACTCTTGGAATAGCCATTCGCCGCCATCCCCGCGAAGAAGTCCGCCTGTTGCTGGTCGAGCTCTTCTTTCTTCTTCTTGCTCATCGCGCGGCGCAGAATGTCGGCCTGACCGAGTGAGAAGCCGGCGAGCTGCTGGGCGGCAGCCATCACCTGCTCCTGATAGACGATCAAGCCATAGGTGCCGCCAAGGATGTCGCGAAGGGGCTCTTCCAGCTCGGCGTGTATGGGGGTGATCTCTTGCTGCCCGTTCTTTCGTAGGGCATAGTTCGTATGCGAATCCACCCCCATCGGGCCGGGGCGATACAGCGCCAGCACCGCGGAGATGTCTTCGAAGTTGTCGGGCTTCATCAATCGCAGAAGCGAGCGCATCGGCCCGCCGTCGAGCTGAAACACGCCGAGCGTGTCACCGCGCGCGAGCAGTTCGTAGGAGGCCGCGTCATCGAGCGTGAGCTGTTCGAGCACGAGGGTCTCCCCCCGGTTGGCAGCGATGTTGTCGAGCGCGTCGTCGATGATCGTGAGGTTGCGCAGCCCCAGAAAGTCCATCTTCATCAGACCCAGCGCCTCACAGGCCGGGTAGTCGAACTGGGTGACGATCTGGCCGTCTTGCTCGCGCTTCATGATCGGGATGATGTCGATCAGCGGCTCGGAGGACATGATGACGCCCGCCGCGTGCACGCTCCACTGGCGCTTGAGGTTTTCGAGCCCTTTTGCCGTTTCGAAGACCCGCTTCGCCTCAGGGTCGGTCTCGATGAGCGTGCGGAACTCCGCGGCCTCTTTGAATCGCTTGTGCTCCTTGTCGAACATCCCCTCCAATTCCATGTCTTTGCCCAGCACAGCGGGCGGCATGGCTTTGGTGAGTCTCTCGCCCATCGAGAAGGGGAAGCCGAGCACGCGACCGGCATCCTTGAGCGCTTGCTTGGCCTTGATCGTGCCGTAGGTGACGATCTGGGCGACGCGCTCGTCGCCGTACTTCTCGGTGACGTATTGGATGACCTCGCCACGACGGCGGTCGTCGAAATCCACGTCGAAGTCGGGCATAGAGACCCGGTCGGGATTGAGGAAGCGCTCGAAGATCAGACCGTGTTCGAGCGGGTCGAGATCGGTGATGCGCAGGGCGTAGGCGGCCATGGAACCTGCACCAGAGCCGCGGCCAGGGCCGACACGGATGCCGCGGTCCTTGGCCCAGTTGATGAAATCGGCGACGACCAAGAAGTAGCCCGGGAACCCCATCTGCCCGATGACATCGATCTCGTACTCGGCTTGCTTCTTGACCGATTCGGGGATGCCGGAAGGGTAGCGATCCCGCAGCCCTCGATGAACCTCTTTCGCGAACCAGCTCGACTCGCTCTCTCCCTCGGGAACGGCGAACTTGGGCATGTAGTTCGCGGTGGTATCGAATTCCACGCGGCATCGTTCGGCGATGAGCAGCGTGTTGTCGCACGCCTCGGGATAGTCGCGAAAGATCTGCCGCATCTCGGCGGCGGATTTGACGTAGTAGCCGTCGCCATCGAAGGCGAAACGGTTCGGATCATCGAGCGTCGAACCGGTCTGCACGCAAAGAAGGGCGGCGTGGCTGTCGGCGTCGTGCTGGTGCGTGTAGTGCAGATCGTTGGTTGCCACAAGCGGCATCGAAAGCTCTTTTGCGATCTTCAACAGATCGGGCATCACACGCCGCTCGATGGGGATGCCGTGATCCATGATCTCGGCGAAGAATCGGTCTTTGCCGAAGATGTCTTGGAACTCCGCCGCCGCCGCCCGCGCCGCGTCGTACTGCCCCAGGCGCAGACGGGTCTGAATCTCACCACCCGGACAGCCGGTGGTCGCGATCAGCCCGCTCGCATAGCGTTGGATCAGCTCGCGATCGATTCGAGGTTTGTAATACAGCCCTTCCATGCTCGCGAGCGAAGAGAGACGAAAGAGATTGTGCATGCCCGCCGTGGTCTCGCTCAGCAGCGTCATATGGGTGTACGCACCACCACCGGAGACGTCGTCTTCGAGCTGATCGGCCGTGCCCCAGCGCACGCGGCTCTTGTCGCTGCGGTGGGTGCCGGGAGTGACATAGGCTTCCATGCCGATGATCGGGGTGATGCCCGCATCCTTGGCCGCGCTATAGAACTCAAAGGCGCCGAAGGTGTTGCCGTGGTCGGTGATCGCGACCGCCGGCATCTCTTGCCGGGTGATCTCCTCGATCAACGGTTTCACGCGCGCAGCGCCGTCGAGCATCGAAAACTCACTGTGCACGTGCAGATGTACGAAGGAGTCGGATGCCACGCTAAGAGCCTACCCGCGGCTCAAGACATCCCCGCCGCCGAGAAGATCACAGGCTCTCTTGGAGCGCGTAGGCCGAGACCCACGACGGGGGAATCGCCAGGGGCAGCGCGTAGAAGTAGCGGATGAGTTGGCCGTGATGCTGCGTCTCGTGCTCGAGCAGGCGCAGGCACCACGACACGCTCGCCTCGTCGTCGAGGTTCAGACCGGCGATCCACTCCGCGATCTCGCCCGCGCTTCGCGTCAGGGCGAGGCGCACGGCATCCGGATCCGTGTCGTCGCTCAGCGAGCAGTCAAAACCTTGCCACGCGCCGGCTATGGCCGCGCGCCGATAGCTCTCTCGCGCCCCGACGACGCACCAGAAGTGGTTGGAGATCGGACTCGAGCGCACGCCGGGAATGCGGGCGCGCAGGAGTTCTGGGGTGAGCGTCTCGATCAGATCGAGATACAGACCGTTCGCCGCAGCGTGTCGCCTCTGCATCACCGAGATCATGATGGTCATCCTTCTCTGAGCACGTCGAGCGCCGCGCGGAAATCGGCCGGATACGGGGAGGTGAACTCAACCCGCTCACGAGTGGCGGGGTGCTCGAAGGCGAGCCGGTGTGCGTGCAACCACTGGCGAGTCAGTCCGAGCCGCGCCGCGAGCGTCGGATCGCCGCCGTAGAGCGGGTCTCCGACGCAGGGATGCCGGAGCGCGGCCATGTGCACGCGAATCTGGTGCGTGCGACCCGTCTCCAGATGAATCTCGAGCAGCGCGGCGCCAGGGAAGGCCTCTTGGGTGACGTAGTGCGTCACAGAAGCTTTGCCCTCCGCTGTCACCGCGAACTTCCACGAGTGCTTCGGATGCCGACCGATGGGGGCGTCTATGGTGCCCGCGAGCGGATCAGGATGCCCCTGCACGACCGCGTGGTACACCTTTTCTACCTCACGCTCTTTGAAGGCGCGTTTGAGCGTCGTATACGCGTGCTCGGACTTCGCGACCACCATAAGGCCGCTCGTGCCCACATCGAGCCGATGCACGATGCCCTGCCGCTCGGCGGCACCACTGGTCGCGATGCGAAAACCCGCTCCCGCGAGGGCACCGAGCACGGTCGGCCCTTCCCAACCCAGTGAGGGGTGGGCCGCTACCCCCGAGGGCTTGTCTATGACGACGATGTGATCGTCGTCATAGACAACCTGAAGATCAGGAACCACGGTCGCGACGACGTGAGGGGCTTCTTTCGGCGTCCACTCGACGTCGAGACGAGCACCCGCGCTCAGCCGATCGGCTTTGTCGAGAACGACGCCGTCCATGCGCGCACCGCCCGCTTCGGTGACCTGGGCGGCAAGCGTACGCGAGAAGCCGAGCATTCTGGCCAGCGCCGCATCCGCCCGAACGCCGTCGAGTCCGTCAGGAACGATGAGGCTCCGAGAGAGCATCTCAGTCGCCACCGCCGCTGACGACATCCTTCTGATTTCGGTCACGACGCTCGCGTGTGCCATCGAGCCGGAAGCCCAGCACGATGAGAAGAGCAACGGCGATCATGCCGCAGACGATGAAGATGTCGGCGACGTTGAAGACGGCCGGCATCATCCAGGGCATCGAGATCATGTCCACGACATGACCGACCGGAAAACCCGGTTCGCGAAAGAGTCGATCGGTGAGGTTTCCGAGCACGCCACCCAAGACGCCGCCGAGCACGATGGCCCAGAGGCGGGTTCGGGCACGGAATGTCGTCCAGACGATCACCGCGGCCACAACGGTCAGCGCGATGGTGAACACCCATGTGACGCCCTCCCCGAGGGAGAACGCCGCGCCAGGATTCGTCGTGTGATAGAGCTGCAGAAAACTCCCCCACACGGGAACGACCCTTTCGAAGGGAAGATGCGTCACCGTGAGATGTTTGACGTACTGGTCGACCACGAGGATCAGGCTCGCGAGAGCGGCCACGATGATGACGCCCACCCACGGACGTAGCGGGCGAGGCGTCATCGACTCGCTCAGAGCCCCAGCGACGAGGCGACGGACCCCGCCGTGGGGTTCGGGGCGTCGAGTTGACGCAGCTGTCCTTCGAAGTAGCCGCGCAATTGTTTGCGGTAAGAGTTCTCGAACTCGCGCAGTTCGCTCACCTCGCGAGTGAGCGATTCGCGTTCGCGGGAAAGGCGCGCCATCTCGGCGCGGTGGTGTGCCTCGGCCTGTGAAAGAATCTGGGTGGCGCGTGCTTCGGCATCCGCCACGACCTGTCGACCCCGAGACTGACCTTCGGCAATGTACTCATCGTGCACGCGCTGGGCGACCGCAATAATGCCCGTCGAGTCGTCGCCTCCGATGACCGGACCCGCCGAAGGAATCGCCGAGATGGGAGCCATCGAACCACCGGTCATGCCTGCGGCTTCAAGCTGTGCGATCCGCATTCTGAGAACCGTGTTCTCTTCGATGGCCTTGCGCCACTCGACGACGATCTCATCAAGGTAGTCGTCTACTTCGTCCGGGTCGAGCCCGTCTTTGAAGCGAACGTGCTGAAACTCCTTGTGGACCACGTCATCCGGGGTCAATGCCATGATCGGCTCCTCTTTCCATCGTTCTGCGGGCCGTGGCCTGCCTCGACAAGCTTAGCCGCCTCTTTCCGCGAGTCTTCTTTATGCCGGGCGTGTACTGAAGAATTCGTACGCGCTCACATGAACGCACGCGTTATCGACATCAGCACAAAGACCAGCAGCATCGTCAATGCGAACCCGAAGTCCAGCGACATGCCGCCCAGTCGCAGCGGCGGGATGAAACGACGAAAGAACTTCACCGGTGGATCGGTCACGGTGTACACGACTTCGGCGGCAACGAGACTCGCGCCCCTCGGTCGCCAACCGGGGTTGAAGATCGGGATGTATTCCAGCACGAGCCGTGCCAGCAGCACCACGACGTAGAGAAACAGCAGCAGATTGAGGATCGCTGCGGCTGTCGAGACGATCGGAGCCACGCCGCTTAGCGGTCGTAGTCGCTGGGCTCGGCCTCAGCGCTGGAAAGTCCGCCGTGCCCCGAGATCGCGACGTGTTCGGGAGAGAGCAGGAAGACCTTGCTCGTGACCCGCTCGATCCTTCCGAACAGACCCTGCGAGAGGCCGCTGGCGAAGTCGATCAGACGTCGTGCTTCACCGTCGGTCATCTGCGTCAGGTTGATGATCACGGGCACACCCTCGCGGAAGTGCTCGGCGATCACCTGCGCGTCACGATACTGCTTGGGGTGCACGGTCAGGATCTCGTTGATGGCCGAGGCCGCCGGTTGACGCACGGCGGTCGGTCGACGCAGCGGGGTGACCGGGGCAGTGTTGCCCTCGTGCTCTCGCTGTGCCCGGCCCTGGGGCGGGGCAGCCTCATCCTCGTAGTACTCTTCTTCATCGGCGAGGCCGAGGTAGACCATCGTCTTCTTCAGCGGGTTTCCCATCATGTCCTCCGGTGTCGACGCGGGATCGGCTGTTTCGAGATTAACCCCCGTCGGGCCGCGAACCCGTGATTGCGGTTCCGATTCTTAGGTGTGTCGCGCCGGCGCGGATCGCTTCGGCGAAGTCAGCGGTCATGCCGGCGGATATCCACGCGGCATCCGGAGCGAGGGCTTTCAGGCGTTCGGAGTAGCTCGCCACACGCTCGAAAGCGCGAGCGGGTTCTTCTTCGAGCGGGGCGACGGCCATCACCCCACGCAGTCGCAGGCTCGACAGACTCAGGATGTGCTCTGCCAGCATTTCCAGCTCCCCTGGGGCGACACCCCCACGCGCCTCGTCGTCGGTGAGATTCACTTGCATCAGCACGTCGAGGCGCTCATCGCCTTCGGCGGCTGCGCGCTCGAAAGCGTCGGCGAGTCGTGCCCGGTCGACCGAGTGCACGACGCTGGCAACCCGGCGGATGGCCGCCGCTTTGTTCCTCTGCGCCTGGCCGATGAAGTGCCACCGCAGCCCCGCGAGGTCTCTCGTGTACGGCGCCTTCTCGGCGAGCTCCTGCTGACGGTTCTCCCCGACATCCCGTACGCCATGCTCGTGCAACTGGCGAACGAGCGCGGCCGGGTGAAACTTCGTCACGACGATGCGCGTGATCTCAGCCGGGTCACGCCCGGCGGCACGAGCTTCGGCGGCGATGGCCCGGTCGACACGTTCCAGCCTCGCCGCAAGCGTCGTCATCCCTACCTCAGGAACTCGGGGATGTCGATCTCGTCATCCTCGAGCGCCGGCTCGATGCTCGTCGGTCCACTCACGGGAACCCGCTCATCGAGAAAGCTGACACTGTCATGCTCCGATGCCGCGCCCGGCAGGATCGGATCGACGCGCTCGTCGAAGCCCGGCACTCCCCCGCGCATGAGCGGGTCGGAATGCCGCCGTCGCGGCTCACCGCCGTCGAAGCCTGCCGCGATCACGGTGACACGCACTTCGTCGCCCAGTGTGTCGTCGATGACGGTGCCAAAGATGATGTTCGCTTCGGGGTGGGCAGCATCGGTGACCAGTTGCGCCGCCTCGTTGATCTCGAAGATCCCGAGGTTCGAACCCCCCTGAATCGACAGCAGCACGCCGTGCGCGCCTTCGATGGAGGCTTCGAGCAGGGGGGATTCCACGGCGAGCTCTGCCGCTTTGATCGCGCGGTCGGCCCCGCGGGCCGATCCGATCCCCATGAGCGCGGAACCGGCACCCTGCATCACCGAACGTACATCGGCGAAGTCGAGATTGATGAGCCCGGGCGTGGTGATGAGGTCAGTGATGCCCTGCACACCGGCGAGCAGCACCTGATCGGCGGTCGCAAAGGCTTCAATCATCGAGATGCCGCGATCGCTGATCTCTAGGAGTCGATCATTGGGCACCACGATAAGGGTGTCGACTTCTTCTTTGATCTTGAGAACGCCCGCCTCCGCCTGCGTCTGCCTGCGGCGCCCCTCGAAGGCGAAGGGCTTGGTGACCACACCGATGGTGAGGGCACCGATCGACTTCGCGATGCGTGCGACCACCGGAGCACCCCCGGTACCTGTGCCGCCGCCCTCACCGGCGGTGACGAAGACCATATCTGCGCCGGTCAGCGCCTGCTCTATCTCCTCTGCATGATCCTCAGCCGCACGTCGCCCCACCTCGGGGTCGGCGCCCGCGCCCAGACCCCTGGTGAGCGCGCGTCCGATGTCGAGCTTGACGTCGGCGTCGCTCATCAGCAATGCCTGCGCGTCGGTGTTCACCGCGATGAACTCGACGCCGCGCAGCCCCAACTCGATCATCCGGTTCACGGCGTTGACGCCCCCACCACCGACGCCGACGACCTTGATGACGGCGAGGTAGTTCTGGTTCTGGCTCATGCCGGCCTCCGTGTCGAAGCAAAGGAAAACTTTAAACTTCAGCTTGAACTTTAAAGAAATACCCGGTAAGGTGTTCCTCTTGACGACCGTAGGTGCCGTCATCGCACGCCGTCATGAGCGACACGCGCATGTGCCGAAACGTGACGCGGATTCAGCGCACGACAACCGCCTCGGGCGAGGACACGTCGATATGACCCACCTCGGGCATCGCGATCATCGCCTGCTCCAGAACGAGAGCCTTCAACGGCGAGTCATCCGCGCTCCCCCATGCCACGGTGACCCCTGATACCAGCCTCAGGGTGATGTTGTCGGGTGTCGTCGCGGAAACGGTGTCGATGCCCACCCGAAACTTCTCGGGAAGCGAGCGGATGACCAGCCCCACAGAGGCGAACGCGGGCGCGTTCGTTCCCCCCGTGGCCAGGATCAGCGGACGCCCCTGCGGGCGTTGATCGCTCGTGGCCAAGACGACACCGGCGGCATCCACCAGCAGATACCCGGCCGATGAGGCGATCACCCCGATCGGGGTGCGCTCCACGAGACGCACGATCAGCTCGTGCGGGGGCCGCGCTTCGAGTGAATAGCTCTCGATCATCGGAAAGGCCGACAGCGAGGCCTTCACCGCCGCATCATCGACCCGCGCCAGCGGCGTGCCGAGCTGCGGCGCAAGAGCTGCTTCGACCGTCGAGGCCGTCATGAGTTTCGTGCCCACAACGGTGATCTGGCGCACCGAGAACAGGGGGCCGTAGGCAACGGCAAGACTCCCCGCGGCAAGAGCGAGAACCGCCCCGACGATCCCGAATCGCATCAGACGCCGTCGCCGACTCGTGCGCGTGAAGCGACGGATCTCCGCGCGCAGCGCCCTGCGTCGCGCCCGCGCCGCACGCCACACATCGCTGGAGCGCACCGGAGCATCCGCGGGTGCGCGTGGGGGCTCGTACCGCTCGCGCTGCGCCGGGCGCTCCGGTGACAGAGCGCGCCGCCGCACCGTCTCGCGCGGGGTCACTCGTTTTCGCGAGGGGGTCGGCTGCGCCGGCACGGACGCCTCGGAGGGCAGCGTCGGGCGTCTCATCCGGCACCGCCTGCGTCGCCCTCGCCCGCACGCAAGGCCGCGAGCACCTGAGGAATGATCAGGTTCACATTTCCGCAGCCAAGGGTGACGATGAAGTCGCCCGCGCGAGCGATCTCGGCGGCCCGATGGGCCGCATCCTGCCAGTCCGGCACGAACGAGACCCTCGCGGGATCCGCAAAGGCCTCGCTCACGAGCGCACCCGTGACACCCGGCACCGGATCCTCCCGCGCACCGTAGACATCCAGCATCACCGTGTGATCGGCATACTCTTCGAGCACGGCAGCGAACTCGCGATACATGTGCTGAGTGCGCGAATAGGTGTGGGGCTGCTGGATGGCGATGATCCGCCCCCCACCGACGACCGTGCGCGCGGCCTCGAGCGCCGCACGCACCTCGGTCGGATGGTGGGCGTAGTCGTCATAGACAGCCACACCGCGCACCACGCCGTGCCGCTCGAAGCGGCGTGCGGTGCCGCCGAAGCTCTGCACCGCCCGGACGGCCGCGCGAAAGTCGTATCCGAGCGCGATCATCACCGCGACGACACCCGCGGCGTTGACGATGTTGTGAACGCCCGGAACCGTCAAAGCCAGTCTCGCGCTCTGATCCCGATAGCTCAGGGTTGCCGAAGCGGCGGCGGCCGCGTGCGGCTCGCTGACGCGCACCTCGGCATCCTCAGCGAAGCCGAAGCTCAGCACGGTGGGATGCGACATCCCTCGCCGCACGCGCTGCGCGCCCGGATCATCGGCCGAGATCACCACGGTTTCTCGCGCCGCATCGGCGAAGCGCGCGAAGGCGTCGAAGAACGCGGCATCCGAACCGAAGTGATCCAGATGGTCGGGGTCGACATTGGTGATCAGGGCAACCGCGGTGTCGTAGAGCTCGAAGGTGCCGTCTGACTCGTCGGCTTCGATGACGAAGAGATCGTCGCTGCCCGAGCCGCTCGAGGCGTCGAGCCCCGCGATCACGCCTCCGCTGACGAAGTGCGGATCGCCATCGAGTGCGCGCAGGGCGGTGACCAGCATCCCGGTCGATGTCGTCTTGCCGTGGGCACCCGCCACCGAGACCAGCCGCCGCCCAGCGATGAGCCAGTGCAGCGCTTGGGAGCGGTGGATCACGGCGAGCCCGCGCTCTTTGGCGATGAGGTACTCGGGGTTGTCGGGCCAGATCGCACCCGTGTGCACAACGGTGTCGGCATCGCCCAGATGTGCGGCATCATGGCCGAGGTAGACGGTCGCGCCGGCGTCTGCGAGGGAACGCAGAGTCTCGCTGTCGGCACGATCGGAACCGGACACGCGGATGCCGGCATCCAGGAACATGCGCGCAAGACCGCTCATGCCCGAGCCACCGATGCCGATGAAGTGCGCACGGGCGATCTTCTCCGGGATGGGCAGGGTCAAATCGGGGCGGATCATGGCGTGCTCATTGTAGTTCGGCGGCGCTCAGGGTTCGCGGGGCGCGCCGACCGCGACCGCCACCTCACCGTCGCCACTCAACCACGACCCGCAAGGGCGCGATCGAGCTGAGCGACGACGTTCTCGGTTCCGGTGCGAATGCCAATCCCCTCCGCTGCCGTCGCCATCGCCTGAACACGCTCTCCGTCGCGCAGAAGCGGGATGACGATCTCGCGCATCGCCGTGGCGTCGAAGTCGGTGTCGTCGATCAGGATCGCCGCTCCCGCGTCCACGGCCGAGGCGGCATTGAGGCGCTGCTCCCCGTTGCCGACCGCCATCGGCACATAGATCGCGGGCAGGCCCAGCGCAGACAGTTCGCTGACGGTTGACGAGCCCGCGCGCGCGAGCACCACATCGGCGAGCGCGAAAGCGAGATCCATCCGGTCGATATAGGGGTGTACGGCGTATCCCGGCGCTGCGGGATCGACCACTCCTTCGCGGTTGCCGCTCGCGTGCAGAATCTGCCATCCCGCATCGAGCACCTCCGGCCACGACTGCGCCATCGCCGCGTTCAGACGCTGCGCGCCGAGCGAGCCGCCAACGACCAGGAGCACGGGGCGCTGAGGGTCAAGGTCGAAGAATCGGCCGGCCTGCTCGCGATACGCGGCACGGTCAAGCTCGACGATCTCTGTGCGCAAGGGCATCCCGACGTGCTCCGCCCGGCGCAGGGGCGTGCCGCGGAACGTCACACCCACCGCCGCGGCACGCCGGGCACCCAGCCGATTGGCCAAACCGGGCAGTGCGTTCGCCTCGTGAACGACAAAAGGCACGCCTTCGCGCGCCGCGGCGACATAGGCCGGTGCCGAGGCATAGCCGCCGAAACCCGCCACCACATCGACTCTGTGCTCGCGGATCAGAGAGCGCGCGCGCCGAACGGTGGCAGCGAAGCGATGCGGAAAGGCAAAACTCGCGCGGTCAAGGCGGCGAGGAAAGGGAAGCTTGTCGATCGTGAGCAGTTCGTATCCCCGCTCAGGAACAAGTCGCGCTTCGAGGCCCTCGCGAGTGCCGAGCACGAGCACGACGTCTTCGGGGTCTCGGGCGCGCAGGGCATCGGCCACCGAGAGCAGAGGGTTCACATGACCGGCAGTGCCCCCACCGGCGAGCAGATAGACCGTCACGCGGGGACTTTTTCTCGGGCGCGCACGGGAAGCGTTCGTGCGAAGGACAACAGCACACCGCTCGCCACCAGCACGGCGATCAGCGCGGTACCACCCTGTGACATGAAAGGCAGCGGAACACCGAGAACGGGAAAGACGCGCAGAACGACGCCGATGTTGATGACCGCCTGGCCGATGATCCACACGGTGATCCCGCCCGCGGCCACGCGGATGAAAGGATCGCGGGTCTTGCGCACGATGTGGAAGGCGCCGATCGCATAGAGGGTGAACAGACCCAGCACCACGAGGCATCCGATGAGGCCGAGCTCTTCACCGACGATGGCGAAGATGTAGTCGTTCGCCGCCGCGGGAAGCCAGTCGTACTTCTCTTTGGAGTTGCCCAAGCCCACCCCGAAGATTCCGCCGCCGGCGAGTCCCCAGATGCCGTGCGTGGCCTGGAAGCACTCGCGGTAGTAGTCACACTCTTCGCTGAAGAGCGCGCGGATGCGACGCATGCGGTTCTCACTGGTGAGCGCGTAGAGCGCCAGGATCACCATCCCGAACAGGAAGGGAGCGATAAAGAGGCGAAGCTTCACACCCGAGAAGAACAGGCACCCCAGCGCGATCAGAACGAGCACGATCGCCGTGCCGAGGTCGTCTCCGCCGATCACGGTGCCGATGGCGATGGCAGAGACCGGCACGATCGGAACGTAGACATGCTTCCACTGCGTGAGCAACGGTCGCTTTCGCAGAAGCACGAAGGCAGCCCACAGAGCGATCGAGAGCTTCATGGTCTCGGAGGGTTGGAAGGTGAGATCCCCGATGGCGATCCAGTTCTGGTTGCCCCCCCAGCTGCGGCCAAGGCCCGGGATGAACACGAGAAGCTGCAAAAGGATCGACACGATGAGCGCGGGCCAGGCGATCCTCTGAAAGAACTTCGCGTCGAGCCTGCTGACCACCAGCATCAGAGGAACCCCGATGAGGGCGAAAGCACCCTGTCGCATGGCGTTGTGAACCGGGCTTTCCCCCGCGGCCACGGATGTCGCACTCGTCGCCGAGAGCACCATGACGATGCCGAACACCGTCAGGAGAAAGGCCGTGGACGCGATCAGCACGAACTCGATCGGCAGGGGCGTGAAGCGACGCCCCAGCGACACCCGCGCGGCAAACCCCCGCGGCGGTGCCTCAGGAGGCGTCTGGTCGAGTTGCGTCATCCGAACCTTCGATCCATTCACGCACCGCCTCGGCGAAGCGATGGCCGCGATCCTCGTAGCTGAGGAACTGATCGAAGGATGCCGCAGCCGGAGCGAGCAACACTGTTCCCCCGCCTTCGGCGATCCCCGCAGCAATCTCAACCACGCGAGTCATGACCTCTCCAGTCTCGGCACTGTCGACCTCGAAGACAGGCACCGCCGGCGCGTGTCGCTGGAATGCGCCCAGCACCTCCGCGCGCTGTGCCCCGATCACGATGGCGGCGCGCAGGCGCTGCGCGACCTCGGCGATCAGCCCCGAGATGTCCACGCCCTTCAGGTCCCCGCCGACGATCCAGATCGCTTGCGGGTACGCGCGCAGCGACGATGCCGCGGCGTGAGCGTTCGTCGCCTTCGAGTCATCGACCCAGACAACGCCCGCGTGCTGGGCGATGACCTCCACCCGGTGCGGGTCCAGACGGAAGCCGGCCAGGGCGGTCGAGATCGCTTCGGGCGTGACATCCATCGATCGGGCAAGGGCGCTCGCGGCCAGAATGTTCTCCACGAGATGCGGCGCGGCAAGGCCCTGCCGGTCAAGCTCGGCCACCGTCGATATCTCCCACGCCCGATCGGCACGGTCATCCAGAAACGCCCGGTCGACGAGGATGCCGTCGACGACCCCGAAGTCGCTCGGCCCGGGGCTGCCCAGGTCGAAGCCGATCGCGCGTGCTCCCTCAGTGACATCGGCACTCTCCACCATGAGCACGGTGGCCGCGTCGGCTTTGTTGTAGACGCAGGCAACCCGAGTGTGGCGATAGATGATCGCCTTCGCGTCTCGATAGGCATCGGCCGAGCCGTGCCAGAGGAGGTGGTCGTCGGCCAGGTTGAGACACACGGAGCTGAAGGGCACGATCTGTCCGGCCGGCGCGCTCAGCGACTGGTACCAGAGCTGGTGGCTCGACAGTTCGACGACGAGCGCGTCGAAGCCGCCCGGATCGCGCACCGCGTCGAGCACCGGAATGCCGATGTTGCCGCAGGGTGCGGCTCTCAGCCCCCCCTCGCTCAGCATCGATGCCACCATCCGGGTCGTCGTGGTCTTGCCGTTGGTGCCTGTGATGACTACCCACTCGGCCGGAGCGCCGTCATCGTTGACCACCTTGTCGCGAAGGCGCCACGCGAGCTCGATGTCTCCCCAGAGCGCGATCCCCGACTTCTGCACCCAGGTGATGACCGGATGCGAGGGGGCGAACCCCGGCGAGGCGATGACCACCTCGGGGGCGAATTCGCGGAGTTCTCGAGGAACGCTCGCGAGTGAGCCCAGGTGATACCGTGCCCCGATGAGCGGCAGCAGAGTGAGGTATTCCTCGTTCGCCGTCTCACTCAGCACAAGAACGTCGGCACCGAGTTCGGCGAGGGTGTCTGCGACCGAGAAACCGGTGACCGACAGACCCAGCACCGCAACGCGCAGTCCCTTCCAATCGGCATTCCAGCTGGTCAGGTGCTCAAGCCGGGCATCGCTCATATTCGAATCAGCCATTCGACATAGAACAGACCGATCCCGGCGACCGCGAGCATCGCGGCGACGATCCACAGACGCACGACGATCGTGATCTCGGACCACCCGCGCATCTCCAAGTGGTGGTGGAAGGGGCTGGCCAAAAAGAGGCGCTTGCCGCGTGTGAGCTTGAAGTAGCTGCGCTGCACGATCACCGAACCGGGGGCCAGGACGAATACTCCCGCGATGAGGATGAGCAGAAGTTCTGTGCGGGTGAGGATCGCAAGAGCCGCCACGACCCCGCCGATCGCCAGGGAACCGACATCCCCCATGAAGACCTTGGCCTTGGGCGCGTTCCACCACAAAAAGCCGATCAGAGCAGAGGTGAAAGCGGCGGCGATCGTGGCGAGCGAGAGCGGCTCGCGCACTTCATAGCAGGCCGCCGCCACGGCCTCGTCCAATGCTTCGCTGTAGCACGCCTGCTTGAACTTCCAGAAGGCGATCAGGCTGTAGGCGCCCGCGACGAAGATCCCCACCCCGGTTGCCAGACCGTCGAGCCCGTCGGTGATGTTCGCGCCGTTCGAGGCGGCGACACCGATGATCGTCAACCAGAGCAGGTACAGCGCCCAGGCGAGAACCGGAGTCAGAGCGAAGAACCACAGGCTGGGGATGTCGCGAAAGAGCGAGATATAGGCGCTCGCCGGCGTCTCACCCAGGTCATTGGGGAAGTTCAGCGCCACGACGCCGAAGGGCACGATCACGAGAATCTGACCGAGAATCTTCGCCCAGCCCGAGAGCCCGAGGCTCTGCTGCATCCGCACCTTCATCAGATCGTCGATGAAGCCGACCACGCCGAAGCCCACCATCAGCCACACGACCAGCAGCGCCGAGAGCGAGAGGAAGCCACCCCCGGCGATCATCCCGGTGAAGTACCCGACAAGGGTGCCGATGATGAAGATCACACCGCCCATGGTGGGCGTGCCGCGCTTGGCTTCGTGACTGGGGTTTCCGATGGCCTCGGGAGTGCGGATCACCTGGCCCCAGCCCCACTTGCGGAACAAGCGCAGAAACACCGGGGTGAGAAAGAGGGTGAACGAAAACGACACCGCCGAGGCAATCAGGAGTGATCTCACGAGAATGATTCTCCCAGACGATCGCCCAGAAACCGCAGCCCCGCCGCAACCGAGGACTTCACCAGCACGCGGTCTCCTGCCCGCAGTTCGCCGAGAAGATAGTCGAACGCCGCATCGGCATCCGGCATATGCACGGCTTCGCCGTCCCAGGAACCCTCGCTGATGGCTGCCAGATGCATCCTTCGCGCCGCATCCCCCACCGTGACGATCCGCTGGATGTTCAAACGCACAGCCAGCAACCCGATGCGGTCATGCTCCTCGTCGGCGATTTCGCCGAGCTCGGCCATGGAACCGAGCACGACCACCGTGCGCTCCTCCGGTTTCGCGATCTGCGCGAGCGTGCGCAGGGCCGCCGCCATCGCGTCGGGGCTCGCGTTGTAGGCGTCGTTGTAGATGCGAATCGACTCGTTGCCCATCGGCTGCATCCGCCAACGCTCGGCGATCTCCACCTGTTCGATTCTCTCGATGGCCGTTGCCGCCTCGACCCCGAGTGCGCGCGCTGCGCCGATGGCAGCGAGAGCGTTGTGAATATGGTGCGTTCCGATGATCTGCAGGCGCAGAGGCAAGAGTTCGCCATCGACATGAACCAACGCGGAGGTACCCGCCGCGCTCACCTCGATGTCAGTGGCACGGATGTCGGCCTCATCCCCCAGCCCGAACCACACCACCTCGAGCCCGCGCTCACGCGCGCGTTCAGCCATTGCGCGAACATGCGGATCGTCGAGGTTGAGCACGACCGTGCCCCCCGCCCTGGTCTGCTCGATGAGACCGGCCTTGGTCTCGGCGGTCGTCTCAAGGCTTCCGAAGCCTCCCGCATGGGCCTTGCCGACCATGAGCACGACAGCGACGTCCGGAGGCGCGAGTGCCGAGAGTCGAGCGATGGCACCGGGGCCGTCGGCACCGTACTCGCTCACGAGGTACTCGGTGTCTTCGGTGATGCGCAGCATCGTTACCGGGGCACCCACCGCGTTGTTGTACGACAGCAGTGGCGCAATCGTCTCCCCCTCGGCGCTGAGCACTCGGTGAAGGAGGTTCTTCGTCGTGGTCTTGCCGTTGGAACCGGTGATCCCCACCAACCGCAGACGCCCACGCTCACGCACACGTGCCACAACGGCCTCCGCGAGAGCGGCGAGAGCGCTCACCACCTCGGCGACCACGATCTGCGACACCGCGATGTCCAGATGTCGCTCGACGACAGCGAGCTTCGCACCGTTGTGAACCGCCGCCTCGACAAAGAGGTGACCATCGGTGAACTCGCCGGGTTTGGCAAAGAAGATTCCGCCCGGGCTCATCGCTCTCGAATCGGTGTTGACGACACCGCCCACAGGCGTGTGCGGTTCATCCCCGGCGGCCAGATGCAGGCTTCCGTCGACGATGGCCGCGATCTCCGCCAGCGACAGATGGATCATGACCTCTCCTGAGTGTTACAGCACCTTGGGCAGTGACTTGTCGGTCGGGGAATCTGAGGGGAGCACCCGGAATGTCTTGAGCACCTGGGCCATCGCCTTCTGGAAGGCTCGTGCCGTCGCTGCGGAGTTTGTCACGCGCCGCGGCTCGTCCAGGGTCACCACGACAACGTACTGCGGATCCTCTGCCGGTGCGAAACCGGCCAGGCTCGTGTATCGCACGACCTCTTTGTAACGACCGTCGGCCCCGGGCTTCTGCGCGGTGCCGGTCTTTGTCGCGAGACGGTAGCCGGGCACGGCGATCGCCGTGGCAAGGCCGCCCTGCGAGGCGACGTTCTCGAGCATCTTGGTCAACTGTGCGGCGGTGTTCTCGCTCACCACCCGCTGTTCCGGGCGAAGCTCGGGCTCGATCACCGTGCCGTCACTGAGCGTGCACGACTCGACGAGGCGCAGCGGCAGGCGGACGCCACCGTTGGCGATGGTCTGATAGGCACTGGCAACCTGCGGCACGGTGACGGTGAAGAACTGCCCGAAGGTGGTCGTGTACACCGACTGGTTGTCCCATTTGTCTGCCGGATGCAGCAGCCCCCGGGCTTCACCGGGGAATCCGATGCCGGTCCCCTCGCCGACACCGAAGGCGGCAAGGTAGTCGTGTCGCACCTCGACCGGCACCAGCTCGCTGAGCTTCGAATACGCCACGTTCGAGGAGTCGATGAGGGCACCGGCGAGCGTGTAGTTGTATCTCGGGTGCTCGAAGGCGTCGGTGATGACGGCGCCGTTGCGGAACGTCTCTCTCGAGGCCGCCGACACCGTCGACAGCGGGGTCAACGAGGTTTCCTCGAGCAGCATCGCCGCGGTCATCGTCTTGAAGGTCGAGCCCGGCTCAAAGGATGTCGTGAATATCCGCGAACCGCGATCCTCGGGCTTTGCGGCAGAAACATCGTTCGGGTCGAGCGCCGGGTATTCGGCTGCCGCGCGAATCTTGCCTGTCGCCACTTCGACAACAACGACAGTCCCTGCGAGAGCGCCCTGGTACTTGACCTCGCTGGCGATCATCTGCTGCAGATACCAGTTCAGATCGCTGTTGATGGTGAGCGTCAGCGTGCCGCCGGTGATGGGCTCGGTCTTCTCTTCGCTGCCGGGGATGCGCACGCCGTTGCGCCCGCGCAGATAGGTCTCTTCACCGTCGACACCGGCGAGGCACTCCTGATACATCAGTTCCAAGCCGGCGAGCCCGGCGCCTTCGCTTCCGATGAATCCGACGAGGTTCCCGGCGACGGCGCCGTTGGGATACACGCGCGTTCCGCGCGGGATCATCGCCAGATAGGGAAAGCCGAGCTCACGAAGCTGCAAATACTGCTCTGTGCTCAACGACTTGATCAGCGGAAGATACTGCGACTCGGGCTTCTCGGCGTATCGCTCGCTCACCATCGCGCGGATCTGCGCGGCATCCTGACCCGTGATCGCGGCGATCTGCGCGGATGCCTCCTGCCACGCGACCTTGGGCGGGCGCAGGGTGTCGCTTTCCATCTCGACGATCAACGCCGGGTCGAGCTGGGCGTCATAGACCACGACCGAAGTGGCCAGAGCCTTGCCCTCCGCGTCAAGGATCGGTCCGCGCACGCCGGGAAGCACGCGTTCGACCCCAAGGCGATTGGGAGCGTGCGAGTCGGCGACGTGAGAGGCGGCGTTAACGATCTGGATGTCGACAAGACGCACGACGAAGACCACGATCATGGCGAGCACAACGCCCATCGCCACCACCGTTCGGCGTCGCGGGCTGCGCGTGGAGTATGTCGTCATGGTTGTTCGAAACCGCTCAGTGGGTCTGGGGGCTGGGCAGCCCACCGGTGATCGTTTGCGGAGCAGTGGGTATCGTTGCGATGGGCGTGAGCGTCGTGGTGTTCCGCGCCACGTTCTGGCCGAGCGATGCGCTCTCCGTGGCGGCCCCGCCGGATACTGCCCCGGCTGGCACCCCGTCGATGAGGGCGTTGCTGACCACCGCGGAGCTCGTGGTGCCTAGAAGCGCCGACATCCCCGTTCCGAACAGCTTGCCGTCGCTCAGACGCAGGTACGCGGGCGCCGTTGCGGCGACCAAGCCCAGCGACTCGGCGCGCACCGCCACATTCTGGGGCGAGTTCAGGGCGGCAACGTGGGACTCGATGGCGTTCACCTGGAGACCCAGTTCCCGCTGCTCGACGCGAAGGGTCGCGAGCGTGAAGGAGTCTTGCGTGATCGCAAGGCTCAGACTGATCTGGCCGATGGCGATCAGAGCGATTCCGAGGATGACCGTGACGCCGTAGACGAGTTTCGGACGCTTACGGGGCCGAGGGGATGCCAGTGCTCGCATCCGCGGTTGTTCCGCATCCTCGACCGGGCGAACCGGGCGGTAATCGTGCGCGAATGCCGTGCTCATGCCGCCTCCCTGATCTTCTCAGCGGCGCGCAAGCGCACGGGAGTTGCACGCGGGTTGCGCGCGCGCTCCTCATCGCCGGCGAGTTCTGCGCCCTTGGTCAGCAGACGGAAGCGGGGGGCGTGCTGCGGAAGCTCCACCGGCAGACCCGCGGGCACGCTGGATGACGAGGCCGCGGTGAAGGCACGTTTGACCAGGCGGTCTTCGAGCGAGTGGTAGGACATCACGACGATGCGTCCGCCGGGGCGGAGGGCCTCCATCGCGGCGGGGATGGCCTCGGCCAACACGCTCAGTTCGGCATTGACCTCGATGCGCAGCGCCTGGAAGACGCGCTTGGCGGGATGCCCGCTGCGAGACACCGCGGCCGGAGTGGCATCGGTCAGGATCTTCACGAGCTGCGCAGACCGCTCGAGCGGCTCCTGCTGGCGTGCCTGGATGATGGCGCGGGCGTAGCGTCCGGCGAGCTTCTCCTCGCCGTAGCGCTCGAAGATGCCACGCAAGCGCCCTTCGCCGTAGTTGGCGAGCACCTCGGCCGCGGTCACGCCCTGGCTCTGGTCCATGCGCATATCCAGCGGAGCATCCTTGGCATAGGCGAAGCCCCGCTCAGCCTCGTCGAGTTGCAGTGAAGAGACGCCGAGATCGAAGAGAATCCCCGAGGCGCCCGCGGCGTGCTCGCCGATCCGGTCGTAGACGGTGTGCACAAGCGTCACCCTTTCGGCGAAGCGCGCGAGGCGCTCCCCCGCGATACGCAGCGCTTCGGTGTCGCGGTCAAGCCCCACGAGCCGGATGCCGTCGAAACGCTCCAAGAAGGCTTCGGCATGGCCGCCCATCCCCAGGGTGGCGTCGACCAGCACCGCACCGGGCTCTTCGAGCGCCGGTGCCAGCAACTCGACGCAGCGGTCGCGCAGCACGGGGACGTGGATGTCGTGGAGGTTCATGGTCATATCCGGTGAGCTTCGGCTCTGATGCCCCTCCGGCCGACCCGGCACCGGGGAAGTGTGTCGGGGAGGCGGCGAGACATCACAGCCGAAGCTCAGAAGAGTCCCGGAATCACCTCCTGCTCCATATCCGAATAGCCCGCCTCGACGCTTTCGAGGTAGCTGTTCCAGGCGGCGCTATCCCAGATCTCGGCGTGTGAGCCGACTCCGGTGACGACCAGTTCTTTCTCGAGGCCGGCATAGGCGCGCAGGTGTGCGGGGAGGGTGATGCGATTTTGGCTATCGGGCATCTCTGCGCTCGCGCCCGAGAGGAACATGCGGGAGAAGTCACGGGCCTGCTTGTTCGTGAGCGGTGCCTGGCTGATCCGCTCGTGCACGGCTTCGAACTCGGCGGTGCTGAAGACGTAGAGGCACCGTTCTTGACCGCGGGTCACGACGATGCCGCCGGCGAGGTCTTCGCGGAACTTGGCGGGGAGGATGAGGCGACCCTTGTCGTCGAGCTTGGGTGTGTGCGTTCCCAACAGCATTGGCCTTCACCTCCCTCTTCGCCGGCCACGTCTGAGGATTTCCCCACGTTACTCCATTTTTCTCCACTTTCCTACACATTCTTTCCTCATCATGACGTGACGGGCGTGTTCCGACGCACGCCAAAGGCGCAAGACTCGCGGAAAATCAACGATTTTTCGGGCTCGCCGAGGGTGGAGGAAAAGGCGGCATCTCACCGCGAAGGCAAAGAAAGAGGCCCGGATGCCGAAGCATCCGGGCCTTAAGTGCCGCGTGTCGCCCGTGGGCGAGGGTGGTCAGCGACCGTCGTTGCGCTTCTCCCAGCGGTCGTTCATGCGATCCATGAACGACGCTGAAGGACGCTTCGGCTCGGCAGCAGAAGGCGTCATGCGCGGCTCATCCTTCGCCGGTGACGCCGGGGTGAGCGCCAGAACGACGCCGCCGAAGATCGCTCCGAAGCCCACGACACCGATGACGGTGCCGATGAGTTCGCCGAGCGATACACCGAAGATCAGTGCACCGATGCCGACGATGAAGATCACTGCGCCCAGCACGAGATTGCGGTAGCTCAGTTCACGGCCGCCCACCGGAGCGCTGACGACATCGGCGTCACCGTTCAACAAGTGACGCTCCATCTCGTCGAGCAGACGCTGTTCTTGCTCCGACAGCGGCATGGTGGCTCCCTCGGGTCGACCGTATGGCCATTCTACCGGGCTTGCGCGGACAGTGGCTAGGCGCGGCCGCAGAAAGGGCGAAGGGTGCTCGGTGAATCCTCGTAGGCTGGGGGCGTGAGCTCCCCCGCCGATGTGATCGCCGCCGTTGACGCGCGACTGGATCGCATCGTGACCGCCGCCCTCGAGGATCACGCCGTGGCCTATGGCACAGACGCGGTCATGCTCGCCGAAGCCGCGCGCGACGCCATCACCGGCGGCAAGCGCATGCGTGCGCAGTTCTGTGTCGCGGGCTGGTCGGCGGTGGCCCGCGCAAAGGATGCCACCGCACAAGAACCCGAGTCGCTCTGGGGTCTGTGCGCATCCCTCGAGCTCTTCCAGGCCGCCGCCCTCGTTCACGACGATCTGATCGACAACTCCGACACGCGCCGGGGCCGCCCCTCTGCCCACCGTGCACTCACCACGCGTCACACCGCACGCGAGTGGGCGGGCGACGACGCGGAGTTCGGCAGGGCCGCTGCGCTGCTGCTCGGCGATCTTCTGATCGCCTGGAGCGACGACGCCCTCGAAGCCGCACTCGAGGGGCATCCGCACGCCGCCGAGTTGCGCGCCGCGTACGCGCGCATGCGACGCGACGTCACCATCGGGCAGTTCCTCGACATCGCCGAAGAGTCTGCCTGGGCACGCACCCCCGACGCCGAGCACGCGGGTCGTGCCCTGCGCATCATTGATCTCAAGTCGGCCCGCTACAGCGTGCAGATGCCGCTCACGCTCGGTGCGCTGCTGGCGGGGGCGGACGCAGAGCAGGTGGATGCGCTCGAACGATTTGCCGCCCCGGTGGGTCTCGCCTTCCAACTGCGCGACGACATACTGGGGGTCTTTGGCGACGTCGCGGTGACCGGAAAGCCTGTCGGTGACGATCTGCGCGAGGGCAAACGCACCCTCCTTATCGCGGCGACGCGCGAAGCGGTGCCGAGCGGCACCCGCGCGGCTCTCGATGAACTGCTCGGTGATCGCCATCTCGACGATTCGCAGATCGCGTTTCTTCAGCAGACGCTTCGAGCATCCGGGGCTGTGGACCGCGTCGAGACTCTCATCGCGAACTCGACTCGGGATGCCGAAAGCGCCCTGAACGGGGCAAAGCTCGACAACGCCGCCGTCAGCGCACTGCGCGCGCTCGCGCGTGCAGCGACAAGCCGGAGCGCCTGAGCCCTAGGCCAGAGCGCGCGCGATCCGGCGAACCTCGCTCTTGTGACCGGCCAGGAGCGCCTCGATCGGGGCTCGACCCATGGTCTCTTCGGGGGTCAGCAACCAGTCGATGAGCTCCTCGTCGTCGAAGCCGGCATCGTGCAGCGCGATCACCGTGCCGCGCAGCGAGGCCAGGGGCCGGCCGTCGACGATGAACAGCGACGGCACGGTCACCGGCCCCATCCGACGGGAACTGACGAGATACTGTTCGGCGATCAAACGTCGAACGCGCCCCTGCGGCTCGCCGAGAATCTCGACGAGTTCGGGGATGGTCAACCACTCGGTGGGAACAGATGCGGTGTTGCGGTCGCTCACCATGCCACTATCTCAGTTCACGCGGGGTCACGCTATTCACACCAGTAACATTTATCACTTCTCTTGACTTGCGCATCAATTCATGGCAACGTTGCAGAGTCGAAAGGGGCAATCGTGACGCGCCGCGCTTCAACAAAAGGACTCGTCCGTAGCGCTATCACCGCACCGGTCGCCGTGCTCGGCACCCTCGCTGCGAGCCTGACGGCCGCCCCCGCACACGCTCAGGCCCCGGCGACCGTGAGCCTTGCCGCGTACCCCACCGCGAACACCGCGCTCAATCTGAATGCGTTGCGTTCCGCCGCGCCCGCTGTCTCAGCCAGAAGCGTCGCCCCCCTGTCGACAAAGACACCCGCGACCCATACCGTTGTGCGCGGCGACACGGTGTACGCCATCGCCATGAAACACGGTCTGACAGTCAGCGCGATCCTCACCGCGAACGGGATCGGATCCAACGCCCTCATCTTCCCCGGCCAGAAGCTGATCCTGCCGGGAAGGACCGCAACGGTATCCCCCCCTAAGCCTGCCGCTGGCAACAGCGGCCCGATGACCCACACCGTCGTTCGCGGCGACACCGTGTTCGCCATCGCCAAGAAGTACGGTTCGACCATCACCGCCATCCTCACCGCGAACGCCATCGGATCCAACGCGCTCATCTTCCCCGGCCAGAAGCTCGTGATCCCCGGCGGGACTGCAACAAGCAGCCCGCCCTCCGGGAGCAGCCAGACAACGCAGCCCAGCGCCCCGGCGTCCTCTCCCTCCGGAACCACCTATACCGTGGTGCGCGGCGATACGGTCTTCGCGATCGCGCAGCGGTTCGGCTCCACGGTGTCGACGATTCTCACCGCGAACGGCATTCCCTCGAACGCGATCATCTATATCGGCCAGAAACTTGTGATCCCCGGAGGCACGGGCACGAGCGGCACCACCGCCGGGGTCGCCTCCGGCCAGAAGTACGCCGATCTGGATGCGGAACAGATCGCCAACGCCACGCTCATCATCAACATCGGTCGCGAACTCGGCGTGCCCGAACGCGGCATCGCCATCGCGCTGGCCACCGCAATGGTCGAGTCGTGGATCCGCAACCTGAACTGGGGCGATCGCGATTCGCTAGGTCTGTTCCAGCAGCGCCCGAGCACCGGATGGGGCACCGCCGCGCAGATCATGGATGCCTCGCGCAGCATTCGGGTCTTCTACGGCGGGCCGAACGACCCCAACGGCAGCAAGACCCGCGGCCTGCTCGACATTCCCGGCTGGGAATCGCTCGGCTTCAGCCAGGCAGCCCAGCGCGTGCAGATCTCTGCCTTCCCCGACCGCTACGGACAGTGGGAGCTTGCCGCTTACCGCTGGCTCGAGCTCTACGGCTGAGCGGTCTTCGCGCTTCCGGGTGCGCCTACGCGGCCTTTGCCCCAGAGCTTCCTAGACTTCCGTTGTGAACGCCCAGCAATCCGTCGACGCCCTCATCGGGCAGCTTGTCGACGGTCGCTATCGGGTGCGCGGACGCATCGCCCGAGGGGGCATGGCGACGGTGTATGTCGCCACCGATCTGCGTCTTGAACGTCGCGTGGCCTTGAAGATCATGCACGGTCACCTGAGTGACGATTCGGTGTTCCAAAGTCGCTTCATCCAAGAGGCGCGCGCCGCGGCGCGACTGGCCGATCCGAACGTCGTCAACGTCTTCGACCAGGGCCAGGACGGCGAACTCGCCTACCTCGTCATGGAGTATCTGCCCGGCATCACCCTGCGTGAGCTTCTGCGCGATCAGCGCCGGCTGACGCTCGCCCAGACGATCACCATCATGGAGGCTGTGCTCTCCGGCCTCGCCGCCGCGCACAGCGCCGGGATCGTGCACCGGGATGTCAAGCCCGAGAACGTGCTGCTCGCCGAAGATGGCCGCATCAAGATCGGCGATTTCGGTCTCGCGCGCGCCTCTTCTGCGAACACCGCGACGGGTCAGCAGCTCCTCGGTACGATCGCCTACCTCGCCCCCGAACTCGTCACTCGCGGCACCGCTGACGCGCGCAGCGACATCTACGCCCTCGGCATCATGCTCTACGAGATGCTCACAGGCGAGCAGCCCTATCGTGGCGATCAGCCCATGCAGATCGCGTACCAACACGCCACCGACTCGGTGCCGCGCCCGAGCATCCGAAACGCCGCGGTGCCCGAGCAGCTTGACGAACTGGTGCTCTGGGCGACCGAGCGCTCCCCCGACGATCGACCGCGGGATGCCGGCGCCATGCTCGAACAACTCCGTGAGATCGAGCGGGAGATCGGCATCCATCCCGAGATCACGGCGAGTGCCGCCCCGCCTTCCCACCCCTTCGGCGACGCGCCGGACATGACCCGCGTGCTCGCCTCGACCTCCCCGACGGCCATCACCACGCGCGTGGATTCTGAGGACCGAAGCAACTCCGCGGTGCTGCGCGTGCGCGCGCGACGTCGCCAGAAGCGCGGCAACATCATGCTGAGCATCGTGCTCGTGCTCGCCCTGCTGGCGGGCGTTCTCGGCTGGTGGTTCGGTTCGGGGCCGGGTTCGCTCGTTGCCGTGCCGCAGGTGGCGGGGCTGAGTATCAGCGAGGCATCCACGGCTCTGCAAGCACGCGGTCTGGCGGCGATAAGAGACAGCGAATACAGTCTGGACGTCGACGAAGGAAGAGTGACACGCACCCACCCGGCCGAGGGCGAGCGTGTGGAGCGCGACTCCTCGGTGCGTGTCTATGTGTCCCTCGGACCGCGCAGCGTGACGCTTCCCGCGTTGCGCGATCGCCCCTGGAGCGAGGTGCAGCAGC
>CAZHIU010000021.1:0-34213 GCA_964532555.1 uncultured Microbacterium sp.
ATTCGACGATCTCGATGCCCGCATCCGCGAGCGCGGGTCGGACCGCATCTCGCCAGGCCCGCGCGTGCCGCAACTGCAGGGCGTAGGCCTCGCGCGCGATGTCGGCGAGCACCTCGCTCGGTGCCCTTCCGACATTGGTGGGAACGGCCAGACCCGTGTCGATGCGGCGCTTCAGACCCGCCGCGCGCACCATGAAGAACTCATCGAGGTTGCTGGCGAAGATCGCCAGAAAGTTCGCGCGCTCAAGCTCCGGCAGATGGGGGTCTTCGGCCATCTCCAACACACGCTGGTTGAAGGCGAGCCAACTCAGTTCACGATCGAGATAGCGGTGATCGGGCAGCTCGGCATCCGGCGCCTCGAACGCCGCGTCGAAGTCGTCGTCTTCGGTGTCACCGAAGCCCGCGTCTGCGGCGAGGAGATCGGTCATGGAGTTCATCTTGTCATCCGGGAGTGAACGATGCGTGAATCAGTCGGCATCAGAGCTGAGCTGCGACCGCCTCGCCCTCGTCATAGACGGTGAAACGGTAGCCGACGTTGCGCACGGTTCCGATGAGGTGTTCGTGATCGCCGAGTTTGGCGCGCAGACGCCGCACGTGCACATCGACCGTGCGGGTGCCGCCGAAGTAGTCATAGCCCCATACTTCGCTGAGGAGTTGTTCTCGGGTGAAGACCCGCGAGGGATGCGTGGCAAGAAAGTGCAGCAATTGGAACTCTTTGTAGGTGAGATCCAGCAGTCGCCCGTGAATCTTCGCCGCGTAGGAGCGGTCGTCGATGACGAGGCCGGAGAGCTGGATGTCCGCGCGCGAATCCTTCGCCGCCGTGCGTGCGAGCGCGAGTCGCACCCGGGCGTCGAGCTCTGCGGGGGTCGCCGTCGCCAGGATGACATCGTCGATGCCCCACTCACCCGAGACCGCGCTCATTCCGCCCTCGGTGACGGCGAGCAGGAGCGGTGCCCTCTGCCCGGCCGTGCGCAGAAGCGTACAGAGCGAGCGGGCACCGGAAAGGTCGCTTCGCGCATCGACGACGACGATGTCGGCATCCGGTGCGCTCACCAATTGTGCGGGTTCGGCCGGAATCTGGTGCACCCGGTGCTGCAGCAACTCCAGCGCGGGCAGCACCGCCTCTGCGGGAGTGGAGGTCAGAACGAGGAGCCGAGCCACGGGGAGTCCTTTCGGACGGCAGGGATGCCGTGGGCGACGCGCGGGACGCATCGTGCGCCCAATTCTAGTGATCGCTGCGGGGGATGCCGCAGACGGGGTGCATCTGCGTCGGAATGAGAGAGAATGGAAGCATGTCCGAGACCACCACGCCGGAACGCAACCCGCTCCACGGGGTCATCGCCTCGTGGGCGCTCGCCGCGGTCGTCGTCATCGCGGTCGGCATCGCCTTTGAACAGTTTCAGCGCGCGCCCTGGCTCGTGGTGGGCTTTGCGCTCGTGGTGGTCGTGTCTTTCGCCATTCAGCTCTGGTATGCCGCGCCCAGCGGCTTCATCTTCCGAGTCGCGGCGAGTGTCGGCGGCGCCCTTGTGATCATGGGTGCGATATCGCTCACCTTCGGTATGGTCGCCCTCGCAAACCTCTGAGAAGGTAGGCTGACTGCTATGGACCTCGTCGCGCTGGAACTGTTTTTCGTGGGGCTTTTGGGCCTTGCCGGCCTCGCGATCGCCTTCGTCTCTGGCGTCGTGCTGCTGAACCTGTTCCGCGGCCAGCGCTGAGCGCCGCCGCCATGACCGCCTTCGCGGAACGGCCGGGTGCGGTGATCGACGCCGGTGTCGTGCTGCATCTGGGCGATCCGATGCGCGAACAGCGCGCGCTCGCGGCGGGGGATGCCATCGTGCCTTTGGCTGATCGCGCGGTGATCGAACTCGCCGGTGAAGACCGACTCAGTTGGCTCGACTCGATCACCTCGCAAGCGGTGTCTGCCCTGGGCGTGGGGGAGAGCACCGAACTGCTCATCCTCGACCCCCAGGGGCGCATCGAGCACGCCGCGGCCGTCTTCGACGACGGTGTCTCGACATGGCTCGTGACGGATGCCACGGCGGCACCGTCGCTTGTCGCGTGGCTCTCGCGCATGGTCTTTCGCGCGCGGGTGCAGATACTCGAGCACCCGGAACTTCTCGCGCTGGGCTTCTTCGCCGACGGTGGGGTGCAGCATCCGGTCACGGCGCTCGCGCACGCCCCCGCGAGGGTGCCGCTCGTCTGGGCCGACCCCTGGCCCGAGGTGCAGCCGGGCGGCCATCAATACGCGGTGGTCGCCGAGCATCCCGGAAGCGGTTTTCACTGGCGCGTCGCTCTCGTCGCGCACGAGGCTCTCGCAGCCCTCGATGCCGTGGATGCTGCGGGGACCCTCGCCGCCGAGGCGCTGCGCATCGCCGCCTGGCGCCCCCGCCTGTCGAGCGAGGTCGACGAGCGCTCGTTGCCGCATGAGAGCGACTGGCTCCGCAGTGCGGTGCACCTGAACAAGGGCTGCTACCGCGGGCAGGAGACCGTGGCGAAGGTGCACAATCTCGGACACCCGCCTCGGCGCCTGGTCGCGCTTCACCTGGACGGCAGCGTCGAGACACTGCCTGCCAAGGGTGCCCCGGTCTTTGCCGGCGAGAGCCAGGTGGGTCAGATCACCTCGGCAGCTCGCCACTTCGAGGAAGGGCCGATCGCCCTCGCGATCATCTCGCGACGTGCACCCCTCGGTGACCTCCTCGTGCGCTCGGAGGGTGTGGCGATCGCCGCGGCGCAGCAGGTGATCGTGCCCGCCGATGCCGGTGCCACCGCGGATGTGCCGACACTCACACGCCTCTCGCGGCGACCCCTGGCATCCGGCCCCTCGACCTGAGGCGCGCGCCGTTAGGCTGGAACCATGACGCCGCGCACCCTGATTCTGCTTCGCCACGGCCAGAGCGAATGGAACGAGCTCAACCGCTTCACCGGCTGGGTGGATGTGCGCCTGACCCCGCAGGGCGAGGCTGAAGCACGGCGCGCGGGCGAACTGCTCGCGGAAGCGGGGATGCTGCCGGATGTGTCGCACACCTCGGTGCTCAGCCGCGCGATCCAGACCGCCCATCTCGCGCTCTCGTCCGCGGATCGCCTGTGGATCCCGGTCGCGCGTTCTTGGCGACTGAACGAGCGGCACTATGGCGCGCTGCAGGGCAAGGACAAGGCCGAGACCCTCGAGGAGTTCGGCCCCGAGCAGTTCCAGATCTGGCGTCGCTCTTTCGATGTGCCGCCACCCCCGCTCGACGACGCGAGCGAGTTCAGCCAGGCGCGAGATGTGCGCTACGCGGGGCTCGGCGAGCAGATTCCGCGCACCGAGTCATTGAGCCTGGTGATCGAGCGGATGCTGCCGTATTGGCGGGATGCCATCGTGCCCGATCTCGACGCGGCAAAGACCGTGCTCATCACCGCGCACGGCAATTCTCTCCGCGGGCTCGTCAAGCACCTGGAGAGCATCGACGATGAGGCCATCGCCGAGCTCAACATCCCCACCGGCATCCCTCTGGTCTACGAGCTCGATGACGACAACATGCCTCTCGCCCCCGGTCGTTATCTCGACCCCGAGGCGGCGGCCGCGGGCGCTGCCGCCGTTGCCTCACAGGGCCAGCACTAGATCGGCACGGCGACAGCCTTCGGCGTTCGCGAGGCGGATCGATCGCGCGGACGCCGCAGAGCGTGGCGGATGCGGCAGACTACGCTTCGTCGATCTGATTGACGACGATCGAGATCGCCTCGGTGTCGGGGTCCCAGTCGCCCGTGGCGAGGTAGACGACCTTCTTCGCCACCGAGACCGCGTGGTCGGCGAAGCGTTCGTGATAGCGGCTCGCGAGAGTGGCGTCCACCGTTGCTGTCGCTCTGCCCTTCCAGCTTTGGCTGAGCACCTTGTCAAAGACCGAGAGGTGCAGTTCATCGACCACGTCGTCGGCATTGCGGATGCGGTCGGCGATGCGAAGGTCCTGCGTGCGCAGAAGATCGCTCAACAGGCGTGCCATCTCGACATCGAGTTCGCCCATGCGGATGAAGGTGCTCTTCAACCCCTTCGGGATCGCCCGCTCGGGAAAGCGCAAGCGTGCCAACTGCGCGATGTGCTCGGCCATATCGCCCATCCGCTCCAGCGAGGCGCTCATGCGCAGCGCGGCGACCACGATGCGCAGGTCTCTCGCGACCGGCTGCTGGCGCGCGAGAAGCTCGATCGCCTGCTCGTCCAGAAGCACCGCCAACTCGTCGATACGCGTGTCGTCACCGATCACCTCTTCGGCAAGCGACACATCGCTGTGTGCGAAGGCACGCGTGGCCTTGTCGATTGCGACAGTGACGAGTTCGGAGATATCGACGAGGCGATCCTGAAGCTCTTCGAGCGATTGGTGGAACACTTCCCGCATGGGTGCTGCCTTTCTGGGCGAAGGGATTCCTGGCAACTGTGCGCCTCGAAGGTTAACGAACGGTTGTGTGGCTATGAACACTGGAGGGCGAACGGGCCAGCAGTGCGAAACCACGGGCGCCTCACGCCTACTCTGGTCGTATGGAGATGATCCACGTCGCACTCGTGTCACTGGCGCTGGGCGCCGTGCTCGGGGTGGCGCTCGCGGTCATCGTTCTGCTCTCCTACCGTGCACGGGTTCTCGCCGGGCGGGAGGCCTCGGCGCGCATCCCCGTGGGAATCAGCGCCGTGCTCGACAGCATGGATGATGCGGCCTGCGTGGTCGACTCGTCACACACGGTGCGAGCCACATCCGCCGCGGCCCGGCACTACGGCATCGTGCCCGACGCCCCCCTTGACAACGATGAGCTGCGTTCGCTCCTGCGACGAGCGCGCTCGACGCGGTCGCCACAGGCCGAGACCCTGCGCATCACTCCGCCGGGCTCCGTGGTCGATCCACGCCTCATCAGTGCGAGGGCGAGCGTTCTCGGGCCACGGCTGATGTTGCTGGTCATCCGCGATGTGACCGCGCAGGAGCGGATCGATCAGATGCGCAGCGACTTCGTGGCGAACACGAGCCACGAGTTGAAGACCCCCGTGGGCGCGGTGCTGCTGCTGGCCGAAGCGATCGGCGCCGCGGCAGAGGAGCCTGATCAGGTGCGTGCCTTCGCGGATCGGCTGCTGGCCGAGGCAGGCAGACTCCGCCACCTGACCGGTCGCATCCTGACCCTTGCGCGACTTCAGGCGGCGAGTGGCATCGCCACGAGCGAGCTGGTCGAACTCGATGCGGTGGTGAGCCGCTCGATCGAGGCGCATCTGGTCGAAGCAGGCGCCGTGGATGTGGAGCTCCTTCGCGGTGGGGAGCGCGGCGTGCGCGTGGTGGGCGATACGCAGATTCTGGTCGAAGCGGTGAGCAACCTCGTCTCCAACGCGATTGCGGCATCCCCCCGCGGCTCGCGGGTGGTCGTTGCGGTGCGCCGGGATGACGAGGTGGCCGAGATATCGGTCACAGACCAGGGCGCGGGCATCGCCGAGGCCGACCGCGAGCGCATCTTCGAGCGCTTCTACCGTGCCGATCAAGCACGTTCTTCGCGCACAGGGGGCACGGGGCTCGGGCTGTCGATCGTGAAGCATGCCACTTCGCACCACGGTGGCGAAGTGCGGCTGTGGTCTCGGGTCGGGCGCGGCTCGACCTTCACTATGCGCCTTCCCAGGGCCGATGTGCCCGGCAGGGGGAAGAGGGCGAAGAAGCGAAAGAAAAAGGCTCGGAAGGAACAGAGCGCATGACACGCATCCTGCTCGTCGAAGACGAACCCGACCTCGCGGAACCTCTCGCCTTTTTGCTGCGCAAAGAAGGCTACGAGGTGGACATCGCCGAAGACGGACTGGCCGCCGTGGCGATGTTCCACGCTCGCGGGGCGGATGTCATCCTGCTCGACCTCATGCTGCCCGGCATGCCCGGCACCGAAGTATGTCGGCAGATCAGGGCCGTCTCTGTCGTGCCGATCATCATGCTCACCGCGAAAGACAGCGAGGTGGACATCGTCGTCGGGCTCGAGCTGGGCGCAGACGACTATGTCACCAAGCCCTACTCCTCGCGAGAACTGCTCGCCCGGATGCGGGCGGTGTTGCGTCGTGCGGCGAGTGACCCCGAGGGGGGCGAGGAAAGCGTGTTGCGCGGCGGCCGCGTCGTGCTCGACATCGACCGCCACACGGTGACTGTCGACGGCGAGCAGATCAACATGCCGCTCAAGGAGTTCGAGCTGCTGGAGCTGCTCATGCGCAACGCCGGTCGTGTGCTCACCCGCGGCCAGCTCATCGATCGCGTGTGGGGGAGCGACTATTTCGGCGACACCAAGACTCTCGATGTGCACATCAAGCGCATCCGTTCACGAATCGAGAAGAAGCCGAGCGAGCCGAGACTTCTCATCACCGTGCGCGGCCTCGGATATCGATTCGAAGACGCCTAACCGTTGCTTCTCACTCCCATGTCGCTGGGTGCGAGGTCACGGTAGTGCGGCAGCCTTCCGTCGAGCACGGGAACGGCTGCCACGGTGCCGAGCTCTTGGCCGGACTGGAACGACACCTGAACCGTGGTGCCGGGCTTGCCCGAGAAGCCGGGGAGGGCCAGCGGTGCCCGACTGTCGCTGCCGAAGCTCAGGAGTTCACCCGCAGCCAGGGTGACCCGCAGCGGCATGAGGCCCTCGACGTGGATGGTCATCGTCTGGTAACGGGTCGAGGTGTTGATCAAGGCCCCCACGAAGTTGCCCGCCGTGCCACTGTTGTTCACGATGATCATCGCGTTGCGCACGACCACAGGACCGGTCTCAGACACGTTCACGCCGTCGGACGCCGAGTAGTCGATGGTGGTGGACTGCGGCGTGATGAAGGTGCATCCCGTAGCTCCGGTGAGCGCGACGGCGACGAGGGCGAGGGATGCGGCAAGGCGCGATTTCACGAGGATCCTCCTGGGTGGCGGCGGGGTTTCCGCCTCTATTCTACGGGCTCGCTGACCGGCCCGAAGCGGCGTCGGAGAGCCCAGGCGCGAACCTTAGCGCATGATCGCCTGTGGTATCCTGAAGGTTGCCGAAAGGACAAGATTTCTATGCTTTTTGAGGTTGGCGAGACGGTCGTCTATCCCCACCACGGTGCCGCAACGATCATCGAGGTCAAGGATCGCGTCATCAAGGGTGAGACGAAGAAGTACCTCAAACTCAACGTCACCCAGGGTGATCTCGTTATCGAGGTTCCCGCGGACAACGTTGATCTTGTGGGTGTGCGCGATGTCATCGGCAAAGAGGGGCTCGAGCGCGTTTTCGAGGTTCTGCGCGCCCCGTTCACCGAAGAGCCGACCAACTGGTCCCGGCGCTACAAGGCCAATCTTGAGAAGCTCGCTTCGGGCGATGTGATCAAGGTGAGCGAGGTCGTGCGCGATCTGTGGCGACGCGACCAGGATCGAGGGCTCTCGGCCGGTGAGAAGCGCATGCTCGCCAAGGCACGCCAGATCCTCACCTCTGAGTTGGCCCTCGCGGAGAAGGTCGATGAAGAGAAGGCCGCCGTGCTGCTCGACGAGGTTCTCGCGTCCTGAGCCGCGTGGCGCGGTAGCGTGAGCATGTGAGCAACGCGCCTATGCCGACCACCGCGGTCATCGTCGTTGCCGCCGGTTCGGGCACGCGTCTGGATGCGGGCGCTCCCAAGGCGCTGGTGAACATCGACGGGCACTCGATTCTGCATCACGCACTGCGCTCGGTGTCTATCGTCGACCCCGCGCAGGTGATCGTTGTCGCCCCCGCGGGCCACGAGGCCGAGGTCGAGTTCGAGATGCTCGCCGTCATGGGCAATCCGCGTGGGCGCGCCTCGTGCGTCACCGGCGGGGCCACCCGTCAGGCTTCGGTCGCCGCCGGGCTTGCGGTGCTGCACCCCGGGATCGATATCGTGCTGGTGCACGACGCGGCCCGGCCTCTCGCCCCTCCCGTGGTCTTCGAAAAGGTCGCCGCGGCGGTGACCGGCCAGGAGGGCGTCATCCCGGCGCTCCCGGTCGTCGACTCACTCAAGCGGGTTGCCAACGACGAGGTGTCGGATGCCGTCGATCGAGCCGGGCTCGTCGTCGCGCAGACCCCCCAGGGCTTTCCCCGCCACGCCTTGCAGGATGCCTACGCACGAGCCATCGCGGCGGGCGAGGAATACAGCGACGATGCTGGCCTGTACGCCGCGGCCGGGCACCGCGTGCGGCATATCGCCGGGGCCGCGGAGGCGTTCAAGATCACCACCCCGGCCGATCTCGCGCGGGCACGGCAGTTGCGGCATCCCGCACCGCGCATCGGAGTCGGAACCGATGTGCACGCCTTCGGCGGAGAGGGCACGCTCTGGCTCGCCGGCCTCGAGTGGCCGGGAGAACCCGCGCTTTCGGGGCACTCCGACGGGGACGTTGTCGCTCACGCGATCGTCGACGCTCTGCTGGCCGCAGCCGCACTCGGCGACATCGGCGAACACTTCGGCACCTCGCATCCCGAGTTCGCCGGAGCCCACGCCGAGGTCTTTCTCGCGCGCACACGGGAACTCGTGCACGAAGCGGGTTTCGCGATCGGCAACGTCTCGGTGCAGTTCCACGGCGAACGGCCACGCTTCGCCGCGCGCCGCGACGAGGCGCAGAGGGCGCTTTCTGCCGCTCTCGGCGGCGCGCCCGTCTCCGTGTCTGCGACCACGACCGACGGGCTCGGCTTCACCGGGCGGGGTGAGGGGATCTCGGCGACCGCCATCGCCCTGCTACTGTCGCAGGGCTGAACCCGCCCTAGGCTTCGAGGGCGAAAGGGGCAGGATCGCGCCCTGCCCGCGAGCCCCACGCGAGAAGCACGAGGCCCGCGGCGAGAACGACGATCCCCACGACCGCGAGGGTAGAGAGCGTCTCACCGAGCACGGTGATGCCCAGGATCGCCGCGGTCAGTGGCTCACCGAGCGTCAGAGTCGCGGCGGTGGCCGCCGTCAAACCGCTGAGCCCCCAGGTGAACATCGCATAGGCGATCGCGAGGGTCGCCAGGGCCAGCCACAGTGCGACAGCGACCCCCAACGGCGAGCCGAGCCAATCGAGGTTCACGAAGGGCAGGGCGATCACCGCAGGTACCGCCGCGGTCGCCCCCATCGCCCCCACCACCGTGAAGGGATCCCAACCATCGTCGAGAAGGCGGCGCTGCGCGTTGGCGATGACCGCGAAGGTCGCCGCCGCCACCAGCGAGGCGATAAGCCCCATCGCCTCTGCTCCCGTGCTCGCATCGCCCCCGAAGGCGAGCACGGCCACACCCGCGGTGGCAAGAAGCGTCGCCGCGATCCAGATCGCGCTCGGTCGCCTGCGGGTGATCGCCCACTCGGCAAGACCCGCGAGAATCGGTGCCGAACCCAGCGCGACGACCGTTCCGACCGCCACGCCATTGCGCTCGATTCCGAAGAAGAAGAGGGGCTGGTAGAGCCACAGACTCGCCCCGGTGGCCACCATGAGCACCGCCGAGCGAGTATCGAGGCGGCGGCGGGGCGCTGTGGCATCCCCTCTTCGCCGACGCGCCCCCACGATGAGGAAGGCGACGATGGCGAGCGTCGTGCCGCCGACAGCCAGACGCACCGCGCCCACCGACATCGGGGTAGTGGTCTCGGGGCCGAGGGCCTGGGTGGTGCCGGTGGTGCCGAAGAGCACGGCGGCGAGGAGCACGAGGATCACGGAACGCACAGCAACCATTGTGGACTGTCCCGAAGCCCGCGCCGTGCATGCCGGGCCACCGGATGCTGCCGAGTAGGCTGGTGCGATGACGATCCGGCTCTACGACACGCGCGCCCGGGCGCTGCGTGACTTCGTGCCGCTCGATCCCGAGAACGTCACGATGTACGTCTGCGGGCCGACGGTGCAGTCAGGACCCCATATCGGGCACGTACGTGCCGCGCTCAGTTTCGACCTGTTGCGACGCTGGCTGAGCCACCGCTTCGCAAAGGTGACGTTCGTGCGCAACGTCACAGATATCGACGACAAGGTGCTGGCCAACGCCAGCGATGACGAGCCGTGGTGGGCGCTTGCCTACCGCATGGAACGGGAGTTCACGGCTGCCTACGCGGCTGTGGGCATTCTGCCGCCGAGCTACGAGCCGCGGGCGACGGCATCCATTCCGCAGATGCTCGATCTCATAGCTCGCTTGGTCGAGGCCGGGCACGCCTATTCGGCACCGGATGGCTCGGGGGATGTCTATTTCGATGTGCGCTCCTGGGCAGACTACGGCGCCCTCACACGGCAGTCGGTGGATGCCATGGAGCCCGCCGCCGACGCCGATCCGCGTGGCAAGCGCAACCCGCAGGATTTCGCGCTGTGGAAGGCGGCCAAGCCCGGCGAGCCGGCGGATGCGAGCTGGGACTCGCCCTGGGGGCCGGGTCGCCCCGGCTGGCACATCGAATGCTCGGCGATGGCTCGTCGCTACCTCGGGTCTGAGTTCGACATCCACGGGGGCGGGTTGGATCTGCGCTTTCCGCACCACGAGAACGAACTGGCACAGTCCACCGCGGCGGGCGACGGCTTTGCCCGCTACTGGCTGCACAACGGTCTTGTGACCGTCGATGGGCAGAAGATGTCGAAGTCACTCGGCAACGTCCGCACCGCCGCAGAGGTGCTCGCCGCGTACGAGCCGCTGGTGGTGCGCTACGCGCTCGCGGCAGCGCACTACCGATCGAGCCTCGACCTCTCAGAGGCCTCCTACGCCGAAGCGGGTGCGGCGCTTGATCGCATCCGCACCTTCCAAGAGCGCGTGCTGCGCGCCGCAGGAGAGGGTGCCGAACGCCTCGCGGGTGATCTGCCGCGCGCCTTCGCCGCGGCGATGGATGACGACCTTGGCATCCCGCAGGCGCTGGCGGTGCTGCACGACACTGTGCGCGCGGGAAATGCCGCGCTCGACGCGGATGATGTCGCTGCCGGTGCGCGCGCCTTCGCTGAGGTGCGCGCAATGCTGGAGCTCTTGGGGATCGACCCGATGAGCCAGCGGTGGCGAGGCTCTGCGCACGGAACCGCTGAAGCATCCGCCCTCGACGCTCTGGTGCGTGAGATGGTCGAGCAGCGCGCCCGGGCGCGCGAAGAGAAGGACTGGGCGGCTGCCGACCGCATTCGTGACGCGATTGCGGCGGCCGGCATCGTGCTGGAAGATTCCGCCGAAGGAACACATTGGAGTGTGAGCAGTGGCTAAGCCAAGGCGCCCCGGCGCGAGCAAGGGAGGCAAAGGCCCCACGAAGGGCACGGGCGGTCACGGCCGCAAGTCTTTGGAGGGCAGAGGCCCGACCCCGAAGGCGGAGGATCGCGCCTGGCATCCGGCAGGCAAGCGCAAGGCCGCGGCTGAACGCTACACGGCGGCGGGGGGCAAGGCGAAGCCTGCCGGGCGCGGGCAGGGCGCGAATCGTGCACCGAAAGCCAAGGCGGGTGACGAGACCGAGAATGTCACCGGTCGCAACAGCGTGCTGGAGGCGCTGCGGGCGAAGATTCCCGCAACCGCGCTCTACATCGCCCAGCGCGTCGAGATGGACGATCGCATCAAAGAGATGCTCGTCATCGCCCGCAACCGCGAGATCCCGGTGATGGAGGTCACCCGCCCCGAACTCGACCGGATGGCGGGCTTCGACGGTGTGCACCAAGGCGTTGCGCTCAAGGTGCCGCCCTATGAGTACGCACACCCGCAAGACCTTCTCGAGCGCACCCTCCGTGCCGGACAGGCGCCGTTGTTCCTGGCTCTGGACGGGGTGACCGATCCCCGCAATCTCGGCGCGATCATCCGCTCGACTGCCGCTTTCGGCGGGCACGGGGTGATCGTTCCGCAGCGTCGTTCGGCGGGAATGAACTCCGCCGCGTGGAAGACGAGCGCGGGGGCGGCGGCTCGCATCCCCGTCGCGATCGCGGCGAACCTTACGACCACGCTCAAGGAGTTCAAGAAGCAGGGCGTCTTCGTGCTGGGGCTCGATGGCGAGGGGGATGTCGCACTTCCCACCCTCGAACTGGCCGACCGCCCGATCATGATCGTTGTGGGTTCCGAGGGCAAGGGCCTCTCGCGCTTGGTGGCCGAGACCTGTGATCAGCTCGTATCGATACCGATCTCCTCGGCGACAGAGTCGTTGAACGCGGGTATCGCAGCCTCCGTCGCCCTGTACCAAGTGGCGATCCTGCGCGGGGTCTGAGGGGGATGTCAGCCCGATTGATCTGCGGGATACCGGGGTCATATCCGGCTCGCGCTCTTGTCTCCGCCCGCGAAACTGTTTAGTATCGCTAAACAAGGCGTGATTGTCGATGAACATGAACGAAGAACGCGGGAGGCGCGATGAAGAGCACCGGCACGACGGGCATGAATGCGGTCGACTGGGAGGCGCGTGTCGATTTTGATCGATTGCGCACTGACCGTCTGGCGCGTCTGAAGGCCGAACTCGACCGCTCGGATCTGGGCGCCGTGCTCGCTTTCGACTTCTCGAACATCCGATACATGACCGCGACTCACATCGGCACCTGGGCGATGGACAAGCTGATTCGTTTCAGCTTGCTGACGCGAAACTCCGATCCGATCTCCTGGGACTTCGGTTCTGCCGCCAAACATCACGCGCTGTACAACCCCTGGCTCGATGTGACGACCGCTGAAATGGACGCGGACCCCTCGGCACCGCACGAAGCGGCCCCTCGTCCGCGCCTGGAGAGTGGCGCTCGAGCGGGCATCTCGACGCTGCGTGGCGCGTTCACGCCCGACGCGGGAATCGCCGAAGAGCTCGCGCGCAAGATCAAGCGCGAGTTGGAGAAATTCGGCGTCGCGGGCGAGCCTCTCGGGGTCGACGTCATCGAGTTGCCGATACTTTTCGCCCTGCGCGACCAGGGAATCGATGTTGTCGATGGGCAGCAGGTGTTCATGGAGGCGCGACGGATCAAGACCGGCGACGAGATACGTCTGCTGACGCAGGCCTGCTCAATGGTGGACGCCGCGTACGAGGAGTTGTATCGCTTCCTCAGGCCCGGGGTCCGTGAGAACGAAGCCGTGGGGCTCGTCGCCAAGACGCTCTATGACCTCGGCTCCGAATACGTCGAAGGGGTCAATGCGATCTCCGGTGAGCGCTGCTCGCCGCATCCGCACGTCTTCTCCGACCGGCTCATCCGGCCGGGGGACCCGGCATTCTTCGACATCCTGCATAGCTATAACGGCTATCGCACCTGCTATTACCGCACTTTTGCGGTGGGATCGGCCAGCAGCGCCCAGCGCGACGCGTACACGCGCGCCCGGGAGTACATGGATCGGGCGATCGCTCTTGTGCGGCCCGGCGCCACGACCGCCGATATCGTCTCGGTGTGGCCGACGGCGCAGGAGTTTGGCTTTGCGGACGAAGAGGCGGCCTTCGCTCTCCAATACGGGCATGGCGTGGGGCTGTCGATCTGGGAGAAGCCCATCTTCTCGCGGCTGGTGTCGCTCGACCATCCGGAAGAGCTCAAAGAAGGCATGGTCTTCGCCTTGGAGACCTATTGGCCCTCATCCGATGGCTGGGGCGCGGCACGCATCGAAGAGGAAGTCGTCGTGACCGCGAACGGTTGCGAAGTCATCACCAAGTTCCCCGCAGAAGAACTCATGGTCGCCGGACGCCGCTACTACACGATCGACGGACCGCTCAATCTGCAGCGCGACTCGCAGTCGCACCTCAACACCACGTGGGGGCGGGGTGAGGTGTGAGTCAAGAGATTGGATTCTTAGGGCTGGGCACCATGGGCTCAGCCATGGCGCGGCGGCTGGTCGACGCGGGTCACAGCGTGCGGGTGTGGAATCGGAGCGCGCCGGCGAGTGATCGCCTCGTCGCCCTGGGGGCGGCTCGCTGCGACACCCCCGAGGAAGCGCTCGATGTCGATGTGTCGATCTCGATGCTCGCGGACGATGCCGCGACCGAGGCGGTGCTCACCCCAGCCGCGGTGGCGAAGGCGCGAGGAATCCACGTGGGGATGGCATCGCTCAGCCCTGCCGAGTCCGATGCGCTTGAGGCGCGATTCGGTGCGGTCGGGGTGAGGTACATTGCCGCCCCGGTGCTGGGGCGCGCATCCGTTGCCGCCGAGGGCCAACTGAACATACTCGCCGCGGGGGCGGAGGATGCGATCGAAGAGGTGCGGTCGATCCTCGCATACATGGGGCAGCGCGTCTGGAATCTCGGGGAACGCCCTCGTCTGGCCAATGTCGCAAAGGTCGTCGTCAACTACAACATCATCCACGCGATCCACGCGATCGGCGAGTCACTGGCGTTGACGCAGCCGCAGGGCATCGATCCCGGACGGTTCGTGGACCTGTTGACCAGCACCCTGTTCAATGGCGTGGCCTACAGCGGCTATGGGCGGATGGTCGTCGAGCAGGGTTACGATCCCCCGGGATTCGCGATCGCCCTCGGGTACAAAGACCTGCGGCTCGCTGCCGAGGTTGCCGCCGAGAGCGACGTCTTTGCTCCGACGATGTCGGCGCTGCATCGCGTCTTCGAGCGTGCGCTGGCCGATGACCAGCTCTCACGACTCGATTGGGGTGCCGCGGCCGAAGTCACCCGTAGGGGGCTTCTCGATGCCAGCAGTGAGGTAGACGGAGTAACGACCGAAAGAGCAAGCGAGGAATGACATGACTGGAAAGAACTACATCGTCGTCGGCTCGACGTCGGGGATCGGTTTGGAGATCGCACGAGACATCGTGGGTCGTGGGGATCGGGTGATCGTCACGGGCAGAGATGCCGCGCGCGCGCGCGAAGTCGCGGCGTCGCTAGGAGATGCCGCCGAAGGGATCGCACTCGATGTCTCCGAGCCCGAGGGGATCGCGGCTCAGCTTTCCGGCGTCGGCAAGATTCACGGTCTGGTTCTCGCCGCGATCGAGCGTGACGCCAATACGGCGCGTGACTATGACATCGCGCGTGCTCGCCGCCTGGTGACCCTGAAGCTCGTCGGTTATACCGAGACGATACATGCCCTGCTCGATCGACTGGAGCCCAGCGGTGAGACGGGGATCGTGCTCTTCGGCGGGCGGGCCAAGGATGCCCCCTATCCCGGCTCGACGACCGTGTCGACGATCAACGGCGGTGTCGAGGGGATGGTCACCACACTTGCGCTCGAACTTGCTCCGATAAGGGTCAATGCCATCCACCCGGGCATCATCGGAGACAGCCCCTTCTGGGCAACGAAACCCGAGGGTGTGCTCGAAGGCTATGAATCTCGAACGCCGGGAGGGAAGCTCGCCACGATGGCCGATGTCGTCGACGCCGTGCGGTTCCTCCTGCACAACCGCGGAGTCTCTGCGACGAACCTCTACGTTGATCGCGGGTGGCGCATCACCTAGCTCGGTGCGTTCAGGGGCCGATGTCAAGCGGCGCCGACCGTGCGGGCAGCGCTTCGTGAATCGTTTCGAGCACATCGACGGCGGAGCGGATTCCCCGTGCTTCCTCGACAGGCTCGTCTAGGGCGATGTCGGCACCGTTGCGTCCCAGGACGAACCAGAGGCCTTTCGCGGGCGCAGTGGTCTCGTTCCGGTACAGATGCGGCCGCATGGACTCGAAGCTGAAGGAATCGCCCGCGCGGAGCACGTAACGATCGAAGTCGAGCATCATCGTCAACTCGCCCTCGATGAGGTAGCCGTACTCGAAGCCCGAGTGGCGCATCATCCGGCCCTCGACAGAGCTGGAGGCGCCTGGTGCATAGGTCACCACAAGCGGGTCGACCCCGTGCGGGCCGACGGCAGCGAGACGCTCCCAGATGACACCGTTCTCCATCTCGATGAGCGGGTTGTCTTCGCGACGCTGAACAGGCGTGGTTCGCGTTGCACCCGCCGAGGGTGCCGACGGCGGAGCGGTGTTGCCCAGCAGGTCGTCGATGGAAACGCCGAGGTAGGTCACCAGCGAGAACAGTGTGCTCACCGAAGGCAGAACCTTGCCTGTTTCCACTTGGGACAACAGGCTCGGCGAGATGCCGATGGCGGTCGCAACAGCACGCAGACTCTGGTTCTGCTGCTCTCTGGCGGCACGAAGCTCGCGGCCGAGCTCGCTCTTCATGATGTACCTCCCGGGGAGCGGAACTATCCTAGCGCCCGAAGACCGCGTGACCGGACCAACGCGGTCGCGAGGCCCGGTTCAGACCGTCGGCAGCATGTGGCTGTTCGAGCGGATCATGTCGGCGACCGTCTGCGGTTCTTTTCCGGTGAGTTCCCTAAAGTGCGTCGTCACCCGATCGAAATGACCTTCTCTGGTCGCTTGTCCGATCGACACGACAAGGGAGACACCGTATTGAACGTGCCCGTCTTCGCCCTGATCGCCCGAAAGGATGCGAGAGAACTCCTGATCATCGACCGCGCGGCTTTCGACCGGACGAGCACCGATCTCGGCGTACAGTGCCGCAAGCTCGACAGCGTTCAGCGCCGCCGGCCCGGTGATCTCGTAAGTGGCGCTGTCTTGGCTGCGGGAAAGGAGCGCGGCAGCGGCTGCTGCTGCACAGTCATCCCGGGAGATGTAGGAGCAACGGCCATCTCCGCGGTTGTGCACAAGCATCCCGGATGAGAGCGCCTCGGCGGCCTCGAACACCTGGAAGTCCGAATACAGCCCGCATCTAAGGATCGTCCACCCTATGCCACTGCTTCGAAGATGTTCTTCAGTGAGGCGGTGGCTCTCGGCGATGACGGCCGGGTTCGACGCATCAGGGGAGATCATCGAGGTGTAGACGATATGCGAGACACCCGCGGCTATCGCAGCGTCGATCGCGGCGATGTGCTGCCGTTCCCGGCCAGAGATGCTGTCTGTGCTGATGAGAAGGAGCCGCTCGACTCCCGCAAAAGCAGACTGAAGGCTCGCCGGATCGTCGAAGTCTGCGCGGCGAACCGGGGATGGCCCGGCGTGCTCGCTCAGGGCATCGGGGGTTCGCGTGATCAGCACGAGCGCGGTCGGGTCATCGAGGAGTTCGTGTGCGTGCAGGGTCGCCGCGCGCCCGAGGTGACCGGCGGCACCGGTGATCGCATACATGGTCTAGCTGCCCCAGCCGAGGGGTGGCTCGAGCTGCCCCTCGGAGAAGTGCCAGTATTCGCGCAAGGTCTGCACCAGTCCGCTCTCGTCGAAGACCAGAAGGAACTCACCCGCAAGCGTGACGTCCATGCCGCCGTTGCGCATCGTGACCCACCACTCGACGGCGGCACGATTGCCCTCCGTCAGGGGGACTCCGTAGCGCACCGTGACGTCTTCTTGCGTCGCGGTGACCTTCTCCCAATAAGAGCGCACGCCCTCGCGACCCATGAAGGGCTCGGCATAGGGTTGCTCACGGTAGCTGGAGTCTTCGGTGAACAGCGCAGCGGCTGCATCCGGGTCGCGATTCTCCCATGCCGAGCGATACCCGTCCAGCCACTTTGCTACGTCGATGCTCATGCTGACTGCTCCTTCGCTTCTCCTGTTGTCGATGCTGCCCTCGGGGGTTCAGTTGACCACCGAGTTCATTTTGACTGTACAACAGTGTCAAAAGAAACGGAACGGAATGTTGGCCGCCATGTTCTCTATCGCGGAACAGATCACGTGAAAACCCTGAAAAATCAAGCAATCGTGCTCACGGCGCTTCCAGTGTAGATAAACAAATCGGTAACAAGGGCTTGAGTTTCTTGCCGATGACCAGCAGAGTGTGTAGTAACACTGAATGGTCAGTGTTAATCCAAGCAGTGGACTTCGAAGGAGAAACCATGCGGCAGAGCACGTTCCCACGAACCCGTCGGCGAGGCGTTTCAGCCGTCGCGGCGCTCTCTCTGGCGGCACTTGTCGTCTCGGGGTGCGCCGGCGGCACTGAGCCGACGGACGGTCCGACCGGGCCATCGACCGAGAGCTACGAGGTTGCCTATATGGCGTTCGCCGTCGCCAACAGCTTCCTCGCACCGATGCTCGCATCGGCACAGGCGGTCGCGGCGGAGAACAACATCAATGTGACAGTGTTCGACGCGGCCAATGACCCGCAGATGCAGTACTCGCAGCTCCAGGATGTCATCACCTCCGGGCGCTATGACGGCATCATCACCCAGCCGATCTTCGGTGTTGGTCTCATGGACCTCGTCGAAGAGGCCATCAGCAAGGGAATCAAGGTCGTCAACATCAACCAGATTCTCGGTCCGGATATGAACACCGCCGAACCGCAGATCCAAGGTCTGACGGCAACCGTCGCGACGGCTGCCACCACGATCGGCGGGGCACTGGGTTCGCAAGCACGCGCTGCGTGTGAGAGCGCCAACCTCAGCGTGTGCAACGTCGGTTACCTGTTCAACATCAAGGCATCCGCCTTCGACCTCGCGGTACGCGAGTCGTTCGACGCTGCCATTGCCGGCTCCTCTTCACAGATCGACATTGTGGCCGAGGGCGAGGCGTACTTCACCGCGACGGTCGGTCTCGCCGCTGTGCAGGACATGCTGCAGGCGAACGCGAACCTTCACGTCATCGCCGGTGCTGACCAGGGTATTCAGGGTGCAACCCAGGCCCTGGAGTCGGCCGGCCGCACGGGTCAGGTTATGCTCGTGAGCTTCGGCGGTAGCGCAATCGGTATCCAGTCCGTTGCGAGCGGAGCGTGGTTCTCCACGGTCATGCAGGCACCGGCCACTGAAGGTCGCCTCGGTATGCAGGCGATGGTTCGGGCGTTGCGTGAAGGCGTTGACTCCGGATGGGTGGATGCTCGCGAGGGCATGCCCAACGGTGGCATCGTGACGCGGGACTCGGCTAACCAGTTCACGGCTGAGTGGCCTGGCTAAATCAATGACGAGCATTGCTCATCATCTTGCCGACCCCTCGATCCCTCATGTTGAGGTTCGGGGGGTCGGCAAGAGCTACGGTGGCACGCAGGTACTCAGTGACATCGATCTGACCATCACTGAGGGTTCGGTGCACGGACTCGTCGGCGAGAACGGCGCGGGAAAGTCGACACTCAGCAAGATCATTGCGGGGCTCATCGCTCCGGATTCTGGTGAGGTTCTCGTTCGCGGCGAACAGGTTTCGCTGGCGAGCCCTCGCGATGCCCTCGCACACGGCATCGCAACCATCGCTCAAGAGCTTGCACTGGTGCCTTCGCTCACGGTCGCGCAAAATGTGTTCCTCGGCTCCGAGCCTCGCAGCGGCGGATTCGTGCGCAGCAAGGAACTGCACCAGCGCTTCGCCACGCTTCTCGCCGAAACCGGCTTCGACCTGCGCGCAGACGCGGTGGTCGGGATGCTGCGCACCGCCGACCAGCAAAAGGTCGAGATCCTGCGCGCGCTGGCGAGCGGCGCGTCCTTCATCATCATGGACGAGCCCACGGCCGCACTTCCCGCGCAGGATGTCGAGCGCCTTCACGAGGTCATTCGAGGTCTCGCGGCATCGGGTCGCACTGTTCTGCTCATTTCTCATTTCCTCGGCGAAATTCTCGACCTGTGCGACACCGTGACGATTCTGCGTGACGGCACGCACGTGCGCACCGCTGCGGCCAGCGAAGAGAGCGAGTCGACCCTGATTCTGGGGATGCTGGGCCGCAGCCTCGGTTCGGTGTTTCCAGACAAACTTCTCGAGCGCGCCGACCTCACCCAGGAGGGCCTCGCGGTCCAGGGGCTCACGGCAGCGGGCGTCAACGATGTCTCCTTCGAGGTGCGCCCCGGCGAGATCGTGGGAATCGCGGGCCTCGTCGGTGCGGGTCGAAGCGAAATCGCCCACGCGGTGTTCGGTTCTTCGCGTCTTGCATCCGGCAGCATCCGGGTCGCGGGGCAAGACATTGCGCGGCCCTCTATCGCGCGCATGATGCGTGCCGGGGTGTTTCTCATCCCGGAGTCGCGTAAGCAGCAGGGACTTGTTCTGCAAAGGGCGGTGCGAGACAACGTCACGCTGTCGAATCTTGAAGAGTTCAGCAGCCTGAGTTGGGTGTGGCGGCGGCGCGAGCGGCGTGATGTGCGCCGCGTTCTGGGAGATATCACCGTGCAGGGTGATGATCGGCGTTCCATCTCGCAGCTCTCGGGTGGGAATCAGCAGAAGGTTCTGTTCGGAAGGGCGCTGCAGCGTGCACGCCGGGTACTCATCGCTGACGAACCCACGCGCGGTGTTGATATCGGAGCGCGACGCACCATCTATGACCTCATCGTCGAGCAGGCCGCTCGGGGTGTGGGTGTTGTCGTGATCTCCTCGGATGTCGAAGAGGTGCTGGGTCTGGCGCACCGCGTGCTTGTCGTAAGGGCGGGGCGGATCGTCGCCGAGTTGGAAGGAGAGCATATGACCGAGGAGAAAGTCCTGGTAGCCGCGTTCGCGGAGCCCGGGAACGCGGACAGAAGGGAAGGTGATCAGGATGTCGACGCCAGCTAAACCAGCGCTTGCACCCTTCGGTGGTGCCTGGCGAGGCAAGCTTCCTTCGCTGCGCTCGGTCGCCATCCTCATTCCGTTCCTGATTCTCTTTGTTGCTCTGGCGATCGGGAGTGAGCCGTTTCTGACCTCGGCGAACCTGCTGAACATTCTTGATCGGCAGTCGGCGACGTTGATCATCGCGGCGGCAGGCACGCTCGTTCTCATCAGCGGGGGGATCGACCTCTCGGTGGGCGCGACCTATTCGCTTGCGGCCGTGATCTCTGGAACCGTGACGATTTCTTCAGGCCCGGTTGCGGGCGCGACGGCGGGCATTCTCGTCGGTGTGATCGTGGGCTTCCTGAACGGGGTCGTGAGCACGATTCTGAAGATCAACTCTCTGATCGCGACGCTGGCGATGTCGTTCATCGTGGCCGGCATTGCCAGCTTGGTGACAGGCGGCAACCTGGTGGTGCTCTTTGATCGCCCCGATTTCGGAGCGATTGCGCGCACGCCCATCTTCGGGATTCGCAGTTCCATCTGGATCATGGTGATCTTTGTGATCATCGTCGGCGTCTTGTTGCATCGCACGACCACCGGTCGTTATATGTACGCCGTCGGTGGCAACGCCGAGGCGGCACGCCTGGCGGGCATCCGCGTCAACGCGATCCGGATTCTCGCTTTTACGCTGTCAGGGACGGCAGCGGCCATCGGTGGTGTCATCGACACATCTCGAGTGCTCAGTGCGCAGGCGGACCCGATGACGGCACTGACATTCACAGTGCTCGCGGGAATCGTCGTGGGTGGAACCTCGATCCTCGGCGGCGAGGGAGCGGTGTGGCGCACCGTGGTCGGTGTTCTCTTCATCGCTCTGATCGGAAACGGCTTCAACCTGCTGGGCATCAACGCGCTGTTCCAGCAGATCACCCTCGGTGCGATCTTGCTCATCGCGGTGGGCATCGACGCCTGGTCACGACATCTGAGACGCTAAGGGCCGCCAACGTGACACGTTGACGGCCCCGAAGCCGAAAGCACGCGGCCCGCACAGAGAATGTGCGGGCCGCGTGCTTTGCGTGATATCAGCTCTTCTTCTGATACTGGTAGGGGTTGCTCAGGATCTCCGTCTCCGGGATCTCCGGGTTCTGACCGGCGATCCAGTCGTCACCGACCTCGGTCTCGAGGTAGGAGACGGTGTTGTCGAGCTTGGCGCGTACTCCCGCGAGGTCGCCCGCGACCAGCTTGCCGCCGGACTTGACGAGCTCACCGCCGACGAGCACCGTGTGCACATCGCCCCGCTGCGCCTGGTACACGACCTGACCGTAGGGGTTGATGAGCGGTGCCCAGGTGGGGGAGTCCTCGTTCTTGAGCAGAACCACGTCGCCGAGCTTGCCCTTTTCGAGCGAGCCGATCAGGTGGTCCTTGCCGAGCGCCTTGGCTCCGCCGCGCGTGGCCATGGTCACGACATCCTGCACGCGAAGCTTCACGTGGGTGATCGTCTCCGGCGGGTCGCAACGGTGTGCCTCGTAGTGCTCCAGAGCCCGGTCGGCGCCCACCGTCGCGCGCATCGCCGCGAACATATCGGCGCTGAACCAGACGCTGGTGTCTACCGAGAGAGACACGGGGATGCCGTGCCGACGCAGGTGGTGCACGGGCGGGTAACCCTGCCCACAGGTGTCTTCCGACTCCGTCGAGAGCGAGACGTTTCCACCCGTTGCGGCGATCTTCTGGTAGGAGTCCTCCGAAAGACTTGCCGCGTGCACATAGGTGAATCCTTCGCCCATGACACCGGCATCGTAGGCGTTGCGGATGCCCCAGTCGTTGGTTGCCCCCCAGACGCCGGCGTGTGTCGTGACAGGCAGGCCCAGCTCTTGGGCGGCACGGTACGCCGCCAGCTCGGGGAAGTTCTCGTCTTGGTTGGGAACGTCGAACGCCAGTTGAGTGCCGAACATCCGCGAATCGTCACGCGACTTGATCAGCAGCGCCTGTACGGCAGGGTCGTTTGCCCACTCCCACGGCGACTGGTGGATGTTGCCGTAGGCGAACACGAAGCGACCGGGCGAGGATACGAGTGACTCGTAGGCGGCCTCACCGTGCTCGAGCGTGCGCAGGCCGTGCGACCAGTCAACGCTTGTCGTCACTCCCGACTCGACGGCGTCGAGTGCCGAGATGAGGTTGCCGGCGGCGATGTCTTCGGGCCGGAACTTCATCCCGTGCTGGAGGTAGTACCAGACGAAGTATTGGGTGAGCGTCCAGTCCGAACCATAGGCGCGCATGGCGGTTTGCCACATGTGGCGGTGGGTATCCACCATCCCGGGCATCACGATGCCCCCTCGGGCATCGATCTCGAATGTGTTGTCGGGAACGGCCAGGTCGACTCCGACCTCGGCAATCTTCCCGTCGACGACGAGCACATCTCCTTCGGGGAGCACGGTGTGCTTGTCGTCCATCGTCAGCACGATGCCGTTTCTGAAAACGACCGGCTGGCCGGCTTTCGGTGCCGGGGTGTTGGTCATGGGTGCTCATCCTCCTTGATTCGCGGTGGTGCGGACCGGGTTGTCCGCGGGGGTCAGAAGCCCGCGATGCGCGCGATTCGACCCGGTACCTCTCGTTGCCTATGTTTAGCAAAACTAAACACAAATGTCCAGGTCTTTGTGTCTGACTGGACGGAACTCGGGCCCGATGACGCCATCTTCGAAAGAAACGTCGGTGAGAGCCGTGCCTCGGGCTGCCTAACGTTCATCCGAGGCGAACACTGAGAACCCATGACGCTAGCGTCGGTGATCCGCGCGTCGCACGGTGCTCGCCCAGGGATCGATGAGGGCCTTCACCTGGGTCGCCTGCCCGCTGAGCAGGGGTTGGAGGGCGCCGTCGACGAGATCGTCCAGGGGCAAGACCTCGGGCGCGATGTCGCTCCAGTCCTCCCGGCTTTGCAGCAGCCGCACGGCATCGGCGACATCGCTGTGGTAGACATGCGCGACGGTGCCGACGATGGTGTATTCGCGCAGCGTCCATGACCCGAGCGGAAGTGCGGGTTCGCCGCGCTGAATCCCCACTGGAACGATCGTGGCACCAGGCTGCGCGGCATCAAGCACCGAGGCAAGTCCCGGTGCCGAGCCGCTGACCTCGAAGAAGACATCGACATCAAAACCTGAAGCGGCGAGCTTTTCGTTCAGGGAGAGCTCGCCGGAGAGCAGCGTGTCGTTCGCGCCGAGGTTCTTGGCAAGCGCGAGGCGATCGGCGTTGAGGTCGACGACGAGCACCCGCGCGCCCGTGGCGACGGCGGCGACGGTGATGAACGCGCCGATTCCGCCCACGCCGACGATGACGGCATCCTGCCCGGCCTTCAGGCCGCTGCGTCGTACCGCGTGCACGGCGATCGCCATCGGTTGCGCGAGTCCCAGCGTGTCAAGCGTGAGGCCGGCGTCGCTGGCGTCGTAGACGATCTCGGCGGGCGCGACAACGTAACCCGCGAGCCCGCCGTGGTGGTGAAAACCTATCGTCGTGTAGCTGCGACAGAGGTTCGTGCGGCCCAGACGGCATGGCTTGCAGTCGCCGCACGCGACGCCGGCTCCGCACACCACTGCGGCGCCCAGGGGGATGTCGACGTTCGCGCCGACCGCTTCCACGGTTCCCGCGAACTCGTGGCCGAGAACGACCGGTGGCTGGGCAAGAACGAGGCCGCGGCCGAACTCGGTGGCATCACTTCCGCAGACTCCGCACACGGCGACGCGAATGAGCACTTCGCCCGCCTTCGGCTGCGGGATGGCTATCTGCTCGATCCGCAGATCCCCCACATCGTGCAGCACGCCCGCGCGCATCGTGCTCATGCGAAGGCTCCGCTGGTGAGCGGCAACTGGGCGGCGGTGCGCTCCGCGATCATTCCCCCCAGGTGGGTGTCGTAGACCTCTTTGTGTGCCGGATGATCGAGGTACGCATCAAGGCTCGCGGCGTCATCGACGATGGCGGCGACGGCGAAGTCGGCACCGGGTCTGAGTTGCAGATTCGGCCCCGCCGTGTATGAGCGCAGCGACTCAATGCGCGAGGCCATCTGCTCCAGCGCCTCGGTGAGTGCCTGAACTTGTTTCGGCGTGACATCGCTATTCCAGCGGAATGTCGCGAGGTGGAGGATCATGAGGCCCGCCTTCCAGTGTTTAGTTTTAGTGTACAGTTCCCGAGAAAGTCCCGCCATATCGGCAATATTTGCCCACCGATGTACACTTTCACTGTACTTCGGCAGGAGGAGAAGCGGATGACAGAGGCTCGGATAGCGCTCGTCGGCGCGGGCGCCAACGGCGGATCCATCGCGGCGGATCTGATTCGCAGCGGTCGAGAACTCACGGTCATCGAGCAGTGGCCCGCGCACGTCGAGAAGATGCGCGCCGATGGCCTGCGCGTGATCACTCCTGAAGAGGAGATTCACGTGCGCCCCGATGTGCGGCATCTGTGTGAGGTCGCCGAACTGCGCGAGAACTTCGACATCGTCCTCGTGCTCGTGAAGGCCTATGACACGCCGTGGGTCGCCCAACTCTTGGCGCCGAGGCTGGCCGACGATGGGCTTCTCGTCGGCGTGCAGAACGGCATGACGACCGGGATGATCGCCGACGTGGTCGGCAGCACGCGCACTATGGGGTGCGTCATTGAGTGTTCGGCAACGATGAACGATCCGGGCATCATTCACCGGCATACTCCGGTATCGCGTTCCTGGTTTGCAATCGGAGCGCTGCCGGGTGGTGCGAGCGGACGAGAGGAAGAGGTTGCCGCACTTCTTCGCACGGCGGGCACCGTGGAACTATTCGACGACATCGAGTCGGCGAAGTGGATGAAGCTCGTGAGCAACTCCACTCTTTTGGTGACCTCGGCGATCCTCGGCATCCCGATGCTCGACGCGTTGCACACCCCCGGATTTCGCGAGGTCATGATCGAGGCGGGCAAAGAGTCGCTCAGGGTGGGGGCAGCGCTCGGACATCAGGTGCTGCCGATCTTCGGCTTGACCGACGAGGACATCGCCGACCGCGAGGCGCTGGTGGATGTGATGACCGACAAGCTCTTCACGCAGTTCGTCGTTCCCGGAGCCACAACGACCGTGCTGCAGGACTGGCGCAAAGGTCGGCGGAGCGAAGCGGATGACCTCGGCGGGCACGTCGCGCGTCACGGGCGAGAGCGTGGCATCCCGGTTCCGGTCAACGAGCAGGTCACCCGGCTCGCGCATCGAATCGAGGCGGGGGAGCTGGAGCCGGCGCCGGAAAACATGGCGCTGCTGCGCGCTGCGCTGTCTTAGGCCTCAGGAGCTTTCGAAGACCTCGGGATGACGGCCGAGCTGAAGTCGCGTGCGTCGGATGTGCCCCTCGAGAACGCCGCCGGCACCCTCGGCGTCGCCATCGCGGAGCGCGGTGACGATCATGTGGTGCTCATCGTGAACGATCCTCTGCCTGTGCCCGTCGAGCAACAGCGTGTAGGCACGCCGGTAATGCTGGGTCGTGTTCCACAGGCGGTGGACGATGTCGCTCAAGAGAGAGGTATGCGCGGGCGCGTAGGTGAGGAGGTGGAACTCACGATCCATCTGCAAGAACTCCTCCACATCGTCGTTCGACTCCATCCGCTCGCTCAGATGGGCAAGCTGGTCCAGCGTCTTCTCGCTGTGCCCAGGGAGGGCAAAGCCGAGCAGCAGAGGCTCGATGCGTTCGCGTATGCGGTAGGTCTCGTCGCATTCGGCGAGGCTCAGTCGAGCCACCCATGCGCCCGTGTTCGCCACGAGGGTGATGAGCCCTTCGACCTCCAGGCTGCGGAGCGCTTCGCGAACCGGGATGCGACTGGCACCCAGCTGCTCTGCCAACTCTTCTTGCCGGATGCGCATTCCGGGTGCGAGCTCGCCGCTCAAGATTGACGCACGCAGAGCGTCGGCAACACGGGCGCTCGCGTTGCCGTCTCGCGTTGCCGGATTGCTCATGGTTACTCCGCTGGTCGTGCCGGGTGCCAAAGTCGCACAGGCGCCTCTGACTCATATGCCTTGCCCTGGGGAAAGCTGACGAGCTCGAGTTGCATTCCCCAGGGGGCAAGGAAGTATACCCAGCGCTGACCCTCGCTCGCGCCCTTGCTGGCGGTGGGCTCGCCCAGAACGCGCACCCCGTGCTGATGAAGATAGGCGACGGCCGCGTCAAGATCGTCGACATAGAACGCGAGATGGTGTCCGCCGATGTCGCTGTTGCGTGGCTGCGTGGCCTGCTCGTCTGCGGCGTCATACTCGAAGATCTCGAAGTTGGTTCCAAAGGCGCATCGGTAGAACACGAGACGCCGCATCACTGTGCGCGGATGCACGTTGAGATGCACGCGCATCCAGTCGTCATCGGCGTGGAAGGGACCGAGCTCATAGACGCGCTCGCAGCCGATGATGTCGGTGAAGAAGGCGTCTGCCTCGTCGAGGTCAGGAACGGTGAAACCGATGTGATCGGTGCCTCGAAGCCCGGGTAGTGTCATGGCCGCTCAACTCCTTCACGCCAACGCGGTTGCTCTGTGTCGAGCGTTGGATACAGTATTGCGAGTTTTTGACTACTCAGCGATGATTTTCTTCAATACTAGTTGATATTGGATGCAATAACGGCATACGATGGCGAAGAGTCGAACTCGAAGAGGAGCCTGGCGATGCCACAACGCGAGCATCTGAACCCGATGTCGGAATGGGTGCAACTGAGCACCACGGCTGACGATTGGGCGGCGGCAGACCCCCAACTCTTGCTGACGATGCTGGGGCAGATGCATCTCATCCGGGCCTTCGAAGAAGGACTCCTCGGCCTCGCGGGCGAGGGTCTTGTCCATGGGCCGGCTCACTCCAGCATCGGTCAGGAGGGCGGGGCCGTCGGCTCGATCGTCGGCTTGCGGTCAAGCGACGGAATCAACGGCTCTCATCGCGGCCACCATCAGTTCCTCTCCAAAGCGATCGGCCACGTATCCGGGGGAGTGCTCGATCCGACCGCGCTCGTGACCGAGAGCGTGCACGAAGTGCTCAGGCGCACACTCGCCGAGATCCTCGGCCTGGATGCCGGCTACAGTCGTGGCCGCGGCGGATCCATGCACTTGCAGTGGCTCGAAGCCGGAGCACTGGGCACGAACGCGATCGTGGGCGGCGGAGTACCCGGAGCCGCCGGAAACGCGTGGGCGCAGAAGCACGCGAAGACCACGGATGCGACCATCAGCTATTTCGGCGACGGCTCCAGCAGCATCGGCTCCGTGCTCGAGACGCTCAACCTGGCCGCCGCCTGGAATCTGCCGCTGGTCTTCTTCATCGAGAACAACCTCTACGCCGTGGCCACGCACATTGACGAGGTCACGCGCGATTCTCGGCTCTCTGTGCGGGGCAGCGGCTTCGCGGTGCCCGCGTGGCGCGTGGACGGCATGGATCCGCTCGCCGTGCATCTGGCGACATCCGAAGCACTGGAACTTGCCCGTTCCGGTCGCGGCCCCGCGGTGATCGAGGCGGAGGTCTACCGCTTCTTCCACCAGAACGGGCCATACCCGGGCAGCGCCTTTGGCTATCGCACCAAGAAAGAAGAGACCGCCTGGCGTGCGCGCGATCCGATCGCGCGCCTCGAGCGCGAACTGCTCGCGCTCGGGCACATCGACAAGAAACTCGCGGCGTCGATGCGCGCCCAGTCCCAAGCCGCCTTCGACGCGATCGTCGGCGAGTTCGTGGAGAGCGACACCGCGGCGGGTGAGGAGAAGAAGCGGCGAATCGTTCCCGCGCGATGGCCGGACCCCTCTTTCGTCGATGTTGGCATCCGGGGGGATGCCACAGAACTTGCCGATGCCAGAACGCTCGAGCCCCTCGCATACAGCGGGGAGACCGAGACGGGCCGTTTCGTCGATTGGGTCGCCGCGGTCATGGGTCGCCGCATGGCCGAAGATGCGCGCATCGTCGTGATGGGCGAAGACATCCACCGACTCGCCGGAGGCACCAACGGGGCAACGAAAGGTCTCGCGGCGGCCTTTCCTGATCGTGTGCTCGGAACGCCGATCAGCGAGAACGCCTTCGCGGGGCTTGCCGGCGGCCTCGCTCTCGACGGTCGCTTTCGCCCCGTCGTGGAGTTCATGTATCCCGACTTCATGTGGGTGGCCGCCGATCAGGTGTTCAATCAGATCGCCAAGGCGCGCCACATGTTCGGTGGAGTAAACGCGATGCCGCTCGTGCTGCGCACAAAGGTGGCGATGGGTTCGGGCTATGGTTCGCAGCACCTCATGGACCCGGCCGGCATCTTCGCCACCAGCGCGGGGTGGCGCATCGTGGCGCCGTCGAGCGCCGCAGACTACATCGGCCTGATGAACGCCGCGCTTGCGCTGGATGACCCGGTGCTGGTCATCGAGCACATCGATCTTTATGGAGCAACGCAAGAGGTTCCGAAGGGCGATCTCGACTATGTGATTCCGCCCGGCACCGCGGCAGTGCGAAGGTCAGGTGCCGACGTGACCGTCATCAGCTACCTGTCGATGGTGAGGCATTGCCTCGAAGCCATCGAACAGACGGGCATCGACGCCGAACTCATCGATCTGCGTTGGCTCGACCGTGCATCGCTGGACTGGGAGACGCTCGGCGAGAGCATCCGCAAGACCAACGCGGTGCTCATCGTGGAGCAAGGCGCCGTCGGCACGAGTTATGGCGGGTGGCTCGCCGATGAGTTGCAGCGACGGTTCTTCGATTGGCTCGATCAGCCGATCGAGCGGGTGACCGGCGGCGAAGCAAGCCCCAGCATCTCCAAGGTGCTCGAGCGCGCAGCCATCGCCGGCACCGAAGAGGTCGTCGCGGGTCTGGAGCGCGTTCGCGTCGCGATGGGGGGCTCCCCGTGAGCGTCACCGTCACGATGCCCTCGGCGATGGCCGGTGCCGCCGAAGCGGCGGTTCAACGCTGGCTTGTCGCCGTGGGCGATGAGGTCATCGCCGGTCAAGCCATCGTGGAGATCGAGACAGAGAAGGCCGTCTTCGAAGTCGAGGCGGAGGTCGCGGGAACCATCGCTCAGCTTCTCGCGCCGGAAGGAGCATCTGTCGCCGTGGGCGCGCCGATCGCGATGATCGCAGAGCCGGGTGAGGATGCGGCGAGCATCGTCGCTCCCGCGACAGCCGCCACGGTCGAGGCAGCCGATGACGTTGAGGTTGACTCCAGCCCCTCGGATGCGCCGCAACCCACGCCAGAGGCGACACCAGAACCGGCGGGGGCTCAGGAAGCGAGGCTCGACACCGCGACCAGAACCTTTGCAACCCCGATCGTTCGAAAGCTCGCGCGGGAGCGAGGAATCGACCTCAGCGCCATCCGCGGCACCGGCCCGCACGGGCGCATCGTGCGGCGCGACCTTGAGCTGTCTTCTCCATCCGCCGCCCAGCGCGCACCGCGCGAAGGCGCGGACGGCATGGCGGCATTCACGGATGTGCCGCTGAGCCCGATGCGTCGCGCAATCGCCCGACGGCTGACCGAGAGCGTCACGACCATTCCGCAGTTCACCGTGAACGCGGAGTGCAGAGTAGATGCACTGATGGCTCTGCGCGCGCAGATCAACGAGGTTCAGGCAGAGCGCGAGGCACCCCCCATCTCTCTCGGCGACCTGGTGCTGATGGCTGTCGGTGCGGCGCTGATGGCGGTGCCAGAGGCGAACGCGATATGGGCTGAGGATGCCATCCGCCGATTCACTCGCGCCGACGTCGGCGTAGCGGTGGCCCTGGACGGCGGTCTTGTCACTCCCGTTGTGCAGGGCGTCGACCGCATGCGGGTCGCCGAACTCAGCGCGTCGGTGCGCGATGTGGCTGATCGGGCGCGCGCGGGAAAGCTTCGTCAAGAGGAGCTATCCGGGGGATCCTTTGCCGTTTCGAACCTGGGGATGTTCGGCACGAGCTCCTTCACGGCCATCATCAACCCGCCGCACTCGGGCATCCTCGCTGTCGGTGCCGCCGAGCGGCGGCCAGTCGTCGACAAGGAGACGGGGGCGCTCGCCACGGCCATGGTGATGTCGGTGACGCTCACGGCCGATCACCGGGTGATAGACGGGGCGCTCGCGGCACGGTGGGTGAACGCGTTCCGGGGCTTCATCGAGCGCCCGGTGACGATGGTGATGTAGCCGAAAGGTTCGGTGGATTGTGTGGATGCCTGAGTCGACGCCGATATCAGGGTGTTTCTCAGGCTGCGTTGTTAACATCGTGAACCGGGCCGCCAGAGCGTGCCCCACGGCGTGATGGCCCCCACACACGACAAGAGGAAAGATGTCGAGCGAGCAGTTGCCGGAAGTCTCAGACGCGACGAACACGCGCGCTGGCGTGCGCGAGAAGGCACTCCAGGTGCAGGCGAAGCAGGCGCGCGCGCGCACGATTCGCGTGTCGGTGATCTCTGTCGTCGTCGTGCTGGTGTGTGCCGCAGTGTCCTTCGGCGTCTACCGCGCGATCGACGACGTGGCAGATCTTCCGGCGCACTACCCGACCGGGCTTGAGGCTGACGGCATGCGTGTGCTGTCGGTCACCGGCCTCGATTCGGATGTCATCGTCGAGCTTCCGCCGACTGATCCCGATCCGACCGCTCTCGGCGAGGGCGAGGGTGAGGGTGAGGATGAACCGGACACCGAAACCGAGGTCGAGCCTACCGACGAAGAGACCGAGCCCGAGGTCACGATGGATGTCGTCGACATCCACATCTACGTGGACTTTCTCTCCCCCAGCTCCGGTGCTTTCCAGCGTGCCAACGCCCGTCAGCTCACCGGTTGGATCATCGACGGTGCCGTGACCGTCACCTACTACCCGGTCGCCCTGCTCACCGCGAGCTCGAACGGCACCCGGTACTCGCTGCGGGCCGCTGCCGCTGCCGCGTGTGTGGCATCCCACTCGCCTGAGCGTTTCTATGCCTTCACGCACGATCTGCTGGTGAACCAGCCCGAGGTCAACTCCGACGGCCTGAGCGACGAGGAACTGGCCGTGATGGCTGTCGCCGCGGGCGGGGATGACCCGAAGGCGATCCGCTCCTGCATCGAAGAGCAGCACTTCCTCGTCTGGGCGAAAGAGGCGACCGCGCGTGCGCTCGCCGGCCCGCTTCCCGGCACCGAGAGTCTGGCGCTGTCGGCGCCGTCGATGGTCGTCATCAACGGCCAGGCGTATACGGGTGCTCTCGACAACCCGGCGGAGTTCGTGCAGTTCGTGCAGTCGGTGGCCAGCAATGCCTACTACGAGAAGGCTTCGCAGGCGAACGGTGGGACGCCCTCTTCGGACGACTGAGCGCGAGAGGCTGCCACTAGACTGTGTGAGGCATTTGCCGACTTAGCTCAGTTGGTAGAGCACCTGTCTTGTAAACAGGATGTCGCGGGTTCGAGTCCCGCAGTCGGCTCCACTATCTCTCAGGTGAGGGCTTCTTGCGCGGCATCCGCGAGAGCACGTCATCGACCTCGACCGGGGTGCGGCGGCCAGGAGTCTTGTTCGCGGGTTTGCGACCGATGTAGAGCCACCCGAGCAGCACCTCGTTCTTCTTCAGGCCGTGCGCCTTGGCGACGGGTTTGGAGCGCGTGTAGCGACCCGTGCGCCAGATGACGCCCCAGCCCGCCTCATCGAGCAGCAGGCTCAGCATGTGCGAGACACCGGATGCCACGGCCTCCTGCTCCCAGCGGGGAACCTTGTCGCTCTTGCGAATGCTCGCCACGACCGCGATGAGCAGGGGTGCGCGTAGTGGCTTTTCAGAGGGATGCGAGTCGCCCTGTGCCCGGGCGATGGCACGGCCGAGCACCTCGCGGTCGTCGCCACGCAGCTCGATCAGGCGCCAGGGTCGCAGCGCCGAATGATCGGCGACGCGCCCGGCAGCGGCGATGAGCGGGGCGAGCTCTTCACGGGTGGGTGCGTCATCCTCGACCTTCGACCACGACTGCCGAAGGCGAACGGCGTCGAGTGCGCTCACTCCTCGGCTCGAAACGACAGTGCGACAGAGTTCATGCAGTAGCGATCGCCCGTGGGTGTTCCGAAGCCGTCGGGGAAGACGTGGCCGAGATGCGAGCCGCACGCGGCGCAGCGCACTTCGGTGCGCGTCATGCCGAGCGAGGCATCTTCGAGAAGTTCCACCGCCTCGGGGCGGATCGATTCGTAGAAGCTCGGCCAGCCGCATCCGGAGTCGAACTTCGTGCCGCTGCGAAACAGCTCGGCCCCGCAGCCGCCGCAGGCGTAGACACCGGCGCGTTCTTCGTCGAGCAGCTCACCGGTGAACGGGCGCTCGGTCGCCGCCTGTCGCAGCACCGCGTACTGTTCGGCGCCCAGCAGGGCGCGCCACTGCTCTTCGCTTCTTTCGACCGGGTATGCCATGTCATCCATTCTGCCTCGTGGGGGTCGTGGTGTCGCGGGATGGCCGTGCGTATGACGAGGAATGTCAGAGGCTCTCCTTAGCCTCGACACATGCCCGCCACCCTCAGTTCCGCCGATGCCGCGCTTCTGGCGTTCGAAGAGGCGTGGCCGCGGCATTCGGGTGCGAAAGAAGAACTCATCTCGGCGCGGCTGCGCGTGAGCGCCGCGCAGTACTACCTGCGCGTGAGCCGCCTCCTGGCCAGCGAAGGAGCGCTCGCATACGACCCTATGCTCGTCAGGCGGCTGCGCCGGATACAAGAGCAGCGTCTCGCGGAGCGGGTGCAGAGAGTTTCGAGGCAAGGCTTGTAACATCAAGGGGTGTCTCAGCACCCTCGTGATCGTTTCGACGATGTGCCCCGCGTATCCGGCCGTGGTGGAGCGCACCGTGCCGAGAACCCGCGAATGAACGGCTGGATCGCTCTGCTGTGGGCCGCGACCGCGACGCTGATCCTGGTTATCGTCGGTACCTTCGCGGCGATGGTCTTCACCGGCCGGATCACGCTCTTTCCCGACGCTCCGCCTGCGGCGACGACCGAGCCCGAAGACCCGGGTGTGATCGACACCGACTATCTCGTGCTGATCCTCAACGGCACGCCCGACACAGGACTCGATGCGCGTTTCCGCGACCTCGTCGTCAACGAGGGCTGGAGCGGGGCCGACGTTTTCGCTGGCCCCAGCGGAACCACGAGCTTCAGAACGACCACGATCTATTACAGTTCGGAAGCCGACGAGCCCGCCGCTCGGGGGCTTGCCCGCGTGATCGGCGGCGCCGTGCTCGAAGAGGATGACTACTATGCGAACTCGGATGATCCCGAGAGCAAGCAGTTGACCATTGTGATCGGTCTTGATCGCTCGACTGTTCTGCCTGAGTCCGGCGACGACTGAGCCTCACACCGTGCGCGGCTTGCACTCGACCCTATCGAGTGCCAGAATGCTTTTAGCACTCCTACTTGTTGAGTGCTAATCCGAACGTCTACGTCCAGGAGGGACGACAACACTCATGGCAAAGATCATTGCTTTCGACGAAGAGGCCCGCCGCGGCCTCGAGCGCGGTCTGAACATTCTCGCTGACGCCGTCAAGGTGACCCTTGGCCCGCGCGGCCGAAACGTCGTGCTCGAGAAGAAGTGGGGTGCCCCCACCATTACGAACGACGGTGTGTCGATCGCTAAGGAGATCGAGCTGGAAGACCCCTTCGAGAAGCTCGGGGCCGAGCTCGTCAAAGAGGTCGCCAAGAAAACCGACGATGTCGCCGGTGACGGCACCACCACCGCCACCGTGCTCGCCCAGGCACTCGTGCGTGAGGGCCTGCGCAACGTCGCGGCCGGCGCCGATCCCATCTCTCTCAAGCGCGGTATCGAGAAGGCCGTTGCGGCGATCACCGCACAGTTGCTCGACGACGCCAAAGAGGTCGAGACCAAAGAAGAGATCGCGGCAACGGCATCGATCTCCGCGGGCGACACCGAGATCGGCGAGCTGATCGCCGAGGCGATCGACAAGGTCGGCAAAGAGGGTGTGGTCACCGTGGAGGAGTCCCAGACCTTCGGCACCGAGCTCGAACTCACCGAGGGTATGCGCTTTGACAAGGGCTTTATCTCCCCTTACTTCGTAACCGACCCCGAGCGCCAGGAAGCCGTCCTCGAAGACGCTTTCGTGCTGTTG
>CAZHIU010000022.1:0-31696 GCA_964532555.1 uncultured Microbacterium sp.
CCGGCATTCGGCCGGGAACGCCGGATACGAAGCTACGTTCCGAAACTATCTTCGAGTTCGAACATTTGTCAAGTTTTCTTCGACATCCGATTCGAACTGGTAGCGACACGCTCGAACATAGCTTTCGTTTTTCGCGCATACTCGGATAGGGTTTCGATATCGGAAGCACACCACGAGCCTCCGACATTCGAAGCCGCGAGTCCCAGGAGCACCCATGAGCGACATCACCGCAACAGGCGCAGACGCACCGCGCACCAGGCGCCGCAAGAGCCTGAGCCCGAAGCAGTTGGCGATTCTCGAGGTCATCCAGGCGGCCATCTCCCGCAACGGCTATCCGCCGAGCATGCGCGAGATCGGGGATGCGGTGGGCCTGAAGTCGCTCTCGAGCGTCACCCATCAACTCGGCCAGCTCGAACTGAGCGGCTATCTGCGTCGCGACCCGGGCAAGACCCGCGCGATGGAGGTGCTCATCGACCTGCCGGGGCAGAGCACCGAGAACCCCGCGGATGTGCAGACACCCGTCGGGGATGCCGCCCTGGTGCCCCTGGTCGGAAGGATCGCCGCCGGCGTCCCTATCACCGCCGATCAGCAGGTCGAAGAGATCTTCCCCCTCCCCCGTCAACTCGTGGGCAAGGGCGAGCTTTTCATGTTGCGGGTCTCCGGTGAGTCGATGATCGACGCGGCGATCTGCGACGGCGACTGGGTGGTCATCCGCGCACAGCACACCGCCGAGAACGGCGAGATCGTCGCGGCGATGCTCGACGGCGAGGCGACGGTCAAGACATTCCGTCAGCGTGACGGCCACACCTGGCTGCTGCCGCGCAACAGCGCCTTCGAGCCGATCCCCGGGGATGACGCGGTCGTGCTCGGCAAGGTCGTGGCGGTGCTGCGCGCAGTCTGAGTCCCCCAAGCAGGAAGCTCTCCCGATGCCCATTCCCTACGGCTCTTGGCCCTCGCCTCTGACCGCTGCCGCGATCGCCGCGGACTCCCCCCGCATCGACGGCGCGGCTTTCGTCGGCGATGAGGTGTGGTGGGGCGAGTCTGTGCCTGCCGAGGGCGGGCGGGTGACCGTGCGACGCTCGAGTGCGCCGGATGAGGCCGTGCTCCCCGCCCCGTGGAACGCGCGCTCGCGCGTGCACGAGTACGGCGGCGGGGCGTGGGCCGCGGATGCGGCGGGCATCCTGTACTTCGTCGAAATCAGCGATCAGCGCATCTATCGCCTCGTGCCCGGCGTCGCTCCGACGCCCATCACACCCGAGGGGGCTCGCCACGGTGGGCTGCGGCTGCAGCAGGGGCGGCTGCTCGCGATCCGCGAGCAGCACGATGGCGATCGCAGAGAACGCACGATCATCGAGGTTCCGCTCGACGGTTCGGCGGCCGAGGATGCCGCGGCGCTTCGCACGCTGGCATCCGGAAGCGACTTTCTCGCCCACCCCGCGATCTCTCCCGATGGCGCGCATCTGGCGTGGGTCGCGTGGAATCACCCCGAGATGCCGTGGGAGCGCGCCGTCTTGCGCGTCGCGCGCACCGACGGCTCGGGCGAGGTGACCACGATTGCGACAACCGCCGCCCTGCAGCCCGAGTGGGTGAGCCCTCGGGAGCTGCTCTTCGCCGACGACCCGAGCGGGCGCTGGAACCTCTACCGGCTCACGCTCGACGAGGTGCCCTCGACGCCCACCCCCCTCGCTCCCGCCGATGCCGACACGGGCGGCGGGCTGTGGGTGCTCGGCAACCGCTGGTATCGCCCTCTCGCAGACGGTCGCATCGTTGCGGTGCGCACGCAAGGCGTCGATGAACTCGTCGTCATCGAACCGAGCGGTGAGGTGCGCACTCTGGATCTGCCGCTGAGCGCCGAGTTGAGCATCGACGATGTCTCGGGCACGCGGGTCATCGTCTCGGGCGCCGGCGCAACGATGCCCCGCGGGCTCTGGGTGATCGATGTCGATGGGATCGCCGAGCTCATTCGCGGGGGCGCCGCGAAGAGCAACGACTGGATGCCGCGTGCCCGCCCCCTCGTCGTCGACGGCCCGCACGGGCCGGTCTATGCCTTCGATTACCCGCCCACAAACCCCGACACGCGTGCGCCCGAGGGCGAGCTGCCCCCCTACCTCGTGCTCGTGCACGGTGGACCGACCGCGCATGTGGCGGGGCAGGCATCCGGCGCCATCGCCTATTTCACCAGTCGTGGCATCGGCGTGCTCGATGTGAACTACGGCGGTTCGACCGGCTATGGCCGCGCCTACCGCGAGCGACTCGCGGGCGGGTGGGGGGTGGTCGATGTCGATGACGTGCTCACCGCGGCGCGCGGCCTCGCCGAGGCGGGTCTTGCCGACCCCGCACGCATCGCGATCAAGGGCGGCTCGGCCGGCGGGTGGACGGTGCTGTCGAGCCTTGTGCGCGGCGGTGTCTTCACGGCGGGCATCAGTCGTTACGGCGTCAGCGATCTGCGCGCCCTCGCCGCCGACACTCACGACTTCGAAAAGCACTATCTCGATGGACTGGTCGGCCCCCTGCCCGAGGCGGAGAGCGTCTATATCGAACGCTCTCCTCTGACGCACGTCGGGCGGATCGAGGTGCCGGTGCTGCTCTTGCAGGGGGCGGATGACGCCGTCGTGCCGCCCTCGCAGTCAGAGCTCATCCGCGACGCGCTGGCTGCCCGCGGCATCCCGCACGAGTACCTGCTCTTCGAGGGTGAAGGACACGGCTTCCGGCGAGCCGAGACGATCATTGCCGCGCTCGAGAAGGAACTCGCCTTTCTCGCTCGTGTCTTCGGCTTCGAGCCGCACTTCGGGTAGCGCGACGCTATCCCTCCCCTTGCCCAGGCACGGGCAGAACCGCCGTCGCTGTCAGGCGTGCGCCGCCCAGCTCGGAGGGTGCGAGACTCAGCGAACCGCCATACTCCGCGAGCTGTTCGTGCAGACGGTGCAGGCCGCTCCAGTTTGCGTCCTCCTGCGGTGGCGTGCCGTCGTCGTCCAGGCTCAGGCGCAGCGTTCGGGCATCCCCATCCGCGTCATCCACCCGAATGTTCGCCTGAAAGTGACCGGCGCGCCCGTGACGCAGCGCGTTCGCGATGGCTTCTTCGAGCACCCGGATCGCGAGAATCCGGAACGCCACCGGCAGCGGCGTCGAAGGGTCATCGGCGCGGACCACGGAGTCATCGATGTGCAGCGAGACGACGAAAGACGAGGGCAGTCGCCGAAACAGCACCCGGATCGCCTGCACGAGCCCCATGTTGACACCCACCGGATAGAGCATCTGACTGTATCCGCGCACATCTTGCTCACGCAGAGTGGCCACTTGTGCGCGCAGCGTGTCAAGCAGCGCGAGATCGTCGGGGGTGGCAGGAAGACCGCGTATCAGACGCTCGTGCAGGCGATCGAGTTCGCTCTCGACGAGCACGAGATGCTGCTGAACCGAGGTGTGCAGACCCTCGGCGACGGTTCGACGCACCCTCAGCTCTTCGGTCTGCAACTGCTGGAAGGCCAGCGAGGTGCGCAACTCCTGCTGCGCGCGCAGGCGCTCTTGCACACGCAATCGCACGTCGTACTCGGCGACGGAGACGCCCACGAGCAAGGAGATCGAGCCGGTGACTGCGGGGGCCACGGCATCCGTGAGCAAAAGATCGCTTCGGTCAAGAGTGTGCACGCCCTGCCACAACTGCACGACCATCCGCATGACAAGGCCGAGGATCCCCGCCACGACGAGCACCGCGATCTTCCTCGGCCAGCGCATGCCGAAGGTCGGATGCCACGCGATGATCGCCAACAGCAGCAGCACGGCCGCAACATTCGCGAGAAGACGCTCACCCACCTGCCCGACACTCGTATCGGGGATCTCATCGCCGCTCAGCCAAAGCAGCCTCGCCTGCATCGCCGAACCCACCGAGAAAGCGAAGGCCAGGGCAGCCGTTGCCGCCAATTGCACCCAGCGATAGCGACGTCGATCGGCAGATACCGGCCGCGCATCGACGTTGCTCGCCCCCACCTCAGCCATAGCTCGAATCCTCGATGAACCTCAGCACCGCGCTCACCCGAGAGTTGTGTTCGGCGGGCAGATCAAGAGCCGCGTAGATCACATTGAGATGATTCTCGACCGAACGCGGTGAGATGCCCAGCCGCTCGCTGACCCCCGCGTTCGACAGACCCTGCGCGACCAGCAACAGCACCTCATACTGCCGGGGGCTCAGCGCGGCAAGCGCCGATCCTCGTCTCGGCCGCGCCTCGGCGATGAGCCGTGGATCCAGCACGGTCGCACCCGCCGCGGTTGCTCGAAGCGCATCGACGAGGGTCTCCGTGCTCGAGAGTGGCGAGTTCTTCGACAGAAAACTCCAGCCCCGACGCACATCTCGCGGCAGGTCGATGAGGAACTCCATCACATCTTGGCTCGACACCAGCAGGATGCCGAGCGCCGGGTTGTCACGCCGGCAATCGATACCGAGGCTCACGCCGTTGCCGTCGGGCAGATCGACGTCGATGATCGCCACATCGATCTCGCCCGGTCGGATGCGCCGCTTCGCCTCGCTCACGGTCGAGGCGATGACCTCGACGGTGAGTCCCGGCACGGTGCGCAGAACCGACTCCAACATGGCGCGGTAGAGCGCATGATCGTCGACAATCGCCACCCGCAGGGGCGCGGTGGTCGCCTCATCGCTCATAGCTGCATCCTCATGTGAAGAGTTCGCGCGGATTGCTCTCAGGACGATCTTTGCGCAGGGCCGCCGCTGGCGCTCGATATGAGTCGGATGCGACTGAGGCGAGCAGCCGCGAGAAAGCCCGCGCCCAGCAGCAGTGCCGCCATTCCCGCGGCGACCATGGCGAAGAGATCGGAGGTCGCCACCCCCGTGTTCGCCGTGCCACCGGGAAGTTCCGGCCCCGGCCCGACCGGAGGCTCCGGCCCGGGCTCCACCGGAGGCTCGGGGATGACGGAAACCGCGACGAAAGCCGGTGCGAAGTTCGCTTCTGCCGTCTGTCCGTAGGCGTCGGTGACTCGGAATCTGATGGGTGTCGGCACGCCGCTGAAACTTGCCAGCGGGGTGAACTCGATCAGCCCAGTGCTCGGTGAGATCGAGTAGCTGCCTTCGCCGGGGATTGTGACGATCGTGCGGGCGACACCCCCGGAGTCCACCAAAGTCGCCGAGCCGCCGGGGGGAACCGGTGCCGTCGCGGTCTGCACCCGCGTATCGGGCATTGCCGTCGAGCTCAGCTCGCTCGCTGTGGGCGGCGCGGGCTTCGCGACCGTGGGAAGGAAGGTTGAGGTGGCCGCCTGACCGAAGGAGTTGCGCACGCGGTAGAAAGCCGGACTCGGGGTTCCCGAAAAGCCGAGGAGCGGTTCGAAGCGCAACTCGCCGGTGGTCGGATCGATGAAGTACATACCCTCGCCGGGAACGAAGAGCGACGTCACTTCATCGGTGCCGTCGAGAAGATAGGCGGCTCCGCCAACCGGAACAAAGACGGTCGCTGTCTGTGCATCGACCCCCACTCCGCTGCTCGTGACCGGCACGACAACGGGTGCCACTGTCGCACTCCCGGCGATGCTCGGCACAAGAAGGGTCACCGGTGCCGACTCGGCCGTGAGCGTGGTAAATGCCGCGGTAAGAGCGGCGAAGGCGGCCGTTCCTATCGCACGCTCGTCGCCTGCGGGTTGCGCGGGGTCGGTGTTGCGGATAGCGAACTCGGGCTCCGTCGCTCCGCTCGTGGGCGTCGTGACGGAGATGTCGAAGCTCCACGTCGTGAAGGGATCGAAGACGTTGGCACCGTAGTCGACCTTCACCGCGATGACTTCTGTCGGATCAGCGGGCAGCACGGTGGTCCAGTCGGCCGGGACGCATCCCCCGGGACTGCTGTTCAGTTCGGGAAAGCAGGCGTTCGCAACGGTCGAGTACCAGACGCTCACCGGAAAGTCGAGCGATGGGGCCACGGCCGGGCCGGTGAGCAGCACCGGAAAAGTGACGCTCGCGGGGCTGCGGCCGACGCTCGTCAGAATGCGGGTGTCGCCCGCTCGCGGCAACGTGGTGATCACAACGAGCGCGTTCAATTGCAAGGTTCCGGTGTTGCGCAACGACTGGCGGTAGCTTGCCGCACCACCGGGCTCGATATCGACCGTTCCCGTCTCGAAATCACCGGTCGAGGCGATCAGCGCGGTCAGCACGGCTGATGTCGTCGGGGCGGGGCTGACATCCACGCTCCAGTTGCACAGCACCTCGGTGAGATTGCCGTCACCATCCTTGTCTTGAGCATCCGGATCACCCTCGAACCAGTTCGACTCGCAGAAGTAGGGGGCGCTCGCGGATGACCCGTAGCCGCGAATCCGCATGGTCCCCCAGGCATCCTCGATGAGCTCATAGCTCAGATCGATCTGGTAGTTCACCCCCAGGGGCAGTTCGGTGCCTGGCGCCCAGGTGAAGCGGTGCAGGGTCGCGCCTGTTCCCTGCCAGTCGGGAATCTCTGTGTGCGTGGGCGTCGCCAGCACGGCGGTCGATGTCGGCGCCCACGCGGTGAGAGTAACCATGTCGGGCACCAAGAGGGTCATCACCGGGTCGACGAGCGCGAACGGGCCTGCGCTGATACCGAGGTAGCCGTCGAAAGCGCTGATACCGGGGGCGAGAGTGCCGCCACCGATCAATCGCGTGGTGATGGTGGTGATCTGAGGCGCAATCGTGAACTGATGCTCCCTTGTCACCGAATCGCTCTCTTCGAGGGCTCCTGAGACGATATGAAATGCGAAGTCTGCTGAGTTGGTGACGATGTCATCCACGTTGACCGGTGCGCCTCCGGCGGATGTCGCCATCACCGTGGCGGCGATGGTGACGCGGTCGCCATAGTTGCCCGGTGCGATTTCGAAGTATTTCAGCTCGATCCTCTTGACCGTGTCACTCGGGTCGAGCGGGCCGTTGCCGCTCGGCCAGGCGGCATAGGGGTTCACGCTCACGCTGTTTCCGTTGACCGGCACGACAGCCGCGAGAACCAGCACATTGTCTTGCCCCGCGACCCAGACCTCGCCCGGCACGGCGCCGATGCTCGGGATCGAGGTGGTGATGGCGGTGACCTTCACTTCTTTCGGAATCGTGTCGACGATGGTGAGCTCGTCGGCGGTGGTGTTGCCGTCGTTGTTCACACTGAGAAACCAGGTGATCGACTCGTCTACGGCGCGCTGTGTCGAGAACGACCACTTGTTGAAGGTCATCGCCGCCACCGGCGGGTCAAGATCGTGGTCGAGGGATGCCGTCGCCAAGGTCGAATCGCTGGCATCGCCGACAAAGCGACCCGTCCATAGCAGCGACTGCGCCTTCGTCTGCCCGGCGGTGTTAGGCGGTGAGGGGTAACTCACCACATAGGCCAAGGTGATGCAGGACTCTGCTTGACCCAGCGTCCAAGTGATGGTGCCGGCGCCGATATCGTAGACGCCGCCGTTCGCGGCCGACTCGAACGTCGCCCCGGGCGCGAGCGTCACCACGACGCTCGAGCTCGCAGCGACCGCAATCGGGGCGGATGCCGGTGCCGCCGCGACACACGGCACGGCACGATACGCGACGGGCTCATTGATCGTGCCTCCGGATACCTTCTCGAGGCTTGCGCTGGTGACACTCGCGGCATTCGCGGTGATCTGCACCGGATTGGACACCACCGTTGTCGAGGCCGTCGCCGCTATCGATGAGGTCCAGGTGAACTCTGCCCCGTTGGGTGTTGACCACCCGGGAACGGTGACCTCGACGGTGAGTTGACCGGCGCTCCCGGCGGCGAGGTTCGCGGGCAGAGTGACCGTGATCGTGTTGCCGATGACGTTGCTGCTTGCCCCACCCACGAGCCCGATCGCGCCGATGTTGAGCCCGGCCGGGATGGGAATCGTCACTTGCGTGTCGACGCAGACGTCGTCGCCGCAACTGTAGTTGAGCGAGAGGATCAGGGTTGCGCCGGTCGGAACGCTCTGTGTCGGCGAGACCGTGGCGGTATAGCTGAGCGTCTGATCGAGCGAGAGAGTTCCCGCCGCCGCGGCGGGTGAAATCGGGCCGGTCTGCGAGAGAACAAGGCCCCCCAGCATCCCGAAGAGCACGAGCAGTGCGATACCGCGTAGACGTGTAGACACGATGCTGACCCCTCGCTTCTCAGACGGTGAGACAGCCCGTTCGCGGGATGCCTCGAGCGGAAACTAGCACCGAATGGCGGTGTGTCGGTAGGGGTTTTCACACAGTGCGTGCGAACGCGGAGAGTGCCTTTACTCCCCCAGGCGGTTGCGGCTGCGCATCGCGCGCTCAGCCTCGCGGCTGTCTTGCCGCTCGCGCAGAGTCTGACGCTTGTCGTATTCGCGCTTGCCCTTGGCGATGGCGATCTCGACCTTCGCCCGCCCGTCCGAGAAATACAGCCGCAAGGGCACGATCGTGTACCCCCCGGCCGAGACCGCGTGCGAGAGTTTGAGGATCTCATCCCGATGCAACAGCAGCTTGCGCGCGCGCTTCGTGGAGTGGTTCGTCCAATGCCCCTGGGAGTATTCGGGAATATGCACCGCGTCGAGAAACGCCTCGCCATTTTTCACATAGGCGTAGCCGTCGTTGAGGTTCGCTCGCCCCTGGCGAAGCGACTTCACCTCGGTGCCGGTGAGCACAAGCCCCGCTTCATAGGTCTTCTCGATGGCGTAGTCGTGGCGCGCGCGACGATTGGTCGCGACGACCTTCTCCCCGCGTTCCCTGGGCATGGTGTTCTCCTGCGATCTCTCCCCCGCGACCGGATGTCGCAGAGCAGCCCGCCAGTCTAACCGAGATTGCGAGGGGATGCCACGCGGCTCGTCACGCGGAGCTATCCGACGTCACCGATCTCGAGTTCGCCCGGGCAGGCCGCCGGGATCGTCCGTTTCGGTGACTCAGCATCCCGAAGCTCGTCGACGGTTCCGGGATAGGAACCGCCCCAAGAGACGTGGTCGCTCACGGTGTATCTCGTGTTTCCGAGGTGAAGCACCGTCAGTCCGGCTGCGGTGCGCTCCAGGCGCGGCGTGAGATACGAGGGGAAGGCCGGCACAACCGTTTCCTGAACGACGCCCTCGCCGACCACGTTGTAGGTAGTGACGAGCACAAGGCACCCCCCGCTCAATCTCAGTGTGCCTTCGATTGCGGCGGTATAGCCGGCTGACGACGGCTGAGCCGCATACACGGCGAAGGGCTGATCCCGATACTGCTCCAGATTCGGCTCCGAGGAGCACGCCGCCACGCTGAGCAGCAGCGCGGCAGCAACCGCGAGGCTTCCGCCCCTTCGCATGCCCTGAGCCGATCCACTCATCACTGCCTCCCTTGAGCTCGGTCGCGCTCAGGCGCGCAACCATCGCCGGATCGCGAAGCCCGCCGAGAGCGCGGCGAGCAGCACGCCGATACCAATGATCATGGGCACGACCAGAAGCGCCTCTGGCATCCCGACCCATGTCGCGATGAAACCCACGTTCTGGCTGAGGTACTGGCTCACGCCGAAGTACACCCCGGCAACGATCGCGCCGCTGGCGAGCACCGCGCCGAGGAACGCCGCGAACACCCCCTCCAAGACGAAAGGAGTCTGAATGAAACGGTTCGAGGCCCCCACCAGACGCATGATCGCGATCTCACGCCGTCGCGCATACGCCGACAGACGAATCGTGGTGCCGATCAGAAGCGCCGCAGCGATCAGCATCAGCGTGGCGATGCCGACCGCGATATAGCTGGCGATCCTGAGTGCTGAGAAGAGCGGGTCAAGGTAACGCATCTCATCCCGAATCTGTTCGACTCCTGCCACGCCGCGGAAGGCCTCGTCGATCACCTTCACATCGCCCGGATCGTTCAGACTGAGCCAGAAGATCTCGTTCATCTGGTCGACGGTGAGGATGTCGGCGTAGTCTTCGCCGACGAGTTCGATCATCTTGCGGTAGGTCTCTTCACGTGTATCGAAGGTGAAGCTCGACACGAGCGGCGACAGCGTCGGCCCTTCAAGCTCGGCGCGAACGTGCGCGACATGCTCCTGCGTCGCGGTGCCATCCGCGCAGGTATCGGTCATCGACAGTGTGGAGCACATATAGATTCCGACCTGCGCACGCTCGACCCAGAAGTCGCGCATCGTGCTGATCTGCATCTGCATCAGGATCGCCGCGCCGACGAAAGTGAGCGAGACGAAGGTGACGAGCACGATCGAGACCACCATCGAGGCGTTCCGGCGAAGCCCGGTCAGCGCTTCACCCAGAATCAACCCGAGCCTCACGACAGCGGCCTTAGCTCATCGTCGGGGTCCGCCTCGGCGAGCCCCAGCCGGTCGGCGACGCCGAGTTCGGGGTGATCCACCTCTTGCACTTCGATGCGGGCAGTGGTGGGCGTGTCGGGGGCGGGGCGAGGCGCCGTTCTGCGACGAGACGAGCGTGTCGTGGAACCTGCGGCGCCCTCGTGCGGTTCCGGTTCGGATGCTTCCGCCGCCGCGCTCGGCTCGACCGCCTTCTGTGCCGAGCTTTGCGCCGACGACTCAATGAACTCGGTGGTCTCACGGTGAACCTCTTGTGCGGCGCTGAGCGCCGAACTCGCCGAGAGGCCCCGCTTTCGCTCTGGCACGAGGCTCGGCAGGTGCGAAGTGTCGCCGTAACCGCCCTGCGACTCATCCCGCACCAGCACGCCCTCGCTCAACTCGATGACGCGTCGTTTCATCTGGTCGACGAAAGAGGCTTCGTGGGTGGCCATGACCACCGTGGTGCCGTTGGCGTTGATGCGCGCGAGCAACTGCATGATGTCGATGGATGTCGCGGGGTCAAGGTTTCCGGTCGGCTCGTCGGCGAGCAACAACTGCGGGCGGTTCACCAGCGCGCGGGCGATGGCGACGCGCTGCTGCTCACCGCCGGAGAGCTCGTTCGGCATCCGCTTCTGTTTGCCCTCGAGTCCGACGAGTGCGAGAACCTCGGGCACTGCCTGCTGAATGAGGGCGCGCGAAGAGCCGGTGACCTGCAGGGTGAAGGCGACGTTCTGAAACACGGTCTTCGAGGGCAGCAGGCGGAAGTCCTGAAACACCGAGCCGATGTTGCGGCGGAAGTAGGGCACCTTGCGGCTGGCTATTGTGCGAAGCTCGTGCCCGAGCACATCCACGCGCCCGGATGTCGGCACATCTTCGCGCAGCACCAGGCGAAGGCACGAGGACTTGCCCGAGCCCGAGGCGCCCACGAGGAAGACGAACTCCCCGCGCGTCACCTCGAAATCAATCCCGTCGAGGGCCGGTTTCTGTGTGCCGCGGTAGTGCTTGGTGACATTCTCGAAGCGGATCATGGCTCAACGAGCCTAAGCGTGGCCACCTTTGACTTTGCCGAGCGACACTCGCCTCCAGTGTTGCGCTCAGTCGTCGCCCTTGCGTTTGCGCCAGCGGATGCCGGCCAGATCGCCCTCTGTCGGGGCTCAGAGGCCGAGGATTCGTCGAAGGATCAGATCGATACGAGCCAGAACGACGTCATCAACCCGCCCTAAGCGGTGCTCGAGACGAAGCGGAGAGATCGCGCGGATGTCTTCGCACTTCGCAAAACTCGTCGCGCGCAGACCAGACTCTCCTGGCGCGATCTCGACATGTGTGGAGCGCCCCCGAAATGTCCGCGTCACGGGCACGACGGTGACCACCGGCGGGTTCGACGACAGCCAGGGTTCAGCACTTATCACGATCACCGGTCGCCTCAGCCCCTGTTCGTGCCCGACCGGGTCGCCCAGATCGGCGAGATGAATCTCGCCTCGCGTCACCACTCGCCGCGCTCGCTGATCTCGTCATCCGCAGCATCGGCGAGATCATCGGTTCCGCCTGAACGGAGATACGAGTCCCGTTCCACCTCTGAGAGCGCGTTGTGCTCGCGGCTGACGGCCTCCCAGAAAAGCTGCGCGTCACTCTCATCGAGTGCGCGCTCGATTGCGCCCGCCAGAGTCACACCCTGCTTCTGTGCACGCTCGGCCAGGCGATCCCGAAGGGTGCGCGGCACCTTGATGGTCGTGGATGACATACCCGAAGTATACCAATCGACTACCCGCGGATCAGTCGTCGCCCTTGCGTTTGCGCCAGCGGATGCCGGCCGCGATGAAGCCGTCGAGGTCGCCGTCGAAGACCTGCTGGGGGTTGCCCGACTCGTGCCCGGTGCGCAGATCTTTGACGAGTTGTTGGCCATAGAGAAAATAGGAGCGCATCTGATCGCCCCAGCTCGCGGTGATCGTTCCCGCGAGCTCCTTCTTCTTCGCGGCCTCTTCTTCGCGCTGCAAGAGAAGCAGGCGGTTCTGCAGCACCCGCATCGCGGCGGCGCGATTCTGAATCTGCGATTTCTCGTTCTGCATCGACACGACCAACCCCGTCGGCAGGTGCGTAAGCCGCACCGCCGAGTCGGTCGTGTTCACCGACTGGCCACCGGGTCCAGACGAGCGAAAGACATCGACGCGGATGTCGCTCTCTGGGATGTCGACCTCGGTCGCCTCTTCCATGAGCGGGATGACCTCGACCGCCGCGAAAGAGGTCTGGCGCTTGTCGGCCGAACCGAAGGGGCTGATTCGGGCGAGGCGATGGGTGCCTGCCTCCACGCTCAGCGTACCGAAGGCGTAGGGCGCGTCGATCTGAAACGTGGCCGACTTGATCCCCGCGCCCTCGGCATAAGAGGTATCCATGACCGTGGCCGGATATTTGTGCGCTTCCGCCCAGCGCAAGTACATGCGCAGCAACATCTCGGCGAAGTCGGTCGCGTCATCCCCGCCCGCGCCCGAACGAATCGTGACGATGGCCGAGCGCGCGTCGTACTCGCCGTCCAGAAGCGTCTGCACTTCGAGCTGACCCATCAGCTCGGTGAGCGCGGCGAGTTCGCTACGCGCCTCTTGCGCGGATTCGGCGTCGTCCATCTCGATGGCGAGCGACACCAGCACTTCCAGATCGTCGAGCCGCCTCCCGACGCTCTCGATCCGGGCAAGCTCTGTCTGCCGGTGGCTCAGGGCGCTCGTGACCTTCTGTGCCTTGTCGGTGTCATCCCAGAGATCCGGAGCACCGGCCGCCTCACTCAGGCGTGCAATCTCGGCGCGCAGCGTCTCGACGCCGACGACCTCACGGATGTCGCCGTAGGTCTGACGAAGCGCTGCAATATCGGCAGTGAGATCAAGATCGAGCATGGCACTTCAGCCTAACGCGCCTGCGCCACGCGATCGGCCAGAGCCGCCCGGGTTCTTGCCCGAACGCCATCGCGGAGGCCAGACTGGCTGCACACGCCAGACCGAGCAAGGAGACCGCCAATGCACGAAGTCGTGAACCAGCCCCCACCCCGCGTCGAGATCGATGAGTACGGCAGCAATATCGCGCTCGTCGAGGCGGTCGAACGATACCAGGCGGGCGGCGCGCACGAAAGGCTGCACGCAATCGGGCGGCATGTCGGAAGCGAGGCGTTTCAGCGGGATGCCGCAACGGCCAACGGCCGCGAACCGGCCCTGCGCACCCACGACCGCTACGGCAACCGTGTCGACGAGGTCGACTATGACGACTCCTACCATCGCATCATCCGCGCAGCGGTCGGCTCGGGGGCGCACACCTCTGCCTTCGCCGAACCCGCGCCGGGAGCGAACGTCGCGCGCGCTGCGACCTTCATGCTCTACGCGCAGATCGAGCCGGGTCACGCCTGCCCGGTGTCGATGACGCACTCTGTCGTGCCCGTTCTGCAGCAGCATCCGGATGTCGGCGGCGAGTGGCTGCCGCGCGTGCTGAGCACCGACTACGAGCCGGAACTGCGGGCGGGCAAGGGCAGTGCCCTGTTCGGCATGGCGATGACCGAGAAGCAGGGCGGCTCAGATGTGCGCGCGAACACGAGCGTCGCGCGACCCCTCGGCGGCGGGCGTTACGCGATCACGGGGCACAAGTGGTTCTGTTCCGCACCGATGTCTGACGCCTTTCTCGTGCTCGCGCAGGCGCCGGGCGGGCTCTCGTGCTTTCTGCTGCCGCGGCTGCTCGATGACGGGCGACGCAATGGCATCCGGATTCAACGCCTCAAAGACAAGCTCGGCAACCGCGCCAACGCGTCGAGCGAGGTGGAGTACGAGGATGCCGAAGCGTGGCTCATCGGCGAAGAGGGGCGTGGTGTTCGCACCATCATCGACATGGTCGCCCGCACGCGCCTGGACTGCATCTATGGATCGACCGCGGGCATGCGCCAGGCGGTCGCCGAAGCCGCCTGGCACGCCCGGCACCGCGCCGCGTTCGGCGCCATGCTCATCGACCACACGGCGATGACGAACGTGCTGGCCGACTTGCAGCTGGAGACCGAGGCCGCAACCGCCACCGCGCTGCGACTGGCTCGCGCCCACGACGAAGACGCCTCGGATGCCGACCACGCTTTTGCACGCCTGGGCACCGCGGTCGCGAAGTATTGGATCTGCAAGCGCGGCCCCGGCCATGCCTATGAAGCGTTGGAGTGCCTGGGCGGCAACGGCTACACCGAGGCCTTCCCCCTCGCCATGCGCTACCGTGAACAGCCCGTCATGGCGGTGTGGGAAGGATCGGGCAACGTCATCGCCCTCGATGTGCTGCGGGCGCTGCAGCGAGAACCCGAGTCGCTGGCAGCCTTCGAGGCAGAGATCGGCGCGGCGCGAGGTGCCGATGCCCGCTTCGACGCGCACTGGGAGCGCACGCGGCGACTGGCCGCAGAGGTGGCCGGCTCGACGGATGCTGCGTCGCAGGCCCGGGAGCTGACCGCATCCCTCGCGCTGACCCTGCAGGGGGCTCTGCTTCTGCAGCACGCACCGACGGTCGTGGCCGAGGCGTTCCTGGCCACCCGGCTCGACGGCAACTGGATGGGCGGCGGGCTGTATGGCGCGCTGCCGGCGGGAACCGATGCGGCCGCCATCGCCGCGCGCATCTGAGACCCGTCCCTGTGCCCCTCAGGAACGAAGGGCCGTGCGTGCGCGCGCCGTTGCCCGCAAGGGCACACCCTCGGGCACGAACGGTGAAAACAGCACCGGATGCCACACGCTCGCCACGGTCGCCTCTACCGAGACGCCATCGGGCGTGTGGGCGGTCACGAGCACCGCACCCGAACCCATCGCCGCCACGATCGCGGCCGATCTGGCATGAACCGCGGTGTCGTTGAGCTCGGCGCGGATGACCCCACCGGCCACCGACACGGTGAAACCCTCCGTTCCGGCGAGGGCCGCCGCATCAGCGAGGGCGTCCAAGCGCTTCTGCGCGATGTGCAGATCGGTCGCGTTCACGCAGACGAAGATCACCGCGAGGGCGAGAACCGCATAGCCGAGAATCAGCGGCAGTGTGCTTCCGTGCTCCTCGCGGGCGTGGCGACGCATCCGGCGCATCACTCTCCCCATAGCGCCGACACCTTCTGAATGGCTTCAGCCTGAATCGGAATCGTGGCGATCCGGTCGAGACCGAGCAGGGGCGGAACAAAAGGCAACGTCACCTCGCTCGTGACGGTGACCCGCAGCGTCGCCCCCGGTGCCGGGCAGTGCGCGGTCGAGCACGTCATCTCGACCGATACCGCTTCTGGCGGCATCCCATACTCGCGCAGCACCGAGGCCAGCACCGCCTCGGCGCGTGTCAGGGCGGTCGCCGCATCCGGTGCCTGCGCTATCGCGCGAGCGGTGTGACGTGCTGCCGCCTCGGCACCCAGCGACTGCTGCTGCACCGCGCCGAGCGCCAGCACGAGGTAGACAAGCGGCACGAGCAGGATGACGCCGACACCGATGAACTCCAGCGCCGCCGAGCCGCGCTCGTTCTCAGTCGCCGAAGGTCTCTGCCGGGGCATGGGCGCTCACCTCCAAGACACCGGGGATGCCGATGAGCCCGAGCACGGGAAGGGCGGCGCGCACGCGCACCTCGACCGTGGGGTGCCCCAGCGCGTTCGAGGTGTGCGCGGTGACATCCTCGGCGAACGCGGAACCGATGGCCCGCGCGATCACCAGCCGTGTGCGCTCGGCTCCGTCTGCGAGCGAGGTGTCGGCGAGCGCACCGTGGTGCGCCCCTTCGACCGCAGCGTCGTGCAGCACGTTGCGCACATAGACGCCCACGCCGAGCTGGATCACCGCGAGGGTGAGGGCGGTGAGAACCGCCCCGACGAGCACGAAGTCGACAACGCTCGACCCGCGCTCCTCCCGCAGCGAGCGCGAGCGGATGCGGGCCATCTCAGAACCCGGTGACGCTGTGCAGCGCTTGCTCGAAGATGGTGATGAGCGCTGGCCCGGCGACCGCCCAGATGACGACCACCAAGCCAGCGGTCATCAGGGTGACCAGCACCCAGCCGGGCACGTCGCCGCGTTCGTCGTGGGCGAGGTCCTGCACGCCCTCGCGCAGCGCGACACGATGCCTGTGCAAGTACTCACGGAGATGAGACATGGGCTTTCCTTTCGGTGAGTGGATGGGGAATACGGCACTTACGACAGCCCGAACTGAAACAGAAAGAGCCCGGGAAAGACGGCGAACACGACAGACAGCGGCAGAATCAAGAAGACGAGGGGCAGCATCATCGCGATCTCTTTGCGGCCCGCCTGCTCGATGAGCAGGCGTTTGGCATCCTCGCGCGCATCGGATGCTTGCGCCTGCAAGACCCCGGCAAGGGGCGCTCCCCGCTCGAGCGCGGCAACGAGGTGATCCACGGCTCGCGTGACGGGAGGCGATTGCAGGCGGCGGGCCATATCGCCCAGCGCTTCTGCCAGCGAAGACCCGGTGTTCGTGGCGAGCACCACCTGTGCGAACTCCTCGGTGAGCTCTCCGGAGCCCACCGATGCCACCCGCCGCAAGGTGTCGAGCACGCTCTCGCCCGCTGCCAGGCACAGCCCCAGAAACTCCAGTGTTGTCGGCAGTTCCTCGTCGAGTCGCGCCAGCCGCGCACGCGCACGCGTGCTCAGGCGCACATCGAGAAGGATGACGGCGCCCACGCCCATGAGGATCGGCAGAAGCGCGGCCGGCACGCTCATCCGCCCGGCAAGCGCCAGCCCGATCGCCGCGACCGCGCCGAGGCAGAGACCGACGACACCCGCGATGAGTTGCCGGCCGCGAAAGCGGGCAGCATCCGGATTCTCGCCCGCCTGGCCCAGACGCAGGGTCAGCGGAGCCTCGCCGCCGAGCAGTCGCCCGAGTTGTGCGCGCACGCGCTCTGCGCCAGAGACGGCGCTCGCGGGCAGAGCCCCGATAGTCGGCAGCACGCCGGGCGGAAGCGCCCCGTCTGCGACGACGTGTCGGAGGTAGGGCGCGATGCGCACGCTAAGGGTCACGGCCCGCCAGCGCGGCAACGCCATGAGCATCAGCAGGATGCCCGCCGCGAACCCTCCGCCGAGAATCACCGCCACCGCGACATCACCGGGCGCGATCATCCGAACCACCTCCGCGGCTCGGGCAGTCGCCCGATGCGCATCATGAGACGAAACCCCACCACCGACACCGCCGCACCCACCGAGATCACCAGCAGGCCAGCGGGCGTCGAATAGGCCAGTGCTCCCTCCGCTCTGGTCACCAGCAGCCCGAGGATCACCCAGGGGGCGACCACGCCGAGCACGGCGGCACCACGGATCCACGACTGACGCGCCTCGACCTCGGCTCGCAGAGCCGCCTCGGCCCGCACCGACTGCGAGAGCGCACGCAGCACGGTCACAAGTTCGGTGCCGCCCACTTGTCGCGCCATGCGCAGCGTCTCGATGATGCGGTCGGCCACCGGGTCGGCGAGTGTCGGTTTCAGCCGATTCAGGGCCTGTTCGAAGCGACCGCTCGCGTGCATATCGCGCGCGAAGGTGACGAAGGCGGGGCGCACCATCGGTGGCGCGGATGTGGCCAGACTCGCTACCGCATCCGGCAACGACATCCCGACGCGAATGGATGCGATCAGAAGGTCGCAGACATCGGGCCAGAGCCCGCGGCGCTGGCGACGGATGCGAAGGCGACGCCCCCGCAGAAAGGCGATGGGTGCCCAGCCCGCCACGAGCGCCGCGAGCAGCGCAAGCGGTGAAATCTCGGTGACCAGCCACACCACGGCGCTCGCGAGCACCGCGGCGGACACCATCATGGCCGGGATGGTGCGCGGTGACAGCGAGGCGTACCCTGCCTCTTCGCGCAACCGCGCGAGCGTTCTGCTTCGCTCGCGCCGCGCCCCGCGCCCCGCGGCAGGCCACAACCACGGCGAGGCGGTCATGACGAGCCCGGCCGCGAGCATGGCACCCAGCAGCAGCGTCATCCGGCGGCGCTCACCATCGGAATGGCAGAAGGTGCGGTCGCTGCCCGATACACCGCTCGCGTCAGAATGCGCCCTTCTGCGACCTCGCCCGTCGGCGCCACGACCTCCTGCACCCGCCGGATGCCTCGGGCATCCCGCGCGCAGTGCACGACGAGTGCGACCGAGGAGGCAATCGCCGGGGCGATGAAGGAGCGATCGATATTGCGGCCGGCTAGAAGCGGCAGCATCGACAGCTTGTCCAGTGCCTCGGCGGCGGAGTTGGCGTGGATGGTCGCGGCCGCGGGAACGCCGGTGTTGAGCGCGAGCACAAGGTCGAGCGCCTCGGCATCTCGCACCTCGCCGATGACGAGCCGGTCGGGCCGCATCCGCAGTGCCTCTTTCACGAGGCGTCGCAGGGTGATCTCCCCGGTGCCCTCGAGATTCGCTTGACGACCCTGCAGCGCGACAAGGTCGGGGGCGTCGACGGCGAGCTCGAACGTCTCCTCCGCGGTCACGATGCGCTGGGTCGGCCCGCACTCGGCAAGCAACGCGCCCAGAAGCGTGGTCTTGCCCGCGTGGGTCGCCCCCGATACCAGAACACTCTGGCCCGCACGCATCGCGAAAGCGAGAGTCTCGGCCAGGTGCCCGGGCAGCGTCGCCTGGGCCACGAGAGCGTCGAGAGAGCGAAACTGCGGCAGAAACTTTCTCACGTTCACCGCCCAAGAACCGCGCACGACATCGGCGATCGCGACGTGCAGACGCGAACCGTCGGGCAGAGAGGCATCGACGAAAGGCTGGCTGATGTCGACCCGGCGACCGGATGACTGCAGCATCCTCTCGATGAGTTCGCGCAAGCTCGCATCCGTCAGCCGCACTTCGCTGCGTTCGCTGACACCACCCCTGGCGACGTATACCCGGTCGGGAGCGTTGATCCAGATCTCCTCGATCTCGGGATCGTCAAGAAGCGGCTGCAGCGCGCCGAATCCACTCACCGCGGCAAGCACATCGCGCACACAGCGCGCTTCGTCTTCGATGACCGCTCCGCCCTGCGCGAGCGCGAGGTCATTGTGGCGGCGCACCTCAGCCTCGGCAACGCGCACGGACTCCTCAGGTGCGCGGCGGGGGTCGATCTGCTCCGAGCGCAGCCGCTGGCGCACGCGCTCGGTGACGAGGAGTTCGGCCTGGATCATTCGTGCATCCTGACAGAGCGCCCACAGTCGCCGCCGAAATTATCCACAGGGCGCAGACACCCCGCGCCGAAGGGTGCCGGATGCGCTCTGCAGACGCCGTGATTCTCGGCGAGATTCCGCCGCAAAACTCGGTCATCAATTGTTCCGAATGCGGGTTACGATGAGCCTGTCGATACTCTGACCGCAGCGGCTCCCCCAACGAGCCGCACGATGACTCCACAATGAGGCGGGGGAAATGGCTTCCAAGGCTGCTAAGTCTGCATCAAAACCTGAGAAACCTTCGGGGCTCCTCAACTGGATCGAACGCGTCGGCAACGCCGTGCCCAATCCGACCATGATCTTCGTCTATCTGATCATGTTCATCGCGGTGCTCTCGGCGATTCTGGCGTGGATCGGCGTGAGTGTCACAGACACGGTCGTGGTTCCGGTGCCCCGCGACGAGTTCAACCAGATCAATGAGCATCTGGGGGGCATCTGGTCGCTCTATGACTCGACGACGGGTCAGCCCGCCGTCATCCCCGACTACATCCTTCAAGAGCGCGAGTTCCCGGTGCGCAGCCTGCTGTCGATCGAGGGCGTGCGCTACTTCTTCAGCTCCTTCGTCAGCAACTTCGCCGGCTTCGGCGTCGTCGCCGTCGTGCTGATCGCGATGGCCGGTGTCGGCGTCGCCGAGGTCGCCGGTCTCATGGGCGCGCTCATCCGCAAGACGGTGAAGATCGCTCCCCCGAAGCTTCTGGCCACGATCCTGATCTTCATCGGTGTGCTCTCCTCGGTCGCCACCGACGCGGGATATCTGATCCTCGTGCCTCTTGCCGCGGTCGCCTTCAAGACGGTCGGCCGACATCCCCTCGCCGGCATGGCCGCGGCCTTCGCGGGTGTGGGCGCCGCCTTCGGCGCGAACCTTCTCATCACGCCCTCGGACAGCATGCTCACCGAGATCACCAACGAGGTGCTCTCTTCGGCGGGCATGGCCACGATCGAGGTCACGCACAACTTCTACTTCGGCATCGTCTCCTCTTTCGTGCTCACCGCCGTTGTGCTGCTGGTGACCGTCTTCCTCACCGAGAAACGCCTCGGCACTTGGGACAGCAGCTACGGAAGCTACACCGAGCCCGATGTGAAGATCGATCAAGCCGCCGAAAGCCGTGGCCTCGCCTTCGCCGGATGGTTCCTGCTCGGCTACCTCGCGCTGATCCTGCTGCTGACCCTGCCCCCCGGCGCGCCGCTGCGCGACCCCGGGTCGGGCGCCATCATCGGCACCACGCCTTTCATGGCGAGCCTCGTCTTCATCATCTCGCTCGCCTTCCTCGTGGGCGGTGTGGGATACGGCATCGGCGCGAAGACCATGATCGGCAGCGACGCGACCGTGACGGCGATCGCAAAGACCTTCGCCACTCTGGGCGGACTGCTTCTGATGTTCCTGATGATCGCGCAGTTCATCGCGCTGTTCAACTGGACGAACCTTCCCACCGTGGCAGCCGTGAACGCCGCCCGGATGCTGGAGCACGCGAATGTGCCAGGGCTCGTTCTGCTGCTCATCTTCATCCTGGTCATCGTGGTGCTCGACATCATCCTGCCGGGGCTCGTGCCCAAGTGGGTCATCTTCGCGCCGGTGTTCATTCCGATCTTCGCCTCGCTCGACATCGCCCCGCAGACCCTGCTTGCCGCATACCGCGTGGGTGACTCGCCGATCAACATCATCACCCCGCTCATGGTCTACCTGCCGTTCATGGTGACCGTCGCTCAGCGATACAAGAAGGATGCCGGTATCGGCACCGTCATCGCCCTCATGCTCCCCTACGCCCTGGCGGTGCTGGTGGCGTGGACGGCGCTGTTCGCCGTGTGGTTCCTGCTCGGCATCCCCTGGGGTCCGGGTTCGCCTGTGGGTCTGGTCTAATAGCGAAACGCTCGCAAGAAAGGAACGTGCCGTGAGCACCATTTCCGTTGCCCCCTCTCTCGACGCCAAGGTCGATGTGCGGGTCGTGTCGCTCGGCGACGCCGTCGACGCCGAGGCGCTCGCAGTGCCCGTGACAAGCGATGGCGAGGTTCCTGAGATTCTCGGGATCGACCTCGCCGCACTCGACAAGGCCGGGTTCACCCCGAAGGTAGGAAAGGCCATCGCCTTCCCCTCCTCGCATGCGCCCGTGCTGGTCGCCGTCGGTGTGGGAACCGTTGCAGAACTCGACACCGCAACGCTTCGGGATGCCGCCGCCGCCTTCGCCCGCGCCGTGCCCAACGACAGCAAGCTCGCCACGCGCGTGCCCGACACCGAGACGCTGCCCGCAGCACACGCGGCGGCGGCGATCGTCGAGGGGATCCTGCTCGCACGCTATCGCTTCTCGATGCACAGCACCGCTAGAGGACCCGTGGCGGTTGACTCGATCGTGCTGGTAGCGCCCGAGGGAAAGAATGACGAGGTCGCCAAGGGTGCCGCGCGCGGGCTCGTGACCGCGCGCGCGGCGTGCCTGGGCCGTGACCTTGCCACCTGTCCCGCGGGCGTACTCACGGCGACCCGCCTGGGTGAGCTCGCGATCGAACTCGCGGCCGACGCCGGGCTCACGGTCGAGGTGCACGACAAGGCTGCGGTGACGAAGATGGGCCTGGGCGGCCTTCTCGGCGTGAACAAGGGTTCGGTCCAAGAACCGCGCATGATCGTGCTGAAGTACGTTCCGCCGCAGAAGCCCACCGGCCACCTCGCTCTGGTCGGCAAGGGCATCATGTATGACTCGGGCGGCATCAGTCTCAAACCCGGCGACCTCTCGCACTCGCAGATGAAGAACGACATGACCGGCGCGGGCGACATCTTCGCGGCGATGATGACGCTCGCAGAGCTCGGTGCGACAGCATCCGTCACCGGTTACCTCATGTGCACCGACAACATGCCCTCGGGTTCGGCAATGCAACTCGGCGACGTGCTCGTGATTCGAGGCGGCAAGACGGTCGAGGTGCTCAACACCGACGCCGAGGGGCGTCTGGTCATGGCCGACGCCCTCGTGCTCGCCGTCGAGGAGGGTGTCGACGCCATCCTCGACATCGCCACCCTCACCGGGGCGGCGCTGCGCGCTTTCGGTGAGGATGTCGCCGCGTATATGTCGAACTCCGACGACTTCGCCGCTCAACTGGCCGACGCCGCCGAGACCGTCGACGAGCCCGTGTGGCGCTTGCCGCTCGTGCGGGCCTACCGCGCCGAACTCGACTCGGATATCGCCGACCTCAAGAACCTCGGCGGGCCGAATGCGGGATCGATCACGGCGGGCCTGTTCCTCGAGGAGTTCGTTGACGGCGTGCCTTGGGCGCATGTGGATATTGCCGGCACCGCACAGTCGTCGTCGGCACGGCGCTGGCTCAATCGCGGGCCGACAGCGTTCGGTGTGCGCATGCTGATCGAGCTCGCGCTGAACTTCCGCCCACCCGCGCGGGGGTGAGCGCTCCGTTAGACTGAGTGCGCGCGGAAGTGGTGAAACCGGCAGACACGCAGGATTTAGGTTCCTGTGCCTTCGGGCGTGGGGGTTCAAGTCCCCCCTTCCGCACGAAACTTACGTAGTCGAACTTTCCACGCGATGACCTCGCACCCGACCGACAGGCCGACATGCATCCCACTGCGCTGATTCCCTGGCTCGACCCCGAGGTGATCATCACCGCCGCCGGCCCCTGGGCTCTCGTGGTGGTGTGCTTCATCGTCTTCGCCGAGACCGGCCTGCTCATCGGCTTCCTCCTTCCGGGCGACACCCTGCTGGTCATCGCGGGGCTGCTCGCACACCCGCAGGACTTCGCCCCCAACGGCGTCTTCGGCGTGAGCGTGTGGTGGGTGGCCATTCTCATCGGCATCTCGGCGTTCATCGGCGGCGAGGTCGGCTACTACATCGGCCACAAGGGCGGGCCGGCGGTCTTCGAACGCAAAGAATCGGGTATCTTCAGCGTCGAGAACGTGCGGCGCACCAACGCCTTCTTCGAGCGCTATGGCGGGATGACGATCATCCTTGCCCGCTTCGTGCCGATCGTGCGCACCTTCGCACCCGTGGCCGCGGGCGTCGGCCACATGAACAAACGCCGCTACACGCTCTACAACTTCATCGGCGCAGTGATCTGGGGTTTTGGCCTCACGATGTTCGGCTACCTCATCGGCTTCATTCCGCCGGTGGCGTGGTTCGTGTCGGAGTTCATCGACCTCATCCTGCTCACCGCCGTCGGGGGGTCAGCGCTCTTCACGCTCTTCCACTACTTCCAGCAGCGCCGCAAGTCGCGCAAGGCCGCCGACGAAGAAACAGATGCTGAAGAAGCACAGGCTCTCGTGCTGGATGCCGAGGTCTTCGACCGCGCGCCCGACATCGACGGCGACGGAGTCCCCGAATGGGGTGCCGCTCCTAAAGACGAGCGCTGAGCGCGCCTAGGCGCGTGGTTCCGGATCGCTCCCGCGCACACGGCCGTACCAGACGACCAGCGCCGCAACGCCGGCGATGACGGCGGCAATCCCCACGACATAGGCGGCCACGCCCAGGTAGCCGCCCGACACGAGGTTCGGGTCGAGGAAGGGGTAGGGATACCACCACGGGTTCCCGGTGAGCGGTGCTGTCGTCAACGGCCCGCGAATGAGCGTGTAGACCACCCAGATGATGGGGTACACGACGAGGATCAGAATCGTGCTCCACGGCAGGCGACGACGGCGGGGCGCGAAGAACAGATCGATCAGCAGATACAGCGGAGCAATCAGGTGCAAAACCTCGTTCGACCAGGCAAGGGTCGTGCCCTGGGGCAACTCGATCCCTCGAAGAAGCAGGTTGTAGACGATGCCCGTCGTCACCATATACGTCGTCGCAGCCGCCAGCAGAATCGCAAACCCGCGCGGTTCGGGTGTCTCGCTGCGGCGCGCGCGCCAGAGCAGCACGCCGCCGATGGCGAGCGTGACGGCGGCAATGACGTTCGACTGGATCGTGAAGAAGCTGAAGAAGTTCGCCATCGCGGTCGGCAGCGCGGCCGGGTTGCGGGTGGAGTAGAAGTCGATGGTGACAAGCAACTGCCCGACGATGGCAGCGACGATGAGCGCCGCCATCCCGAGCCGTGCGATGACGAAGGTGGCGCGCATCACACAACCTTTCTTCCCGTGAGGTGATGAAGACGATTCTTGCACGCATCCGCCTCACCCGTGGGCGGCCCCGCACTCCGCGCCGTCGGCGGCTTCGAGTTGGAAGGTGGAGTGGGCCACATCGAAGTGATCGGCAAGGCACTCTTGCAGTCGTTCGAGCAATGCCGTCGTGCGCCCGGTCTCGAAGAACTCAGGATCCACCGCGACATGCGCGGTAAAGACCGGGGCTCCCCGGGTGAGCTGCCACACGTGCACATCGTGCACACCGGCGACCCCCTCAATGGCCACAAGATGCGCGCGAATGTCGCTCACCGCCACCCCCTTCGGTGCCGACTCCGAGAGCACCGAGAAGACTTCACGCAAGAGCACAAAGGCGCGCGGTGCGATGAAGCCGGCGATGGCGAGGGATGCCACGGCATCCGCCGGCATCCACCCCGTTGTGACGATGACCACGGCTGCAACGATCACCAGCACCGAACCGACGAGGTCGCCGAGCACCTCCAGGTAGGCGCCGCGGACATTGATGCTGCTCTTCTGCGCCGAACCCAGCAACCACAGTGCGAAGGCGTTGGCAGCCAGTCCGATCACGGCGACGATGAGCATCGGTCCGCCCAGAACCTCGACGGGTTCGGGGCGAAGAAGGCGGCCGATGCCCTCGACCGCGATCCATACCGCGAGCACGATGAGGATGCCGCCGTTGATGAGCGCGCCGAAGACCTCCGCGCGCTGATAGCCGAAGGTGCGGCGGTCATTGGCGGGCCGGGCGGCGACGGCACTGGCGATGAGGGCGACGACGAGGGCGGAAGAATCCGTGAACATATGCGCGGCGTCGGCGAGGAGGGCAAGCGATCCGGTGAGAATCGCGCCGACCACCTGCACGATCATCACGGCGACCGTGACCGTCAGCGAGATGGCCAGAAGTCGCCGGTTGCTCGCGCCGCGGATGCCGTGTGCGTGTTCGTGCATGGTTCCAGGCTAGGCGGGTGTGTGCGCCCTGCGGCGCGAAGAACGCCGCTGTGAGCTAGTCGGGAATGCTAACGATTCTCAGTCGCGTGCGGGACTGGTCGATGGGCTAGATGTTCCTGAGCAGCGGGGCGAGCGCTTCGAAGGCGCGTGCCCGGTGCGACTGGCGCTGCTTTTCTTCTGCCGAGAACTCCGCCACCGTGCGCTCCGCGCCGCCTTGCTGACCGTCAGGGATGAAAATCGGATCGTAGCCGAAACCGCCCGCCCCCGCGGGCGTCAGGGCAAGCCTTCCCGGCCAGCGCCCCGCGACGGTGTGCGCCTCGCCCGCGGGCGTGACCAGAGCGATCGTCGAGACGAAGTGCGCGGTGCGATGCGGGTCACGGATGTCGGCGAGCTGATCCAAGAGCAGGTGAACATTCGCCGCGGCATCCTTCGCGTGCCCGGCCCAATATGCCGAGAAGACGCCCGGCGCACCCCCGAGCACATCGACGCAGATTCCCGAGTCGTCGGCAAGCGCCACAAGCCCCGTGTGCGCTGCGGCGGTGCGTGCCTTGATGAGTGCGTTCGCTTCGAAGGTCACCCCGTTCTCGATAGGCTCCGGGCCGTCGTAGCCCACGACATCCAGATCGGGGCGCACGCGCGCGACGATCTGCGCGAACTCCTCGACCTTGTGCGGGTTGTGGGTCGCCAGAACCAGAGGCGACGGCACCGGGCTCACCCTGCCGCCAGCGCAGCGCTCTGCATCTCACGCAATCGCGCACAGCCGGCGACCCCGAGTTCGAGCAGTGCGTCAAGTTCGCGCTTGTCGAAGGGCGCACCCTCTGCGGTGCCTTGCACCTCGACGAAGAGGCCACGCCCGGTGACCACCACGTTCATATCGGTCTCGGCCCGCACATCCTCGACGTAGGCCAGATCCAGCATCGGAACCCCGTCGATGATCCCCACCGAGACCGCGGCGACCGAATCCCGCAGCACCTCGGCGCTCTGCGGCACGAACTTCTTGGCCTTGCCCCAGGCGATAGCATCCGCGAGCGCGACATAGGCGCCGGTGATCGCGGCGGTTCGCGTGCCCCCGTCGGCCTGCAAGACATCGCAGTCGATGACGATGGTGTTCTCGCCGAGGCTCTTGGTGTCAACGACAGCGCGCAGCGAGCGCCCGATCAGGCGCGAGATCTCGTGTGTGCGCCCACCGAGACGCCCCTTGACGCTCTCGCGGTCGTTGCGGGTGTTCGTGGCGCGCGGCAGCATGGCGTACTCGGCCGTGACCCAGCCGCTGCCCTTGCCGACCAGCCAGCGAGGCACACCGCTCGTGAATGACGCCGTGCACAGCACCTTGGTGCCTCCGACGGTGATCAGCGCCGAACCTTCGGCCTGAGCGCTCCATCCGCGTTCGATGGTGATGGCGCGCAGTTCGCCCGCGGCGCGGCCGTCGGCGCGAGTGTCATTGCTCATTGCTGATCCTTTGTTCGGGATGCGGTGAAACCCCCGCCATCACGGCGATCGCACCCGTGTGGACGAGATGCACGTCGTGAACGCCGGTGCCCATGAGGCGATTGGCGAGCGCGGTGAAAGCCTCGGCCGAAGAGCCGGTGGCCTCATAGCGGATGGTGGGGATGGCATCCGGCGGGGCGAGAAGATCGTCGCGCACGAGCTGGCGGTAGACGAGACCGGCGGTCTCGTCATCGCTGGAGACCAGTGTGACTCCCTCACCCATGACATAGCTGATCGCGCCGCGCAGGAAGGGGTAGTGGGTGCATCCGAGCACGAGCGTGTCGACGCCGGCCTCGCGCAGCGGCGCGAGGTATTCCTCGGCCTGGGCGAGCACTTCGGGAGTGCCCGTGATCCCGGCCTCGACGAACTCGACGAAGCGCGGGCAGGCCGCGGCGAAGACCTCCAGGCGCTCATCGATCTCGAAGAGGTCCTGATAGGCGCGGGATGCCACAGTCCCCGTGGTTCCGATGACGCCGATCCGGCCGTTGCGCGTCGTCGAGATGGCGCGCTTCACGGCGGGCCCGATGACTTCGATCACCGGCACGCTATAGCGCTCGCGGGCATCCCGCAGCATTGCCGCCGATGCGGTGTTGCAGGCGATCACGAGCATCTTGACGCCCTGATCGACCAGAGTGTCGAGCACCTCCAGGGCGTAGCGACGCACCTCGGCGATGGGTTTAGGACCATAGGGCGAATGCGCGGTATCGCCGATGTAGATGATCGACTCGCCCGGCAGTTGCGCGCGAATCGCGCGAGCCACGGTGAGGCCTCCCACACCCGAGTCGAAGACACCGATCGGTGAGACGTCCATGAGGGCCAGCCTAGCGGCTGGTGCTGGCTAGACTGGCGCTGTGACCCCGTCAACAGCTTTGCTGACCGACCGCTATGAACTCACCATGCTGGGGGCGGCTCTGCGAAACGGCACCGCATCCCGCCCCTGCGTTTTCGAGCTCTTCTCGCGCCGCCTCTCGGGGGGTCGGCGCTTCGGCGTCGTCGCCGGAACCGGGCGCCTGCTGTCGCTGTTGCGGGAGTTCCGTTTCGCAGAAGACGAGCTGCGTTTCTTGGCCGACGGCAAGGTCGTCGACAGCTCCACCCTGCGGTACCTGGAGAACTACCGCTTCAGCGGCACGATCCGCGGCTATCGCGAGGGCGAGATCTACTTTCCCGGCTCTCCGCTGCTCACCGTCGAAGCGAGCTTCGCCGACGCGGTGGTGCTTGAGACCCTGGCGCTCAGCGTGCTGAATCACGATTCGGCGGTGGCGACGGCCGCGAGCCGCATGAGCATCGCCGCGGGCGATAGGCCGTTGGCCGAGATGGGATCGCGTCGCGCGGGCGAGCGCTCGGCCGTTGCCGCCGCACGCGCCGCCTTCATCGCGGGCTTCGATGCCACCAGCAACCTCGAGGCGGGGCGCACCTGGGGCATCCCCACGATGGGCACCGCCGCGCACTCGTGGACCCTGCTGCACGAATCCGAAGAAGAGGCCTTCCGCGCCCAGGTCGAGGCGCTCGGGGTCGGCACCACGCTGCTGGTTGACACCTACGACACCCTCGAAGGGGTGCGCACGGCCATTCGTGTGGCGGGAACGCAGCTGGGCGGGGTGCGCGTCGACTCGGGGGACCTGCCCCTGGTGGCTGCCGAAGTGCGCGAGCTTCTGGACTCGCTGGGGGCGCAGGGCACGCGCATCACCGTCACAAACGATCTCGACGAATATGCGATCGCCGCACTCGCCGCCGCCCCTATCGACGCCTACGGCGTCGGCACCTCGGTCGTGACGGGTTCGGGTTACCCGACCGCCAGCATGGTCTACAAGCTCGTCGCGCGGCAGGCCGGCGACGGCAGTTGGGTGAGCGTCGCGAAGTTCTCGGCCGACAAGGCATCCCAGGGCGGGCGCAAAACGGCGTTCCGCACCCTGCACAACGGCACAGCCGTTCAGGAGACGATCTCGATCTCAGAGGGCTTCGCCGCCGTCGATACGCCCGATGAGCATCCGGATGCGCGACCCCTGCAGGTCACCCTCGTCGACGCCGGTGAGACCGACCGGGATGCCGAGGGCGTCGAGGGAACTGTTCGCGCCCGCGAACACCACCTTCGCGCCCGCGAGGAACTGCCGGTGCGGGCGCTGGCGCTCAGCAAATCCGATCCCGCGATTCCGACGGTCTTCATCGACGCGGTCTGAGAGCTGACACCTCGCGGTTCAGCCCGCGAGCTTCTCGTAGATCTCTTTGCAGGTCGGGCAGACGGGGAACTTCTGCGGGTCGCGCCCCGGTGTCCATTTCTTGCCGCACAGCGCGCGCACGGGTCTTCCCGTGAGCGCCGATTCGAGAATCTTCTCTTTTTTGACGTAGTGCGAGAAGCGTTCGTGATCGCCCGGTTCGAGCAGCTCTTCGCGCAGCAGTTCTTCGAGTTCGCGATCCAGCAGCGCCGTGCCGCCCGGTTCGTCTACTTCGCCCGGAGTACCCATGCCGAGAGTCTAACGGCCTCGATGGCCACCGGGGCGGTGCGGGACGCCGCCGATCTCCCAGCCGCGAACGATAACATCTCCCGAGTTCAGTTCCCCGCCGATAGGAGCGAGCGATGGCCGAGCAGGTGCCGACAGCCGTGCGCGGCGTCGACCGCGTGCTCGCGGTGCAGCGCCCGCTGGTGATCGCGCACATTCGCAGCATCCGGCGGCGGCATCCGGATGCCACCCCCACTCAGATCGTGCGGATGCTGGAGCGCCGCTACCTCGCCGCCGTCACCACCGGTGGCGCCGCCGTCGGCGCCACCGCCGTCGTGCCCGGGATAGGCACGGGGGTCACCCTGGCTCTTTCGGGAGCCGAGACCCTCGGCTTCGTGGAGTCGACGGCGCTGTTCGCCCAATCGGTCGCCGAGGTACACGGCATCCCGGTCAGCAATCCTGACCGTGCGCGCGCACTCGTCATGGCGCTCATGCTCGGCAAAGAGGGGGCGAATCTCGTCGGCCAGTTGACGAGGCAGGCCACCGGCGGCGGCGCTCGCTCGGCATACTGGGGCGAGGTGATCACCTCTTCGTTGCCGAAGGCGACGCTCGGGCCGCTGGCGGAGAAGTTGAAGAGATCGTTCATCCGTCAGTTCGCCAAGCGCGGCAGCGCCTCCTTTCTCGGCAAGGCGATGCCCTTCGGGGTGGGGGCGGCCATCGGTGGCGCGGGCAACAACATCGTCGGGCGTCGGGTGCTGCTCAGCTCACGGCGCGCCTTCGGGGTGGCCCCGGCCGTGCTTCCCGCTGAGCTGGAACCCGCCGAGGGCTCGGAGCCGATCGAGCAGCGCGCGCTGAGGGGAGCCCAACGCGCCGGCAAGGCGGTCGTCGGTGCGGCCGATACCGCGGTGCGCGGGGTGGGCATGGCGGCGCAGGGTCTCGGCAAAGCCGCTCGCTCCCTCGGCGATCGCGCTGCAAAGGTGCGAGACAGGGCGAAAGAAGACCCGGACTCAACGCCCTGAGGCAGACCTCAGGTGCACGATGTCGCCCGCACCGATGATCTGCTCGGCACCGGGAGCCTGGATGACGAGCCGCCCGTCGGGTTCGAGCCGCAACGCCCGCCCCCGAACCTCACCCGCGGGCAGGATCGCGCGCACCTCTTGCCCGAGCGTCGCGCAGCGCCCTGACACGGCGGCGTGGATGCCGCTGCTCACCGCATCGCTCCCGCGCAGCGCCCTCAGCGAGCGCTCAAGCGCCGTGAGATAACTCGCGACAAGCAGATCGTCATCGCAGAGCGCACCCTGCATGGCGAAGGAGGTCGCCGTTGCGACCGGCGCCTGCGCGGCGGTCATCGCGGTGTTGACCCCCGCCCCCACGACCACGACGTCGGCCCCCACCGACTCGGCAAGAATCCCGCAGATCTTCCCCTCGCCCCTCGCGTCCGCCGCGGCAAGGAGTACATCGTTCGGCCATTTCAGCGCGAGCGAGCGCCCCGGCAACTGCTCGGCGATCGCCTCGACCATCGCGAGCCCCGCGACGAGCGGAATCCAGCCGCGCTCACTCGCCGCGACATCCCCGAGCCGTAACAGCACCGACACGGCGATCGCTGCCCCCGGCGGGGTTTCCCAGGCTCGATCCAGGCGTCCGCGACCCGCGCGCTGATCGCGCGTGAGCACCACGCAAAGATGCGGCAGATCGGGCTCCGCCTCGATCCAGGCCCGCAGATCGGCGTTGGTCGATCCGGTGAAAGGCAGCACTTTCAGGCGCGGTGAGAGCTCTGCAGTGCGGGCAAAGTCCATGTCGCCCATCGTAGAAGATGACATGAGGTGCACGACGCAACGGGCGATGAGTTGTGCCGAACATCCCACAGCAACCCTGATCGCCCTACTAGGGTGGATTTCGTGACGGAACAGCCCGACATCTCCACGACCGCCGGCCGAATCGCCGACCTCCGCGCGCGCTTCACCGAGGCGGTGACCGATGCCGAGATCAAAGCCCAGGAAAAGCAGCACGCCAAGGGCAAACTCACCGCGCGCGAGCGCATCGAGTTGCTGACCGATGCGGGCAGCTTCGTGGAGTTCGACGAGTATGTGCGCCACCGCACCACGGCCTTCGGCATGGACAGCTCCCGCCCCTATGGCGATTCGGTCGTCACCGGCATCGGCACCATCCACGGGCGCACGGTTGCCGTCTACTCCCAGGACTTCTCGACCTTTGGCGGCTCGCTCGGCGAGGTCGCCGGCGAGAAGATCATCAAGGTCATGGAGTTCGCCCTCACCAACGGGATGCCGGTGATCGGCATCCTCGACTCCGGCGGCGCCCGCATCCAAGAGGGTGTCGTCGCCCTCGGCAAGTACGGCGAGATCTTCCGCCTCAACACGAAGGCCTCGGGCGTTGTG
>CAZHIU010000023.1:0-30879 GCA_964532555.1 uncultured Microbacterium sp.
TGTTCCAGAAGCAGGTCACCGCGGCACTGGTGATGGTGATGCCGCGTTCCTTCTCCTGCTCCATCCAGTCCGTCGTCGACGCACCATCGTGGGTCTCGCCCAGCTTGTGGTTCACGCCCGTGTAGAACAGGATGCGCTCGGTCGTGGTGGTCTTGCCCGCATCGATGTGCGCCATGATGCCGATGTTGCGGACCTTACTGAGGTCGGTGAGCACGTCTTGTGCCACGGGAGTGTCCTTTTCTCGTTACGATGTCGGTCGTTTCATCTCGCTCCGCTGACCCAACGAGCGGGAATACCCGGTCGTTGAGCGAGCGGCGAAGTCTGAGACGAAGCGCGGAGTGTCTGATTACCAGCGGTAGTGAGCGAACGCGCGGTTCGACTCGGCCATCTTGTGAGTGTCTTCGCGGCGCTTGACCGCCGCGCCCAGACCATTGGAAGCATCCAGGATCTCGTTCTGGAGGCGCTCGGTCATCGTCTTTTCGCGACGACCCTTGGCGTAGCTCACAAGCCAGCGCAGGGCCAGCGTGTTCGCACGGTGAGGCTTGACCTCGACCGGCACCTGGTAGGTCGAGCCACCGACGCGGCGGCTGCGCACCTCAAGGGTGGGGCGCACATTGTCGAGCGCCTTCTTGAGGGTGGCGACGGCATCCTGGCCCGACTTCGCCTCGACGCCGCGCAGGGCGCCATAGACGATCGACTCGGCCAGCGACTTCTTGCCGTCGACGAGAATCTTGTTGACGAGCGAGGTCACAATAGGTGCGCCATAGACGGGGTCATTGACCACGGGACGCTTGGGGGCGGGACCCTTACGAGGCATCTAACTCAACCCTTCTTCGCGCCGTAGCGGCTGCGCGCCTGCTTACGGTTCTTGACAGCCTGGGTGTCCAGGGCGCCGCGGACGATCTTGTAACGCACACCGGGAAGGTCTTTCACACGACCGCCGCGGACGAGCACGAGCGAGTGCTCCTGCAGGTTGTGGCCCTCGCCCGGGATGTAAGCGGTCACCTCGGTGCCGTTACGCAGCTTCACACGAGCGACTTTGCGCATCGCCGAGTTCGGCTTCTTCGGGGTGGTGGTGTACACACGAGTGCAGACACCGGCCTGCTGGGGGTTCGACTTGAGGGCGGGTGCCTTGGTCTTGTTGACCTTGGGCTTGCGTCCCTTGCGAACCAACTGCTGAATGGTTGGCACGTTCTCTCCTTGTTGTGCTGCACGGTGACAGCGTGATGACTTTCACATCAGACCCGCCCGCGCGACCAGAAGGCCGCGTGTGTGTTGTGGTGGGTATGCCGTGGGGGCGGAACCGGCAAGGTGCCGGTGCCCGGGTGTCCAGGCACGCTAAAGCATGCACAGACTCGATCTATGCTAGTGCCCCCCGTGGCCTGGGTCAAGTGAGCGAGGATGCCGTGATGCCCTCGCTCAGGCTACGCCGTGCTCGAGACCTCTGGGCTCTGCTGAGGTACCGCCACCATCCGAGCCGACCACTCGGCCTTGACGAGACGGTCGGGGGAGATCTTGCCGATCGTGGTGTGTGAGATCTTCGGGTGGAAGGGACGCTCCAGATGCTCCCCTGCACCCACGAGCTGTTCATGGAGCTTTTCTCCCGGCCGCAAACCGGTAAAGACGATCTCTAAGGTCTTGCCCGACATCGCGATCATTCGCTGCGCCACATCCAGGATCGAGACGGGCTCGCCCATATCGAGGATCAGCACCTCTCCGGGGCGACCGATCCCTCCGGCTTGAATGACCAATTGGCATGCTTCGGGGATCGTCATGAAGTATCGGGTGGCTTCGGGGTGGGTCACCGTCAGCGGCTTTCCCTCGTGAATGAGCGACTGGAAGGTCGGCAGCATCGACCCCCTGCTGCCGATGACATTGCCGAAGCGCACGGAGAGGTAGCGCATACCACTCGCCTCCGCAGCCCACGCGGTGAGCTTCTCGGCGACCCGCTTGGAGTGACCCAGCACGCTTGTGGGATTCGCGGCCTTGTCGGTGGAGATATTCACAAAGGTCGCAACGCCCACACTGCGGGCCGCCTCCAGCACGTTCCGTGTGCCCAGCACATTCGTCTTCCACGCCTCATCGGGATACTGCTCGAGCATGGGCAGGTGTTTGAGCGCCGCCGCATGGAAGACCACCTCGGGTTGGTGCTCGTGGAAGACGGCGTCGATGCGATCGGGCTCGCGGATGTCGGCGAGAACGAGATCGTCGCTGTCGAGCAGGCCGTGCCCCGCGGTGCCCAACTGTGCGAGCTGAAGGCCTGTCTCATCCCGATCGAGCATGACCAGTGCCGAGGGGCCGAACTTCGACAACTGGCGACACAGTTCCGATCCGATCGAGCCGCCCGCTCCTGTGACGAGTACGCGCTTGCCGGTGATATAGCCGGCGATCTGTTCGACGTTCGTATCGACCGTGTGCCTTCCGATCAGATCTTCGATGCTGATGTCGCGAAGATCAGCCGGCGACGCCTTGCCCGAAAGCAGTGCGTGCAACGACGGGGTCACCACCACACGCGCGCCGACCTTTGCCGCCTGGTCGCTGATCTTGCGGAGCATTGCGCTGTCGGCCGCGGCGATGGCGACGATCACGACCGTCGCGCCGGTATCGCGAACCGCCCTCTCAAGATGTCGGGTGCGACCGATCACGGGAACGCCACGCAGCACGAGATTCTTCTTCGCCGGATCATCGTCGAGCAGTCCGACCGCGCGGATCGGGGAGTTGGGATCGGTGGTCACATCGGCCAACAGCCGGTCACCCACATGGCCCGCGCCCAAGACGAGAGCGGGCTCAGCATCGTCACCGGGCTTACGGCGCGACTCGAGCAACAAGCGCGAGAGATACCGCACGCCGAACATCATGACCAGAACGAAAGGTGCCGCAAGAAAGACCGTCGAACGCGGCAGACCGAAGTCCCGCCCTACCGCAACCACGATCAATCCGAGTGTCAGGGTGAGCGACAGGGTGATGAGCGCGAGAAGGCGGACCTCGTCAAAAGAGCCGTAGCTGTACCGCCCGCGGTAGAGCTTCGTCACGAATCCCAGCAGGATCTGCAGGCATCCGGCACCCACGGCGAGCACGAGGGTCGCGAGCCACACCGCCTGTGACATGTCGAGCTCGAAGCGCAAGGCCACCGAGAGCGAGATGCCGACAATCCAGACCAGAGCGTCGGCAAGAGCTGCGAGCACACGACGACCTCGTCGACCGTCGGAGGTCGTTGCAGGCGGAACGACTCTCTTCGTCGACGTCACCGCCTTGGCCCCCGCGCGAGTTCCCGTCATTGTTCATCCGATCTGCGGTGCCCGATTCCCCCGGGGATGCTGCGGCGAGAAGTTTCTCCCGACACGACCTTTGAGAGAGAAGGCGCTCGCATTCTCAACTCATTTAGCGTATCCGAGGCAATGGCAGTCTGCGAGCGGCACGGGCCGGATTCCCGATTCAGTCCCCCGATCGTCATCGCGAGAGCGGCCTCACCCACGAGCGTCACCACCGAACTCGGGCGAACACGACGAACCGATCGCGGGCGCGCTGAACGCGCCGCGGTCGATACGCCTCAACGGCGCCCGGCATCGGGACCGAAGGGCGAATCTAGCGCCTCGGTGAGTTCGGCGAGCATTGCCTCAATCTGAGGCTCGACGTACTCGATGATCGCCGCATGAATGGCAAGACGATGCTGCAAGAGGATGCCACAGATCTCTCTGCCGATGAGGTTGGCATACTCATCGGCGAGGGCAACCTCTTGACGAAGTGCCGCCTTCGCCTCCTCGCTCAACGGCGGGAGGGGGGGCACATCACCGGACTCCTCGTCAGCGAGACCGGAAAGGGTGAAGAGAAACGGCGCGCCGGGCACGGGCTCGGGGTCTAAAGGCATCCCCTCGAACTCGGGTTCGAGATCCTCGCTCGGTCGGTACCCGCGGGCTTGGTTGCGGGCCGCCTGTGCGTTGAGCTCGCGCTGCAGCATCGGCAGGTTCTGCGCCGTATAGTCGGCGACCGCGCGGTCGATGATCGTCTTTATGCGGGTGGAAAGGCCGTGCTGCACCCCGTGCGGCACATCGGAGCCGATGCCCGCCGCCGACAGCACCGGAGAGCCGAGACATCTTCGACACGGCGCCACCCGACCGCGGTGGGTGGACGGCGCCCAGCGCGGAACCCAGCGAAGCCAGGCGGCAACCGCCTGGTCTACCTGCGCCTCCAGCGAACGCTCCACCCCTACAGCGTAGAGGGATCACCTGGTGGCATTCCCGTGGCACGCGGGTGCTCAGATGTCGTCATCTTCGCTCTCGCGCTCCCACCGCCAGCGCGGACTGCGCGCACGAGTGCGGCGCAGCGCCACACCGCCCCACGCGACAACCCCCGCCACCAGCATCAAAACCGCGCTCGGGCCGCCGCGCACAAGATCACCCGCGACCGTCGTTGCCACAACGAACCCCGCACCCGACACAAAGACCGCACCCCAGAACGCGAACACGTGCGCCAGCGGGGTCGCCAGCGCGGTCAGCACAATCGGGCCGTATGCGGGACGCTCGGGGTGCAGCGTCGTCCACAGAGTGCCCGAGAAAGTCACAAGGGCGGCGAGCATCCCCCACACCCCGGGTGCGTGGCCGAGCCCCGGTGTCTCGACGATCTCGCGCCCGCTGAAATAGCTCAGGATGCCGAGGCCCAATATCGCCACGGCGAAGAAAGCGATCGTGGCCAACACCAGCGCCACAGGTGCCGACACCCCCGTGGGCGGTTGCTCACGAGACTGCGAAGGCGTGCTGTTCGTGGCTACCTCGACAGAACCGGGCCAGCTTCGAGCTTGTGCTCGTACTCGCGCTGATCCTCGGCGTTCTGCGCTTCCTTGTGCTTACCGATTCGGGAAACCCAGGCACCGAACCAGATGGTCACCTCACGCCCGAGAACGAGCGCAACAAAGGCGAGCGGGCTGAGAAGTGCCTCCTGGGCCAGCGTTGCACCCGCGGTGGCCGTGAGGTTCCAGGACTGCGCCTGAACCAGAACACCCAGCACATAGCCGCCGTACGCGGCAACGCCGACAAGGAGTCCGAAGATCACCCACGCACCCCAGCGGCCACGATTGATGATCGCGCCGAGCAGCCAGAAGCCGAGGAAGACGGTGATCACCGGAATCCAGAACACCCAACTGCCGAGCATCGCCGAGGTTGCCTCGCCGATACGGGAAGCGCCAAGATCATCCGAACCCAACAGTGCCGCGAGACACATTCCCGCGATCAGGTACAGGATGCCGAACACCGCCGCCGCGATCAGACCGATCAGTGCGGCGGTGAGGCGATTGCCACGCACTCGAGGCGCCTCTGGCGCCTGCACGAAGATGGGCTGCTGCGCGGCAGGTGGCACCGGCTCGGCGGGCAGCACCTGAGTCTTGGCCTTGGGTGCCGCGGCTTTCTCGCTGGCAGAGGCGGCTTTGGCATCCGTCGCCTTTGTTGTTTTGGCGGGCGCACTCTTGGGCTTCTTTGCGCCCTCTTTCGCGTCGTCTTTGGACGAGGGAACGGCGGGGTCGCTCATGATGATGCCTCCGGTGTGTGATCTGACTCTTGAGCGTACCCTCCCACCCCTGCGCTGTCACCTTCTCTGCGACGTTCGATGAGGCTGGGTACACTGGCCGCATGGCAGATAGCTCCTTCGACATCGTTTCCAAAGTGGATCACCAAGAGGCCGACAACGCGCTGAACCAAGCTCGCAAAGAGATCGAGCAGCGCTACGACTTCAAGGGCACAGGCGCCTCGATCGCGTGGAGCGGCGAGCAGATCGTCATCACCGCGAACTCCGAGGAACGCGCCAAGGCGGTGCTGGATGTGTTCCAGTCGAAGCTCATCAAACGCGGAATCTCGCTCAAGAGCCTCGAATCGGGTGAACCCCTCGCCAGCGGCAAAGAGTTCCGTCTCGTCTCTTCGCTGAAAGACGGCATCTCATCCGAAACCGCGAAGAAGATATCCAAGATCATTCGCGATGAAGGTCCGAAGTCGGTCAAGTCACAGATTCAGGGCGACGAACTGCGCGTGCAGTCCAAGAACCGCGACGATCTGCAAGAGGTGCAGCGGATGCTCAGCGCAGCCGACCTCGACGTGGATCTGCAGTTCGTCAACTACCGCTGATCGCAGACTCGTCGCGAGTTGACGCGGCCCACCCGGTCACCCAGCGCGCGAGGCGCGCGTAGGCTTCGTGCCGCACATCCCGACGCGAGAGAAAGACGTCGTGCAGGGCGCCGTCAATCCTTTCGATGGTCACGGAAGAGCCGATTTTGAGCGCTGCGCGGGCGATGTCGTCGACAACCAGCACACTGTCGACCGCGGTGAGCGCCTTCGACCAGCGCGCCGGCACAGCGCTGCGCGCCGACAGCAGCACACAGATCGGGATGCCGATCGAGAGCCCCCTCGCGACGATCGCGTGGCCTTCTACGACGGCCTTCAGCCACCCCGCCGTCACCGGCATTGTCTGCTCCGGGCGCCAGTCCAGGTTGATCTGCATGGGATCGTCTTCGTCGGCGACCTCTTTCTGCGCGCGAGTGTAATAGCCGGCATCCAGTTGCGGCGCGGGGTTATGGGGATGCCACTTGGCGCCGATACCCAGCAGTGGCGTGATCGCTTCGCGTGCCCCGCGCGGCAGCTGCAGTTCGAGCCACGGGCTGTTGAGGATCAGGGCATCGGCGGCATCCGGATGCCGCGCCACCCAGAGCGTGAGCGTCAGCCCACCGGTCGAGTGGCCCAGCAAGACAAGGCGCCGCCCACGCGCCGTGCCTCGCGTGCCGGGGGGCGAGTGCCCCATCGCCGCAAGCGCCGCCGCAATGTCGTCATCGTAGACGGCGAGATCGTCGACGTAGCCGGGTGTCTGCCCTTCGCGCAGGCTCCGCCCGTATTTGCGCAGATCGAGCGCGAAGAAGCGCGCGCCGAGGGCTGTCCAGAAACGCGCGAGGCGCGTGTTGTAGAAGTAGTCCGACCAGCCGTGCACATAGAGCACATCGACGTTCTCGAGCAGGCGCCGACGGCGACGTAGTCGCTGCCACGCCGTCGGCTGCGCGGGCACGGCACGCACGAGAGTCGCGACAAGTTCGCCCTCGTCATCTTCGCCGAGCGGCAGAGTCAACTGCGAGAACTCGTCACCGAGAACGTCCGCGAGCCACTCATCCATGCCCGCCAGCCTAACGAGGTACCCGATGGCGCCGGGAACTACTCGCCCCGCGAGATGCGCACCATCTCTTCGCGCGGGACCACCTTGATACGGACGCGCCCCTCCGGCTCGCCCAGAGCGATCTCGTGCTCGTCGAGACGATGCCAGCCGTCGAGGTCTGTCCAGACGACGCCGCGCTCGGTCAGCAGCGCCGGCATCGCCGCTTCGGAAGGATCCTCGGGCTGCCACCAGGAGCCCTGATCGTTGATGAGGTTGCGCACGGTCTCCATCGCATCGGACTTGGTGTGACCGATCAGACCCACAGGACCGCGCTTGATCCACCCGGTCGCATAGATGCCCGGCACCCGCTCGTTCGAGTCCTTTGCGAGCGCTCGCCCTTCACGATTCGGGATGACGCCGTGCCGATTGTCGAAGGGCACACCCGGCAGAGGGGAACCGAAGTAGCCGACCGCGCGATAGAGCGCTTGGATCGGCAGCTCGCGCATCTCGCCCGTGCCGACGGCGCCACCCTCGCCGTCGGGTCTCGTGCGCTCGTAGAGGAGGGCGCTGACCCGGCCTTCGGCATCCTTTTTCACCTCGACCGGACGCGCCCAGAAGTGCAGATGCAGACGCCGCGAAGCATCGCCACCGGCACCGTTGACCGAGGGGCGCGCGCGCCAGGACTGCAGGATGCGATCGATCACCATGACCTGTTTGTTGCTGGCGACCGCCGCTTTCGAGGCCTCGTCGTAGTCGAAGTCCTCGTCATAGACCACGATGTCAACATCGCGCAGCTCACCGAGCTCTCGCAGCTCCAAGGGGGTGAACTTCACCTGAGCGGGACCGCGGCGGCCGAAGATGTGCACATCTGTCACAACGCTGGCCGCAAGCCCCTCGTAGACGTTTTGCGGCACCTCGGTGACCAGCAGATCTTCGGCGTGCTTGGCGAGCATGCGCGAGACGTCGAGAGCGACGTTGCCGTTGCCGATCACCGCGACCGATTCGGCATCCAGCGGCCAACTGCGAGGCACATCGGGATGCCCGTCGAACCAGCTCACGAAGTCGGCCGCGCCGAAGGAGGCGACCGCGTCGATGCCGGGGAGGTCGATCTCGGCATCCCGAACCGCGCCCGTGGCGAAGATCACCGCGTTGTAGTGGCGCTTGAGGTCATCGAGGGTGATGTCCTGCCCGAAACGCACATTGCCGAAGACGCGGATGTCGCCCCGGTCGAGCACATCGCGCAGCGCCGTGATGATGCCCTTGATGCGCGGATGGTCGGGAGCCACGCCATAGCGCACGAGGCCGTAGGGCGCGGGGAGCTGCTCGAAAAGGTCGATGGACACATCGAACTTGCGCTCGGCCTTCAGCAGGATGTCAGCGGCGTAGATACCCGCGGGTCCTGCTCCGACAATCGCGAGCCTCAGCTTCGTCATGGCGTCCTCTCGGTGTGTTCAGCGACGGCGGTCAGCGAGGGTCTCGGCGAAACGCGTGAGCGCCTCGCGCACGGTGCCCGATTCGACCGGCTCAAGGGCGGCGATAGCCTCTTCGGTCCACTGTCGCGCCAGTGCGGTGGTGTGCGCAGTCACCTCGTGCTCACGCAGCTCGCCGAGCGGTCGGTCAAGCAGGCCGGCGTCCTCGCCTTCGGTGATACGGGCAACCCCCTCATCGATGCGCTCGGCCAGGGCGAGGGATGCGGCATCCCCCCTCTCACGCAGCAGGAGGTAGGGCATCGTCGGCACTCCCTGGATGAGATCGGTGCCGGGAACCTTGCCCGTGTCGTCGGGGCGATTGGAAAGGTCGAGCACGTCGTCGAGCAGTTGGAAAGCGACCCCGACCTTCTCTCCATAGAGCCGAAGCGGCTCTTCGTATCGCTCGGGAGCCTGAGAGAAGATGATGCCCGACTGGGTGGCCGCAGCAATGAGCGAGCCGGTCTTGTCGGCGAGCACCTGCAAGTAGAAGGCGATCGGGTCGGTGCCCGGAGGGGGACCTACGGTCTCGTGCATCTGGCCGAGAACAAGTCGTTCGAAGGTATCGGCCTGCAAGCGGATCGCACGATCACCGTGCCGCGCCATGATCTGGCTCGCGCGCGAGAACAGGATGTCTCCGGTGAGGATCGCGACACTATTGCCCCAGACAGCGTGCGCGGCGGGAACTCCGCGGCGGCGGTCAGCGGCATCCATCACATCGTCGTGGTAGAGCGAGCCCAGATGAGTCATCTCGAGCGCGGCGGCGACATCGATCACCGCGTCGGTGGCGCCGTCGCCGAGTTGCGCGGCGAGCAGCGTGAGAACCGGGCGCACCCTCTTGCCGCCTGCTTCGTAGAGGTAGCGACTGGTCGCATCGGCCACGGGATCGGCGACACGCAGTTCTTCGGCGAGTTTCGCGTCGACCCGATCCAGCCCCGCCTCGATCTCGCGCGCGAGCTGCGTCGCCGCCGGACCTGCGAAAACGCGGTCACCGAAGCCGAAGCGGCTCGCGAGGCGCGAGCCGGACGAGAGGGGGCTCGATGTCACTCCCCCAGCCTACCGGGGCAGGCTCAGACCAGTGGTTTGGTTGCTCTATGCAGGGCGACGATGCCGAAGGAGAGGTTGCGGTATGCGACATCCCCCCACCCGGCGTCGCGGATCATCGCCGAAAGACGCTTCTGGTCGGGCCAGTCGCGAATCGACTCGTTGAGGTAGTCATAGGCATCCGCGTTCGACGACACCGTGCGCGCCACCACCGGCAGCACGCGGTCGTTGTAGAAGCGATAGAGACCACGAAAGGCCGCGTTCGGCGGAGTGGAGAACTCGCAGATCACCAGACGCCCCCCGGGTCTGGTCACGCGCAGAAGCTCGCTCAGTGCCGCGTCTGGACGGTTCACGTTGCGCAGACCGAAAGACATCGTGACCGCATCGAACTCGCCCTCGGCGAAAGGCAGATCGGTGGCATCCGCGAGCACGAAGTCGAGCGTGTCGAGATGGCCGTAACGTCGACGGCCCTCGGCGAGCATCCCCGGCGAGAAGTCCGCGGCGACGACATTCGCCCCGCTTTTGGCGAGCGCCACGGATGACACGGCGGTCCCCGCTGCCAGATCAAGGATGCGCTGACCGCGCTGGGGAGCGACGGCACGCACTGTCGCGGCCCGCCACAGTTGATCGTTGCCGATGCTCAGCACGGTGTTCGTGCGGTCGTAGCGCGGGGCCACGCGGTCGAACATGCTGCTGACGCGCTCGGGGTCTTTGCCGAGGTCTGCGCGGTGAGGTTCGGGCGCGGTCACGGGTCGAGTCTACGCGGCGGCGCTGGCTAGGCTGGTGGAGTGAGCCGATTGGTCGTGCGATCCCGCGAGGTCGATCTGAGTGACGATCTTCTCGCCTACGCCGACCCACACCGCCCCCTCGCGTGGCTGCGACGCGGCGATGGCATCGTCGCCGCGGGTGCGGGGCTGGCCGCCGCCGTGAGAGTATCGTCCGCGAGCCTGGATGCCACGCGTACCGCGACGCTGGGCGAGAAGTGGCGGGCACTCGTCGCCGACGCCGAGATCGATGACGAGGTCGAGCTTCCCGGCACCGGGCTGCTCGCCTTCGGCGCGCTCGTTTTCGACGAGGAATCGGCCGCCGACAGCGCCCTGCTCGTGCCCTCGCTCATCGTGGGCCGTCACCGTGGACGTTCGTGGCTGACCCGGATCGGCACGAGTGACGATCCCGTTGAGCCCCGAGGGTACGGCCCGCCGTGGTCGAGCACTCTCCGCCCAGGCAGGCAGACCCCGGAACGATATCGGGAAGCCGTTGATCGTGCACTCGGCGTCATCGCCGCAGGCGACTGTGAGAAAGTCGTGCTCGCCCGCGAGCTCATCGGAGACGTGCCACCGGATGCCGATCTCCGCCGCGTCATCCAGAACCTCGCGACGGGCTACCCCGACACCTGGGTCTTCGCCGTGGACGGCCTGATCGGCGCAAGCCCCGAGACGCTGGTCACGGCACACGACGGCACCGTCACCGCGCGGGTGCTCGCGGGAACCACGGCGCGCGGTGCCGATGCGGATGCCGATACCGCAGCATCCGCCGCCCTCGCCACCAGCGGCAAAGACCTCGATGAGCACCAGTACGCGGTGCAGAGCGTGCTCGCGACGCTGCGCCCGCACACACGCGCGCTCGCCGCGAGCGAGCAGCCCTTCCTGCTGAAGCTGCCGAACCTCTTCCACCTGGCGACCGATATCGAGGCAGAGCTCGCGGATGCTGCCACCGCCCTCGATCTGGTGGGTGCTCTGCATCCCACGGCCGCCGTCGCGGGGACACCCCGGGATGCGGCCCTGCGCGTGATCCGCGAACTCGAGCCCTTCGACCGCGGTCGCTACGCCGGCCCGGTCGGCTGGGTCGATGCCCACGGCAACGGCGAGTGGGGCATCGCCCTGCGCTGCGCGCAGTTTAGCCCCGGGGCAGGCGAGCCGGACGCGATGATCCACGTCACCGCCTTCGCGGGTGCGGGGATCGTCGCGGGGAGCGACCCCGACACCGAGCTTCTCGAGACGCGCGTGAAGTTCCGGCCCCTGGTCGACGCTCTCGACTAGCTGGTCGCCAGCCGACGCTTCTCGGCCTCCACGTCGAAGTCGGCATCCGGCCACTGCGGATCGATGTCTTCGAGCGCGGCCAGCAGCAGATCTTGCACGGCCAGTCGCGCGTACCACTTGTTGTTGGCCGGAATCACATACCAGGGCGCCTCGGCGGTCGAGGTGCGGTCGAAGACCGTCTGATAGGCGGCCATATAGTCATCCCACAGCATCCGCTCATCGACGTCACCGGGGTTGTACTTCCAGTACTTGTCCGGGCGTTCGAGGCGCTCGGCGAGGCGTGCTTTCTGCTCCTCGGCGGAGATGTGCAGCATGACCTTTACGATGCGGATGCCGTCACCGACAAGGCGCCGCTCGAAATCGTTGATGACCTCGTAGTTCTTCTCGGTCTCTTCGGCGGGTTCGAGCGTGCGCACCTTGACGACGAGCAGTTGCTCGTAGTGCGAACGGTCGAAGACCCCGATGAAACCGGGCTGCGGAATGCGCTTCTCGATCCGCCACAGAAAGTGATGGGAGGCTTCCTCGGCTGTCGGCTTCTTGAACGCGGCCAGTGCCACGCCCTGTGGGTCGACCGCGCCGACGACGTGGCGAACGATGCCGCCCTTGCCGGCGGTGTCCATCGCCTGCAGCACGAGCAGCACGGCATCCTGGGCGCCCGACTTGCTCGCGGCATAGAGGCGTTCTTGCATCTCGCTGAGATCGACAAGGCCGCGCGCAAGAGTCTTCTCACCATCAGACCTTTTGCCTGTGAAACCGGGCGTGCTGTTCGGGTCGACATCGGCGAGCGAGAACCCCGGGCTGACGCGAAGGATTCCGGATGCTTCCTCTTTCCAACTTTTCTTTGCCATGGGCATATTGTGCCGGATGCCGCACACTCACCGAGAAAGCGGCACCTCGATCAGTTGCGGCCCGGTCACAGGAGCCGTGAGCGCCTGGTCGAGCGCGGCACGCGTTCTGACGCAGATGTACTCCCAGCCGTAGGCGGCGGCGAGCGAGGCGAGACCAACCGCGTGCGGCGTGTAAAAAGCGCGGTCGAGGTCTTCGGGCGGCGCGAATGCGGCAACTTCCAGCGCATCGAAAATCGTGCCGCCGCCGTCGTTGCCGACGATCACCTGCAGCCGGGGCAGAGGTTCGTCGTGCGGCAGCAGAAGGGCACCGACGTCGTGCAGCAAGGCGAGGTCGCCGAGCAGCACGCGAGTGACCCCCGGTGCACCGACACCTTGACTGGCGAGTGCGATTCCCATGGCCGTAGAAATCGTGCCGTCGATACCGGCGAGCCCGCGGTTGGCGTGCACGCTGAGTTTCTTGCCCCCCAGCACTTCGTCGGCCACGCGCACAAGTCGCGACGAACCGAACATCAGGCGGTCGTGCGGCCAGCTCGCCTTCCACACCGCATCGACCAGCAGCGCGCGGTCGAGCTCGCGGCGCACCGCGTCAAGCTCTTCACGCACCGCACGGGCGCGCGGTGCCGAGGCGTGAGAGCGGAGGCCTCCGCGGTCGGGTGCTGCGGCGCTGAGGTCGGTCGTCTCTGTGGCTGAGGCATGCATCCATGCCGCCAACCACTCACGATCAGGCGCGCCGGGGGCTGCCCGTACGGCCCCCACTGCCCGTGTGCGACCGTTGAGGTTCAGCGCCTCGCCCCCGCGCCGCACCGCGACGATCTCGACCTCGGCGCGCGACAGCAGCGCGGTGAGTTCACGGCTGAGCGTCGGATGCCCGAATACCACCGCGCGTTCGATACGTCCTCCCAACGACTCCTCGCCCAGAAGTGCACGGTAGCCGTGCACGAGGTTTCGCCCGAAGCGCGCACCGCTGACGATCTCGGCGATGAGGGGCCACGCCGCGGCATGGGCGAGGTCTTCGGCGGCGGATCCGGCATCCGCACCCGCAACGACGACGGTGCGAGGGCCGAGCGCGAGTTCGAAAGGCGCGGGTAGGGGTGCGGGTGGCGGCGAAGCGGGCGCAAGGTCGACAGGCGAAGCAAGCGCTCCCGAGAGGGGCTCGCGCACAGGCAGGTTCAGGTGCACGGGCCCGCGGATGCCGGAATCGTCATCCGCGCCGAGCGCTGCCGCCACCACCGATGCAGCGAGCGCGGCCGCGTCAATAGGAGTATCGCCTGGCACCGCGACATCCCGCTCGAAACGGACGAAAGGGGCAAAGAGCCCCGGCTGCGTCGTCGCCTGGTTGGCCCCGATGCCCCGCAGCTCTGGCGGTCGGTCTGCGGTCAGCAGCAACAACGCAACTCCCGCGTGAAAGGCCTCCATGCTCGCGGGGAGCAGGTTCGCGGCCGCCGTGCCCGAGGTGCAGAGCACCGCCACCGGTTCACCGCTCTCGCGCGCGAGGCCGAGCGCGGTGAACCCCGCGACCCGTTCGTCGATGCGCACATGCACCTGCAGCGCGCCCTGCCCCTCAAGGCGCAAAGCCGCCAGGGCAAGCGCCTGCGAACGCGAACCCGGTGCGAGCACGAGGTGTTGCAGTCCCTGGGCAACGAGCCCTGAGAGCAGGGCGAGCGCGAAATCGCTCGCGGGCGAGCGCTGCGGCTCCGCGGTCACGGGTTTTGGCCCGTCCCGCTCTCGTCCTCTTCGTCGAGGCGGGCAAGTTCCTCTTCGAGCCGGGCGATGCGGGCATCCGACTCGGCGTTTCGAACGCGACGCAGAAAGTCGGGGTCATCCTCGGGTGCACGCGTGAGCGGTGAGCTGCCCCGACCGAAGCGCGACCGCCCGATCACGAACCACAGGATGCCACCGAGCGCCGGGATCAGGATGACGATCGCCAGCCACGCGCCTTTGGGCACGCCACGGTGCCGCGTCGGCGGCTGCACAGCGCAGTCGACGACGCTGAAAATCCAGAACACCGCGGCGAGGAACCCGCCGACGATGAGGAATCGCGCCATGCCCCCAGTCTAAGCGGGGTCGGCACGAAGCGTTCCGGACGTGGACGCGACGGCGGGAGTCGAACCCGCAACACTGCCGATTATGAGTCGGAGTCCGGGACCGCCCGGATCGCCGCGATGGTATCGACGTTACGTTCTCGTGATCTTTTTGGCTAGTAGGTTACCTAAGATTTCGCTGTGAGTCTGCGGGCCGGTCATCCCGGTTATGCCTCCCACATGCAGGGCGTTTCTCCGGATGCAGGGCGACACGCCGGAATCTGACCCGGCAGCCGTAGAAAGGCCCTGCACCCGCGTGGGCGGGCAGCGGCTTCCCTGCGCAAACGGGTGGGACGGAGGAGGGTTTCGTAGACTGGAGAGGTGAAGTTGCCGCCCCTGCTTGTCTACACCGTGCTTCGGCTGCTGGCCTTTCTTGTGCCGTTGGCGCTCATGCTGCTGTTCTTGCCGATCTTCCGGCAGTACTGGTGGATCGCCGTGATCTTCGCGACGCTCATCGGGCTCAGCCTTTCGATGATCTTCTTGCGTGCGCCACTGTCGGCGGCGTCACGGTCGATTTTCGAGAAGCGTGCGAGCGCGCGCAACGAGGTTCGCGACGAGCACGTCGAGGATGCCGCAACGCGGTGAGACCCGCCGAACTACCCCGCGAAGGCCCAGTAGATCGCCACCGCTACTGCCAATGAGGTGAGCGAGGTGAGGCCCAGCGCGACGATCAGTTCTTTCGGCAATCGGTAGGTCCAGACGATCAGGATGGCCGGGCCTGCGGCCAGCAACGCGAACATCCCGAGCCAGGCAGCCGGATAGAACACGGCAATGAGCGCGACGAGCAAGAAGGCCACGACGATCAGCACCGTGAACAGCACGCGCGACGCCGTACGGCCGATCAGCACGCTCAGGGTCTTCTTGCCCACGGCGCGGTCGTGCTCGATGTCACGCAGGTTGTTCGTGAGCAGCACCGCGCAGGCGAGAAGGCCGGCGATGATCGCGCCGATCCAGGCGTTCTCGGTGAGGACGCCGGCCAGCACCCAGCTCGTGCCCAGCGTGGCGACGAGGCCGAAGAAGATGAAGACGAAGACCTCACCGAGGGCCGCATAGCCATAGGGGCGACGCCCGCCGGTGTAGAACCATGCGGCCAGCAGGCACGCTGCCCCCACCGCAAGCAGCCACCACTGTTCGGTGCGCACCACAATGGCAACGCCCACGATGGCGGCGAATGCGAAGAAGACCAACGCCACCGCGAGCACCCGCCTCGGTCGCACGCGACCAGAAGCCGTGATCCGCGGCGGCCCCTCACGATGTGCATCGGTGCCTCGGATGCCGTCGCTGTAGTCGTTGGCGAAGTTCACTCCGATCTGCAGCAGCACCGCCACTGCCAGACACGCGAGGGCGAGCACCCAGTGAAAGACGTGCTCGGTGATCTGCGAGGCGCCCGCGCCGATCACCACGGGGGCTACGGCGAGCGGAAGCGTGCGAGGACGCGCCGCGCCGATCCAATCGCGAAAGCGAGGCGGCCCCGCCGCGATGAGGGGGCGCTGCGCCGGGTTGCCGCTCGTGCGGCTGCCGCGCGCGCGGGGTCGATGTTTCTTTGAGTTCTTCGATGAACCTGCCACGCAGGCATCCTATTGCGTAGGCTATACAGACAAGCAAGAGCCGCGCAGAACTCGTCCGATGCGAGGCCCCACGCCTCGCTCAGAGTTCGCGACGAACACCCTCAACCCGAAGATCGGAGGTTCCCATGCACAAGAGCGCCACCCAAGACCCTTTCGTCACCCAGGCAATCATCGGCGAACCCGAGGTCGTTGAGGACGCACGCACCGCCGAGACATCGGCCGCCTGGCTTTCGCTCAAGGCCGCGGTCCTCGCCATCCGCGAGGTGCAGGTGCACGACGGTTCGATACCCGACCCCGCGCACCACAGCGCCGCGCGCGAACACGTCGCGGCGATCGTGGCGGGCATCCGCGCTCTCGCGCCCGCCTTCCCGCACGATGCGAGCTACCTCGCGGCATCCGTCGTCGACTTCGAACGCTGGGTGGCAGAGGATTTCGGGATTCCCGACTTCTACGACTCGCTGGTCGAGTTTCAGCCTGCCGAGCAGCGTCAAGACGGCGTTCGGCACCTGGTGATCTTCCCGATGTACACGCAGAACGGCTCGCCTGATCGGCTTGTCGAAGCGCTCATCGTCGAGGTGATCTGGCCCGAGTTCGTCGCCGAGCTCGAAGCGGGCGACTACGGCAACAAGATGTTCCTCTCGCTTCGGCTCGTGGACTTCACCCCCGGCTACGACACGAACGCGGCGGTGCTGTTCCCCGAGACGGTGGCGATGCGCGAGATTCCGCCCTTCACCTGGGGTGCGATCTTCCAAGATCGCGAGGCGGCACGCTACCGTCGCGTGGTTCGCGCGGCATCCGAGATCACCAAGCTCGAACTGCCCGACGACGCGCTGCGTCTGCTCGACGACGCTGAACTGGCTGAGCACACCTTCGTGATGTGGGACATCATCCACGACCGGGCGCATATGCGCGGTGACCTGCCCTTTGACCCGTTCATGATCAAGCAGCGGATGCCGTATTTCCTCTATTCGCTCGAAGAGCTGCGGTGCGACCTCACCGCGTTCCGCGAGAGTGTGGCGATACAGAAGCGTCTGAGTGCGAAAGCCAAGCGCAGTGCGAACGAGGAGCGGATGCTGGATCACGCCGCCCTCGTGCAGTACGCGGTGATCTTCGACCGCATCTTCCGCTTCGCCATCACCGGTTCGCGCGTGCGTAACTACGACGGCCTGGGCGGCCAGTTGCTGTTCGCGTGGCTGCACCAGCGCGGAGTGCTGCACTGGAACGACACCCAGCTCGCCTTCGAGTGGGATCGTGTTCCGGATGCCGTCATCGAGCTCGGTGCGCAGATCGACGAGCTGTACTGGCGCTCGATCGACCGTCCGAAGGCCGTGCACTGGCTCGCCTCGTACGAGCTCGTGCGCTCCGTGCTGACACCGCACCCGGCGTCGCTGTGGGCACGCGGCCTGTCGGATGAGATTCTTGCCGGTCCGCTCAAGGGCTACACCGATGCCGTGATGGACGATGAGTTCCCGCTGTCGATGTTCTTCGAGGCGCTCGAGAAGAAGATGCGCCCCGTGATCGAATCGACCGTCGGCATCCGGGCGGGCGATGCCTGATTCATCCAAGAGGCTCGTCGTCCTTGCGGGGGCGACGAGCGCGCTGGGATTCGCGACCACTCGCGCCCTGGTCACCGCCGGGGCGCGAGTGGTCGCTGTTTCGCGCGATATCGAGCGGTTGATGCCGCTCGGTGAACTGGGGGCACGCACAGAGGTGTGCGATCTGACGGAGCTCGACGCGGTGCACGAGCTTGCGGAGCGGTTACGCGCAAGCGAAGGTGCCGTCGACGGTGTGCTGCCCCTGGTCGGTGGATGGCGCGGTGGCGGCGGCATCCCCGCGCAGAGCGACGAGGACTACCGAGCGCTCGAACTGTCGTTCACCGTGCTGCGCAACGTCAGCCGGGTGTTCTACCCCGATCTGCTCTCCTCTGACGCGGGTCGCCTGGCGATCGTGTCGTCGAAGGCCGTGGCGCGGCCGCTCGCGGGCGGTGCCAACTATGCCGCGGTGAAGGCCGCGAGCGAGGCGTGGGTGCGCGCGCTTGCACAGGGCTTCGCGAAGGCGGCGCGGGATACCGGCGAACAACCGCGCACGGCAGCGGCGATCTTGCGGGTGAAGAGTCTCGAGGGCATGGAGAACGTCGTCGCGGCCGAACTCGCCGGCCTGTGGGATGCGCACGCCAACTACATCAACGACCGCGTCATCGAACTCGACGCCTGAGCCGATCGCGGCGGGCTCAGCCGAGCAGGTCACCCATCTTCTTGGCGATCATCTCGGTGGCCATCTTGGGGTTGAGGCGAGTGAGCTTGTCCATCGCGGCGGCGTCAGAGCCGATCGTCGCGCGGTACGAACCCTTGCGAATGGCCTCGACGATGACGCGGGCCGCCTCGGGCGCGGGGGTCGTTTTGTATGCCGATGCGCCCGCATCGGGGGTCTCCATATTCGCGGGCATCGCCCCGGAGTTGCTCGCGATGTCGGTGGCGATGGCGCCGGGATAAATCACCGTCACTGCTACCGAGGTCTTCATCAGCTCGGCGTAAAGACCCTGCGTGAGAAGGGCCACAGCGGCCTTGGACGCGCCGTACACCGACTGCCCTGGCACCGGCGCGTAGGCACCCATGCTGGCGATGTTGACCAGCGAGGCCTCGGGGCGCTCGACGAGCGCGGGCAAGAATGCCTTGCACATGTTCATCACACCCCAGAAGTTGACGTTCATGACCTTTTCCATGTCGTCGAAGCCCAGTTCCATCACGGGCACGAAACGCTGGATGATGCCGGCGACGTTGACCAGCCCGTCGACCTGCCCGTGGGCTGCGGCGACCGCGTCAGGAAGCGCCAGCACTGCCGCGCGGTTGGTGATGTCGAGGGCGTGGGTGCTGAATCGGTCCCCCGCTTCTGCGCGCGCAGCCGTTTCGCTCAGCCCCTTGTCACTGAGGTCGACTCCGGCGACGCGCGCCTCGGCCGCAAGCAATTGCAATGCCACCTCGCGGCCGATGCCGTTGCCGGCGCCCGTGACGACGAAGACCTTTTCCTTGAGTTGCATGACATCCTCCCGAAACCGTGACGACGCGATCGGCCGTCGGTGCTAATCTACTCCGCGCTCCTGTGGCTCCGGCATCGGCGGGGCGACGGCGGCGGCTGGTACGGGCGGCAGCGCGCTTGCGGCATCCGCCTGCGACGAGGCCGTGACCGCCTCATCCGTCAAGGGATCCGAGGGTCGTGCGTACAGTTCGCTCAGCACGCGGTATGCACGCGTTCTGAAAGCGAGCAGGGCGACGATGGCCATGATGATTCCCGCGAAGAAGCAGATGAGTGCGATGCCGCGCGCCTCGCCCTCGCCCAGGAGCCACCCCCACCGCTGCTGGCCCGCGGCCGAGTCCATATAGGGAATCACCCAGAACTCCGCGATCGGCGCGATGAGGAACGCGGTGATCGGGGCGGCGGCGGCCTCCAACGCCGCAGCGACGCCAAAGACGCGGCCCTGGCGTGAGAACGGCACGACCTTCTGGATCACGGTCTGCTCCGCCGCCTCGACCGGTGGCACGAGCAGCATGTACAACCAGATTCCCACGGCGTACAGCGCCCACCACTCGCGGATCATGAAGATCGCACCGAGCACCCCCATCGCGGCGACGATCAGCAGCATCGTGCGCATGGGCTTGTGCCCAAGCCCCCATTTGGCGACGATCGCGCCACCGATGATGAAACCGGTCGATGCGATGCCGAGCACAACCCCCCACATCTGCACGGAGAAGAGGGTGAGGCCATAGGGATCCATGAGCGCCATGTAGACGCCGCCGATGAGGTTGTTGAAGGTCGAGAAGAGGATGAGCGCGAACAGGCCCGGTGCCAGACGAATCGCCCGGATGCTGCCGCGCATATCCAGCGCGTGCGAACCGCCCTCTTCGGGCACCGGCTGGCTCTCGGGGATGCGCACGAACAGCAGATGCCCGAAGGTGACCACCATCGCGGCGATTGCGATGGCGAGGGTTCCGCCCATCCCGAGAAAGCCGATCGAGAGCCCCGAGAACACGCTCGTCACGACAAAGGCCAGTCCCTGCACCGTGCCGACGAGGCCGTTCGCGTTGGCTCGACGCTCTTCTTCGACGAGCAGAGTGACGGTGGTGGACAGGGCGATACCGCGCAATTGCTCGACGACGCCGCCGAGCAGAATGATGCCCGCGAAGAGCCAGAACCACGGCCCGCCGAGGTTGAGCAGCTCGGTCTCGGGATGCCAGAGATACATCCCGCCCGCGAGCAAGAACGCCGCGGCTGAGATGACGCTCGACAGCACCATCACCGTGTGCTTGCGGTGCCGATCGACGATGGTGCCGAACACCATCGCGAAGAGCGAGACCAGCAGCATGTATGCGCCACCGATGATGCCCGTCGCGAGCACTGAGCGCGTCTCGATGTATACCCAGAACGTCAGCCCGAACCAGAGAAAGCTCGTGGTGACGTTGGCGATCGCGGTGTTGATGAGCACCTGCATGAAGGCACGGTGACGCGTGCGCTGCGTCACCGCGGAAGATTCATTGGCCACGAAAAGAGCGTAGTCGCCGGCGCCGACATAGGCTGTACGCGTGAGCAGACTGCATGATCCGGCCGTGCGCGGCTTCGCCTCTGACAACTACTCCGGCATTCACCCCGAGGTTCTCGCGGCGATCGCCGAGGCCAACGAAGGGCACCAAACGGCCTACGGCGAGGATGTGTACACCACCCGCCTGCAAGAGGTCACCGCTCACCACTTCGGTGAGGGCGCGACCGCCTTCCCGGTGTTCAACGGCACGGGGGCGAACGTCGTGGCGCTGCAGTCGATGATGCCGCGTTGGGGGGCCGTTGTCGCGGCATCCACCGCCCACATCAACGTCGACGAGGGCGGGGCACCCGAGCGGATGGGCGGCATGAAGCTTCTGACTGTGCCGACCGAGGACGGCAAGCTCACGCCCGAACTCATCGACCGGGAGGCCTGGGGCTGGGGTGATGAGCACCGCGCGCAACCCCTGGTCGTCTCGATCACCCAGTCCACCGAACTCGGCACGCTCTACAGCACGGCAGAGATACGCGAGATCGCCGCGCACGCGCACGCCCTGGGGATGCGGGTGCATCTTGACGGTGCCCGCCTCGCCAACGCCGCCGCCGCCCTTGATGCCCCCCTGCGCGCTTTCACCCGCGACGTCGGTGTCGATGTGCTGAGCCTCGGCGGTACGAAGAACGGCGGGATGCTGAGCGAAGCGATCGTCGTGCTGGACCCCGAAGCATCTGCGGGCCTACGTTACTCGCGCAAGTACTCCATGCAGCTCGCGTCGAAGATGCGCTTCATCTCGGCGCAGCTCATCGCGCTCCTGGACGGCGATCTGTGGTTGCGAAACGCCCGTCACTCCAACGCAATGGCCGCGCGTTTGCGGGCCGGCGTCGAGGCGGGACTTGCCGACGGCTCTATTCGCGGCGTCGGTTTCAGCCACGCGACTCAGTCGAACGCCGTCTTCGCGACCCTGCCCGACGGCGTGGCCGACCGTCTGCGCCAATCGTTCCGCTTCTACGACTGGGATGCGGCCAGAAACGAAGTGCGCTGGATGTGCTCCTTCGACACCACCGAGGCAGACGTCGACGCCTTTGTCGCGGCGATCGCGCGCGAGACGACAGCGGGCTAAACCCGGTCGAGCTCGACGTGCGCGGTGCGAACTCTTCGCCTTACTCGTCGACGACAGCGTGAGCGTCGAGATCGGCGCCCCTCGGGTTGCGGAAGATCGTGTCCTCTGCCATCGAGCCGCCCTGCCCTGAACCCTCCGCGTCGCCCTGGTCGTCGACGTGCTCTTCTTCTGACTCGTGCAAACGCGTCGGGTCGACCCGAGCGATGAGTGCCGCGAGTTCGTCTTCGACCTCGGCCTCGAAGCCAGGACCGGCGTTCTCCTGCTTCTCGGGCAGAGCCACCCGAATGAGCGAGGTGACATCGGCGCTGAAGCTGCGCAGCTCCTGCTCCTGCGTGCGCAACTCACGCGTGCGCTCTTCGGCACTCTGCACCATCGAGTCGGCATGCTTGGTGACGATCTGCAGAATGTGGTGGGCTTGCGCGCGTGCGCGCTCCAGGTGTTCGCGCGCACGGAGCTTCGTGTCGGAGTCGATCTGCTCTGCCCGGGCCAGCGCGCGCTGCTCGAGCTCATCGGCCTTCGCGGCTACCTGACCGGCGTAGCTGAGCGATTGCTCCACCTGTTCTTTTGCGTCGTTGGTGATGCGCTCGGCGTGCGCGGCTGCTGCCTCCTGGCGTGCGCGAATCTCTTCGCGAACCACCTCTTGACGCCGCGCAAGCGACTCCTCCACAGCGGTTGCTCGCGCCAGAAGCTCGCGTAGTCCGACCTCCGCACGGGCACGCTGCTCGGCGATCTCCGCCTCGACCAGCGCGCGCAGATCTGCGGCATCCTTCTCCGCTTCCGCGCGGATGTCGGCGGCTTCCCGCTCGGTCTGCGCGATCTTTTCCGCCGCGATCGCTTCTTCGCGCGCCATCCGCTCGGCGTGCGCCTCGAGATCGCCACTGATGTGCAGGCGGGTCTGCTCGGAATCCTGCCGTGCCTGCTGCAGCAGCAGATCGGCCTCGGTCTGGGCATCCTGGATGCGCTTCTGCGCGTCTTCGTGCGCGCCCTCGAGGATGCGCTTGCCGTGCGTCGAGGCGTTGCTGATGATCGTGTGCGCCTCTTCTTCGGCGATGCGCAGGATCTCCTGATACTTGGGGTTTCCTTCGCCGTCGACCGAGGCACCCTTGAGCTCTCCCGACAGTGCCTGACGTTGTCTCTCGACCGTTTCGAGCCGTGCCTGCGTCTCGGCAAGCTGTTCGGCGAGCGCCGAGGTTCCCGCAAGCCGAAGGTTCAGCGCGTGGAAGACGTTGTCGACCTCATCGCGGTCATAGCCACGGAACGAAATCGAGAAGGTGGCCGCGGCCGTGCGCGTCTCACCGCTTTCCAGCATCTCATCGAAGGAGTCTTCGGGAGTTTTTTCGGATGTCGAGTTGTCTGACATATCTTCACTTTCTCCGTCGGCGCGCAGGCGGGCAAGAAGCGATGCGAAAACGCACGTCATCTGTGAGAATACCGCTCACGGCCAGAATCCGCGACGCCGATCTGGGTGCGTCCGAAACAGAATCAGCGCAGAAGACCCACGCTGGCCAGGGCGCTGCGGATCAGCGCACCGCGCCCGCCCTCCATTTCGTTCGTGACGGCATCGGATGCCGCTTCTTCGGGCGAGAACCAGGTCACCTCGAGCGCGTCTTGCCGCGGGTCGCAGCTCCCCGTCACCGGAACCACGAAAACGAGCGATACCGCGTGCTGACGATCGTCGTGGAACGACGAGATGCCAGGCAGGGGAAAGTACTCCGCGACCATGAAAGGTACCGGCTGCGGGGGCAGCAGCGGAAAGGCCATCGGCCCCAGGTCGTTCTCGATGTGACGAAAGAGCGCGTCACGGATCGTTTCGCCCATGCGCACACGACCCGAGACGATGGAGCGGGTCATCTCCCCGAGCGGGGTGGAGCGCAGCAGCATCCCGACTTCGACGACCTGGCCGAGCCCGTCTGTGCGCACCGGCACCGCCTCGACATAGAGGATCGGCAGGCGACCGCGTGCTTCGGCGAGTTCGACCTCGCTCAGCCAGGCCGGGTTGTGGCTGGGCATGCTTTCGGCGCGTCCGGAACCACCCTCGGAATCTTCCGGGTCAGGGTCGGGTGTGCGCACGGCCATGCTCCTTTTCTACCAGCCATGCGCCAGACCCGCTCGTGCGCGACCCCCGTTGTTCGGCGCTGGCAGGATGGAAGGATGAGCACTCCCCTCGTTTTGGACGCCGCCGCAACGCTGTGGTCGCATCCGGCGAACGAGCGCGCGGGCACGCCCTTGCTCGTTCTGCTGCACGGTTACGGGGCGGATGAGCACGACCTCTTCGGACTCGTGCCTTTTCTGCCCGAGGGCCTCCTCGTGGCGGCGGTGGCAGCTCCCCTCGCCCCACCGTGGCCGATGCCGGGGCGCTCGTGGTATCCGATCGATGACCTTTCTCGGCGCGACCCGGCGGCGATCACGGCGGCGGCTGAGGCGCTGCTCGCATGGCTCGATGGCGCGATGCCCGCCGCGGCGAATGAGCACGATACGGCGCGCGTCGCCCTTCTCGGCTTCTCGCAGGGGGCCGCCGTGGCGCTGCAGGCGATGCGCCTGGCTCCCGAGCGTTTCGGTGCGGTCGTCGCGCTCAGCGGCTATGCCGCGCAGGGCGATCTGCCCGGGGATACCACTCTGCGCGAACGGCGACCGCGTGTCTTCTGGGGTCGCGGTGCGCTCGACGACGTCATCCCGCCGCACCACATCGACCACACGGCCCAGTGGCTTCCCGATCACGCAGAGCTGTCGGGTCGGGTGTACCCGGGCATGGCCCACAGCATCTCTGAGCACGAGCTCGCGGATGTCCACGGCTTCCTCGAGTCGTGGCGGGACGGCGAGGGCTGAGCTCAGAGGTCGCCGTCCTCCTCGGCGCCGTCGTGCTCATTGTTGGGCACGTTCTTCGCGCGGCGCGGCATCCCGACCACAACGGCAAAGAGAACGCCGATGGCGACGCCCAGCGCGACACCCAGAGCCATATTGCCCGTCGCGGCACCGAGGGCAACACCCACACCCATTCCGATCGCGATGCCCGCACCCCAGCTCATGCGCTGTCGCATCTCGTTGCCGCTCATGTTGTCGTGCGTCATGTCTCAAGGCTACGCGGTTCCGCGTGTCGCCCCTCGCTGCCGCGGAAGCAGATGTCGGATGCACACGCGAAGATAGAGCAGTGAGCGATGTGCTCGAACGCTTCACCCCTGCGACACGAGACTGGTTCCAGGGTGCCTTCACCGCGCCCACGCCAGCGCAAACCGGGGCCTGGGATGCCATCGCCGCGGGCAGACATGCCCTGGTGGTCGCACCCACCGGTTCGGGCAAGACCCTCTCGGCCTTTCTCTGGGCAATCGACCGGGTGTTTCGCGAGCGGGGGGATGCGGCATCCGACATCCCGAACGAGGCCCCACGCACCCGCATCCTCTACATCTCGCCCCTGAAGGCACTCGGCGTCGATGTCGAACGCAATCTGCGCTCACCGCTCATCGGTATCGGGCAGTCGGCCCGACGCCTGGGTCTCGACGCCCCCGAGGTGACCGTGGGCGTCCGCTCGGGCGATACCACTTCGGCCGATAGGCGCAAGCTGCTGGCCACACCGCCCGACATCCTGATCACGACCCCCGAGTCGCTCTATCTGATGCTCACCAGCCGTGCCGCCGAGACGCTGCGCGGTGTACGCACCGTCATCGTCGACGAGGTGCACGCGGTCGCGGCCACCAAGCGCGGTGCGCATCTCGCGGTGAGCCTGGAGCGACTGGATGCCCTGCTCGACACGCCCGCGCAGCGCATCGGCTTGTCGGCGACCGTGCGACCCATCGACGAGGTCGCACGATTCTTGGGCGGGCAGGCACCTGTCGACATCGTCGCTCCGCCGGCATCCAAGACCTTCGAACTGAGCGTCACCGTGCCCGTCGATGACATGCGCAACCCTCCGCCCCCACCGGGTGCTCCCGGCCTTGCCGCAACAGGTGCTGCCGAGCACACCGAGGTCACCGGATCGGTGTGGCCGCATGTTGAGGAGGCCATCGTCGATCGCATCCTGCAGCACCGTTCGACGATCGTCTTTGCGAACTCGCGCCGCTTGGCAGAGCGCCTCACCGCGCGGTTGAACGAGATCTACTCCGAACGGCTCGGGATCGAACTGCCCGCGCACCGCCCTCCCGCCCAGATGATCGCGCAATCCGGTTCTACGGCCGGTGCCACCCCTGAACTCGCCAAAGCCCACCACGGATCGATCTCGAAAGAGCAGCGCGCCATCGTCGAAGACGAATTGAAATCCGGTGTGCTGCGCTGCGTGGTGGCAACGAGCAGCCTCGAACTCGGCATCGATATGGGTGCGGTGGATCTCGTGATCCAGGTCGAAGCGCCGCCGTCGGCAGCATCCGGCCTGCAGCGCGTCGGCCGGGCCGGGCATCAAGTCGGCGAGATCAGCCGCGCCGCGCTCTTTCCCAAGCACCGTGGCGATGTGCTGCACACCGCGATCATCACCGAGCGCATGCTCGCGGGCCAGATCGAGGCGATCTTCGTGCCGCAGAACCCTCTCGACATCCTCGCTCAACAGACGGTCGCCGCCTGTGCCCTCGCCCCCCTCGACGTCGAGGGCTGGTTCGAGACGGTGCGACAGAGCGCCCCTTTCTCATCGCTGCCCCGTTCGGCCTACGAGGCGACGCTGGATCTGCTCGCCGGGCGCTTTCCCTCGGACGAGTTCGCCGAACTCCGCCCGCGTCTCATCTGGGATCGTGATGCCGGAACCCTCACGGGGCGACCCGGCGCGCAGCGCATCGCTGTCACCAGCGGCGGCACGATCCCCGACCGGGGTCTTTTCGGGGTTTTCGTCGCGGGCGAAAGCACCGGTGCGCGCGTCGGCGAGCTCGACGAAGAGATGGTCTACGAGTCGCGGGTCGGTGATGTGTTCACCCTCGGCACGACGAGTTGGCGGGTCGCCGAGATCACGCACGATCGGGTCAACGTCATCCCCGCCTTCGGACAGCCCGGCCGCGTGCCGTTCTGGCGCGGCGACGGCATCGGTCGCCCCTTCGAACTGGGCGAGGCGCTCGGCAGGTTCACTCGCGAACTGAGCAGCGCATCCCCCGCGCAGGCAGCCGCACGGCTTTCGGATGCCGGGCTCGACGAGCGTGCCCAGGCGAACCTGCTCGGGCATCTCGCCGAGCAGCGCGAGGCCACGGGAACCCTGCCCACCGATCAGTCGCTCACCGTCGAACGCGGCCACGACGAGGTGGGTGACTGGCGTGTCATCCTGCACTCTCCCTACGGCATGAAGGTGCACGCGCCGTGGGCGCTGGCGATCAATGCGCGCCTGCGTGAGCGTCTGGGAGTCGAGGGTTCCGCGGTCGCGAGTGACGACGGCATCATCGTTCGCATCCCGGATGCCGACGCCGAGCCTCCCGGCGCCGATCTTTTCGTCTTCGAACCCGAAGAGATCGAGCAGCTCGTGACCGAAGAGGTCGGGGGCTCGGCCCTGTTCGCCTCGCGCTTTCGCGAGTGCGCGGCGCGGGCGCTGCTCATTCCGCGCACGAATCCGAATAGACGAACACCGTTGTGGCAGCAGCGACAGCGCTCTGCGCAACTGTTGGAGGTGGCCCGTCGCCATCCGCGCTTTCCGATCATTCTCGAAACCCTGCGCGAGGTGCTGCAGGATGTCTACGACCTGCCGTCGTTGCGGCGGCTTCACACCGCCATCGCCGAACGCCGCATCCGGCTCGTCGAGACCGAACCTGCCCAGCCCTCCCCCTTCGCGCGCGATCTGCTCTTCGGCTATATCGGCGCGTTCATGTACGAAGGGGATTCGCCGCTGGCCGAACGGCGCGCGGCGGCGCTCTCGGTCGACCCGGCGTTGCTGGGAGAGCTGCTCGGCACGGTCGAGTTGCGAGAGCTGCTCGACCCCGAGGTGATCGCGCAGTACGAGCGCGAGGTGCAGCGCCTTGACCCTTCGCGGCAGGCGCGCGGAGTGGAGGGCGTGGCCGATCTGTTGCGGCTGCTCGGGCCGCTGGATGCCGCAGAAGTGGCGGCGAGGATCGAGAACCCCGAAGAGGCGACCGCGCATCTGCTCGCACTCATCGAAGCCCGCCGCGCGATCGAGGTCACCGTCGCTGGGGTCACGTGTGTCGCCGCCATCGAAGACGCGGGGCGTCTGCGCGATGCGCTCGGGGTGGTTCTGCCCATCGGTGTTCCCGTGGCTTTTCTCGAAGTGCTCGCCGATCCCCTGGGCGATCTCGTAGCGCGTTACGCGCGCACCCACGGCCCTTTCACGACGGATGCCGTCGCCACGCGCTTCGGCATCGGCACCGCCGTCGCCCGCCAGGTGCTTCAGCGGCTGAGCGGCGCGGGGCGAGTGACCAGCGGCTACTTCCTGCCTGAGGCGGCGGGGAGCGTCGATGAGCAGGAGTGGTGCGACAGCGAGGCGCTGCGGCGCATCCGGATGCGCTCGCTCGCCGCGATTCGCGGCAGCGTGGAACCGGTGCCGCCCGAGGCCTACGCACGTTTCCTTCCGGTGTGGCAGCATCTGCAGCGACCTCTGGAAGGGGTTGACGGTGTTCTCGCGGTCTGCGAGCAGCTCGCCGGGGTGCCGATTCCCGCGAGTGCGTGGGAATCACTCGTACTGCCCGCGCGCGTGCACGCCTACACTCCCGCGATGCTTGATGAGCTGACCGCGGGAGGTGAGGTGCTGTGGGCGGGGCACGGGGCACTACCGGGGCGCGACGGGTGGGTGTCGCTGCATCCGGCAGCCCTTGCCCGCTTCACCCTGCCCGAATCCGAACTCGAGATCGCCGAGGGCTCTCTCCCAGCCCGTGTGCGTGCCGCGATGGCCGCCGGTGGTGCCTACTTCGCCACACAGTTGCGTGAAATGACAGGCGCCCAGAACGAGCAAGAGGTGCTCGAAGCGCTGTGGGAGCTGGCCTGGGCGGGCCGTGTGAGCAATGACACTTTCGCGCCCATTCGCGGTCTGCTCGCGGGCGGTTCGCAAGCGCATCGCGTGGTGCGGCGTGCGCCGCGCACGCGCACCTATCGCGGCATCCCGCTCGCGGCCAGTGGCGGCGCTGCCCCCGAGGCCCGGCCGACGCTCGGGGGGCGCTGGTCGCTTCTGCCACACGTCGCGGCAACGACGACGGCCGCAGAAGTCGCACAGCGGGCCACCGTGAACGCCTCGCTGCTGATGGACCGCTACGGCGTTGTCACGCGGGGCGCGGTGCAGGCCGAAGGAGCGCCCGGTGGTTTCGCACAGGCCTACCGGATACTCGCGGGTTTCGAAGAGGCCGGTCAGTGCCGCCGGGGCTATGTGATCGAGGGCTTGGGTGCGGCGCAGTTCGCGGCATCCCTCACCGTCGACCGCCTGCGTGAGCACGCCGCGCTCGCCGATCCGCCACCGCGGCAGTCGATCACTCTCGCCGCGAGCGACCCGGCCAATCCCTATGGTGCGGCGTTGGCCTGGCCCCGGCGCGAGGATGTCGCGCATCGCCCGGGCCGCAAGGCCGGGAGCCTTGTCGTGCTCGTTGACGGTGCGCTGGTGCTCTACCTCGAGCGCGGCGGACGCTCGGCGATCGCGTTCAGCGAGGAGGTGGATGCGCTGTGCGCGGCGGCATCCGATCTGGCCGAGACAGCGCGCGCGCGAAGGCTCGACACGCTCACGATCGAGAAGGTCAATGGCGTCACCGTCTATGGAACCGCCCTCGGCGCCGCGCTGCAGGATGCCGGATTCGTGCAGACACCGCGAGGACTGACTCTGCGCAAGGCGCACTAGCGGCCTGTCGCCTCACTTTTGCTCCTTAGCTGGGAATGAACCACAGCCTCTTGTGGTTGTCTCTATATCCGGGTGTTAAGGCTGTTCCGGGTGGGAGGTACTCGTGGGCAAGAACTACGTCGACATCGAAGACGACCAGGGTGCGGTGCTGCGCTATCGCAAGCACGCCAATGGCCGAGGGCTCGTCGCGCACGGCGCGAAGGTGCACCCGCAGGCATATATTGCTCTCGGGGCATATGTCGAACCCGGCGTGCGGGTCGCCGCCGGTGCACACGTGTCACGCGGCGCCTGGATTGAACCGGATGCCGAGATCGGCGAAGATGCCCGCATCGACGCCCACGCGCACATCGGCCCCGGCGCTCGCATCGGTGATCGGGCACAGATCGGCGTGCGCACCACCGTCGGAGCCGGAGCCCGCATCGCGCGAGGAACCCGAATCGGCGACGACGAGACGGTGCCCGCGGGCACTGCGGTGACCACCGATCGCAAGGGCTTGTGGCTCGCCGCCTGATCCGCCGCACACGACACGCCCGTTAGGCTGAGCCGCATGGCAGCGAGATCTCAGCGAGAGGATCGGCCCTTGTCGCCGGCATCGTCATCTGCCGAACAGCGCTCCTTCCGCCTGGGTGCGGTCGCTGGTGCGACGCCTGGCAAGTGGATCGACATCTGGCGCGAGCGGATGCCTCGCGTGCCCTTTGAACTCGTGCCGATCACCGTTGCCGAACAGCTCTCAGCGCTGACAGGCGGCGAGGTGGATGCAGCGCTGGTGCGCCTTCCCCTTGATGATCGGGGTTTGCACGTCATCCCGCTTTATGACGAGGTGGGGGTGGTGGTGGCGTCCGCCGACTCGCACCTGATGGCTGCCGAAGAACTTCGCACCGAGGACCTCGCGGGAGAAGTTCTCATCGTGCCTCGCGACGATGTGCTGGCGGCGCGAGTCGATGGCACTCTCGCCCCCCGATTCGCCCCGCCCGAGACGACAGCGGATGCCGTCGCGATCGTCGCCAGCGGCTTCGGCATCGTCATCATGCCGATGTCGCTCGCGCGCGCACACCATCGCAAAGATGTCGGCTCCCGGACACTGCGTGACGGACCGACATCTACCGTCGCGCTCGCCTGGCTACGCGAGCGCACAACCGCGGACGTCGAGACTTTCGTCGGCGTCGTGCGCGGTCGCACCGCGCGCTCCTCGCGTTGACCGGGACATGTCTCGGGCCACCGCTCGCGGTAGTGCCGGTTCTATAGTGGCGGAGCGAGCTGTGTGGGTGGGTGTGGTTGGGTGGTGTGGGTGGTTACACTTTAGCTCATGAGTTCTGTGTTGCCGCCGACGC
>CAZHIU010000024.1:0-30690 GCA_964532555.1 uncultured Microbacterium sp.
CGGCCAGCCGGTCTCGATGCTCATCCCGCGCGTCGTCGGCTTCAAGCTCACCGGATCCATCCCCGCGGGTGTGACCGCCACCGACGTCGTGCTCACCATCACCGACATGCTGCGCCGGCACGGTGTGGTCGGCAAGTTCGTCGAGTTCTATGGCGAGGGTGTGGCATCCGTGCCTCTGGCCAACCGTGCGACCATCGGCAATATGAGCCCCGAGTTCGGCTCGACCGCCGCGATGTTCCCGATCGACGATGTCACCCTCGACTACCTGCGCCTCACCGGGCGCGGAGAGCAGGCCGTCGCCCTCGTCGAGGCCTACGCCAAAGAGCAGTCCCTCTGGCACGACCCCTCGCGCGAGCCGATCTTCAGCGAGTACATGGAGCTCGACCTCGCGACGGTCGTCCCGTCGATTGCCGGACCCAAGCGACCGCAGGATCGCATTCTGCTGTCAGAGGCCAAGGCGCAGTTCGAGAAAGACATCGTCAACTACGCGACGCCCTCGACCACGGAGGACATGGTCGATCTCGCCTCGAAGCACTCCTTTCCGGCATCTGACCCCGGCTCTGTCCCGGGGGAGGAAGACGAAGACACCAGCGTCGTGCACGTCAACAGTGGACATTTGAACGGTGCGTCCAAGCCGGTGCGGATCACGCCGCCCTCGGGCGAGCCCTACACCATCGACAACGGCGCGGTCACCCTCGCTGCCATCACCTCGTGCACCAACACTTCGAACCCCTCGGTGATGATCGCCGCGGGCCTTCTCGCGCGCAAGGCGCGACAGAAGGGTCTGAAGCAGAAGCCGTGGGTGAAGACGACGCTCGGCCCAGGGTCGAAGGTCGTCACCGACTACTACGAGAAGTCGGGCCTGGACAAAGACCTGGAGGGCCTGGGCTTCTACACGGTCGGCTACGGATGCACCATCTGCATCGGAAACTCCGGGCCTCTCATCGAAGAGGTCGCGGCGGCGGTCAACGAGAAAGACCTCGCCGTGACCGCGGTGCTCTCCGGAAACCGCAACTTCGAGGGTCGCATCAGCCCCGATGTGAAGATGAACTACCTCGCCTCGCCGCCGCTGGTGGTCGCCTACGCGCTCGCCGGCACCATGCACTTCGACTTCGAGACCGATGCCCTCGGCACCGATGGCGAAGGCAAGGAGGTGTTCCTCAAGGACATCTGGCCGGCTCCGGCCGAGATCCAAGAGATCATCGATTCGTCGATCTCTCGGGAGCAGTTCATCAAGCAGTACGCGACGGTCTTCGATGGTGACGAACGGTGGAAGACACTGCCGACACCCGAAGGCCCGATCTTCGAGTGGGATGACAGCTCGACCTATGTGCGCAAGGCGCCCTACTTCGATGGCATGACGATGGAGTTGACGCCGGTTCAGGACATCACCGGCGCACGCGTGATGGCCACGCTCGGCGACTCGGTCACCACCGATCACATCAGCCCGGCCGGAAACATCAAGATCGGCACCCCCGCGGCGAAGTACCTCGAAGAGCACGGTGTGCGTCAGAAAGACTTCAATTCCTTCGGCTCACGACGCGGCAACCACGAAGTCATGATCCGGGGAACCTTCGCGAACATCCGCTTGAAGAACCAGTTGGTCCGCGCCGTCAACGACGGGGTCGAGGTCGAGGGCGGCTACACGCGCGACTTCACGCAGCCCGGCGGCCCGCAGGCCTACATCTATGACGCCTGCATGAACTATCAGGCTGCCGGCACCCCGCTCGTCGTCTTCGGCGGCAAGGAATACGGCTCGGGTTCTTCTCGCGACTGGGCTGCCAAGGGTACGAGCCTTCTGGGGGTCAAGGCGGTCATCACCGAGAGCTTCGAGCGCATCCACCGTTCGAATCTGATCGGGATGGGCGTGGTGCCCTTGCAGTTCCCCGAGGGCGAGAGCTGGGAGACCCTGGGGCTCGACGGCACCGAGATCGTGTCGATCACCGGTCTTGAGCAGTTGAACGCGGGGATCACCCCCAAGACGGTGACGGTGACCGCCGAACCGAGCGAGTTCTCGGCCCCGGGTGCGCAGACGATCACCTTCGAGGCGACAGTGCGCATTGACACGCCCGGCGAGGCCGACTACTACCGCAACGGCGGAATCCTGCAGTACGTCTTGCGTTCGCTTGTCTGAGTGAGCGCACAGCCCGGTGACCTAGACTTGAGCCACGGTCACCGGGTCAGGCAGGGTCAGAAGCAGGGGGCAGCGAGGATGACGATTCTCTCTCGCATTGCGGGTCCTCGTGACCTTGACGGCCTCACGGCCAGCGAGCTGGAAGAACTCGCCGCCGAGATACGCGCCTTTCTCATCGAGCACGTCTCGCGCACCGGTGGGCACCTCGGGCCGAACCTCGGTGTCGTCGAACTCACCATCGCGCTGCACCGCGTGTTCTCTTCGCCGGATGACCCGATCATCTTCGACACCGGGCACCAGTCTTATGTGCACAAGCTGCTGACCGGGCGCCGGGACTTCTCGAAGCTTCGTGAGCGCGGCGGCATCGCAGGCTACCCGCAGCGGGAGGAGAGCGCGCACGACGTTGTCGAGTCTTCGCACGCCTCGAGCTCGCTGAGCTGGGCCGACGGCCTTTCGCGTGCGCTGACCGCCACCGGCAGGGCCGACCGTCATGTGGTGGCGGTCGTGGGCGATGGCGCGCTCACGGGCGGCATGACCTGGGAGGCGCTCAACAACATCACCGACGACAACGACCGCAACCTCGTGATCGTCGTCAACGACAACGGGCGCTCCTATGCACCCACCATCGGCGGTATGGCGCGCTTTCTGAATCGGGTGCGCGCGGGTGATGCCTACAAGGGGCTGGATCGTCGCTCGGGTTCGCTCTTCGAGCGCATGGGCGGGATGCCGCGCGCCCTCTATCGTGGCGTGCGCGGGGGCACGCGAGGCTTTCTCGCCCGCTTCACCAACAACGAAGAGCTGTATTCCAATCTCGACATCAAGTACCTAGGTCCGATCGATGGACACAATCTCGAGGTTCTGGTCGAGACCCTCACCCTCGCGAAGGACTACGGCGCTCCGGTGATCGTGCATGCGATCACAGAGAAGGGGCGCGGCTATGCCCCTGCTCGCAACGACGAGGCCGATCAGTTCCATGCCGTCGGGCGCATAGACCCTGAGACGGGCGACCCATTGGGATCGGTGAACTCACAGAGCTGGACGGAAGTGTTCTCTGAGGCACTGGTGGATGCGGGCCAGAAGAATCCGCGCGTCGTCGCGATGACGGCGGCCATGCTGCGCCCGACGGGTCTGGCGCAGTTCGCCGAGCGATTCCCGGAACGGGTCTACGACGTGGGCATCGCCGAGCAGCACGCGGTCGCCGCCGCCGCAGGACTCGCCTTCGGCGGTCTGCATCCCGTCGTGGCGATCTACGCCACCTTCATGGGGCGCGCCTTCGATCAGGTTCTGATGGATGTCGCTCTCCATCGAGCCGGTGTCACCTTCGTGCTCGACCGGGCCGGCGTGACGGGGCCAGATGGCCCCAGCCATCACGGTGTGTGGGATCTGGCCATCCTGCAGCTCGTGCCCGGCATCCGCATCAACGCTCCGCGTGACGCCGCCCGGCTGCGCGAGGCGCTCGATGAGGCGGTCGCCGTCGATGACGCGCCCACCGTCGTCCGCTTCCCGAAAGGTGAGGCGATCGCCGAGATTCCCGCGCTCGAGCGTCTGGATGACGGCGTCGACGTGCTGTGGCGCGGTGAGGGCCAAGAAGACGTGCTGCTGGTCGGCATCGGCCCTTTCGCGACGATAGCGATCGAGGTGGCCGAGCGCCTGCGGGCGCAGGGGATCGGGGCGACGGTGATCGACCCTCGCTGGGTGATCCCGGTGCAAGCCTCGCTGGTGGAACTCGCCCGCCAGCACCGGCTCGTGATCACGCTCGAAGACGGCATCCGGGTCGGCGGGGTGGGCACGCGCGTGCGGCAGGTGCTGCGCGAGGCCGGAGTCGACACCGCGGTGGACGAGTTGGGCCTGCCGGATGAGTTCATTCCGCACGCCAGCCGAGAGCAGATCCTCGAAGACGCCGGGCTCACGGCCTCGAAGATCGCTCAGGATGTCGTCGCTCAGGTTCTCGGCACCCGCATCCCCGTCGCGCGCCAGAGCGACTCTGACGCCACGACAGTGCCCGCACAGCGAGTGGACGCGAGCTCCTAGCTGTCAGAGAACGGCATCCCGCCGTTCGAGAAGCAGGCTCAGCGGTGCTCGATGCCCCGAATCGGCGGGGTGTGGAAGGTCGCGCCGAAGACGCGCTCCGAAGCACCCTCTCGGTCGAGATACGGGGATGCTCCACCGTCGATGAAAGGCCAACCGGCTCCGAGAATCAGGCACAGGTCGATGTCTTCGACCTCGGGCACCACATCCTCATCGAGCATGATCTTCATCTCCTGGGCGAGGCCATCCTGCACGCGGCGAAGAATCTCCTCGGCCGATACGGGGGTCGTGCCCGCCGCCTGCTTCACGAGCACGCTCGCTTCTTTGGTGAACCCGGTGACCTTGCCGCCCTTGTCCTTTTCGACGACGCGATCCAGCGCGGCCAGAGCGTGGAAGTTCTCGTTCGCGTAGAAGCGCTCGGGGAAGGCCTTCGCCATCGTGTCCTGCACATGCGCGGCGACCTTCCAGCCGACAAGGTCGATGAGCTGGAACGGCCCCATCGGTAGCCCGAGGGGTGCGTAAGCCTTCTCGACATCCACGACGGGCGTACCCTCGTAGACCGCACGTGCCGCTTCGCCCATGACCTTTGCCAACAGGCGGTTCACCACGAAGCCCGGGGCATCTGCGGTGAGCACGGCGTTCTTGCCGAGATTCTTGGCGACGACGAAGGCCGTCGAGAGCGCGGCATCCGATGTCTTCGGGGCCTTCACGATCTCAATCAGCGGCATAACGGCCACCGGGTTGAAGAAGTGAAAGCCCACCAGGCGCTCGGGATGCGTGAGAGTCGCACCGATCTCTTCGACCGACAGCGAAGAAGTGTTGGTCGCGAGGATCGCATCTTCGGCGACGATCTTCTCCATCTCGCCGAAGACCTGCTGCTTGACCGAAACCTCTTCAAAGACCGCCTCGATGACGAAATCGCAGTCGGCGTACTCGCTCTTGTCGACCGTGCCTCGCACGAGACCGCGCAGCTTCGCGGCGGTGTCGGCGTCGATGCGGCCCTTGGCTTCGAGCGCGGCGATCTCTTCGCGGATATAGTCAATGCCCTTGTCGACGCGTGCTTGGTCAAGGTCGGTGATGAGCACAGGCACCTGCAGGCGACGCACGAAGAGCAGCGCGAACTGGCTTGCCATCAGACCCGCGCCGATGATGCCGACCTTGGTCACCTTCTTGGCGAGTTCTTTGTCGGGGGCGCCGACGGGGCGCTTGGCGCGCTTCTGCACGAGATCGAAGGCATACATGGATGCCGCGAACTGGTCGCCCGTGACAAGCTCGGCGAGCGCCTCGTCTTCGCGGGCGAAGCCTTCGGCCTTTGTGCCGCGCTTGGCTTTGTCGAGCAGATCCAAGGCGACATAGGGCGAGCGCGGAACCGTTCCGATGCGCGACTCCAGCATCCCTCGGGCCATCTTGATGGCGATCGGCCACTTGGTCATGCGCTCGACCTTGCCCGGCTCGTTCTTGCGCTCGACGGTGATCGAACCGCCGAGCACGCCGTCGGCCCAGCGCAGCGACGACTCGAGGAAGGTCGCCGCGGGGAAGATGGCGTCCATCATGCCGAGGTCGAAGGCCTGTTGGGGCTTGAGCATGCGGTTCTGCTTGAGCGGGTTCGAGATCACGACCTCAAGGGCGTTTTCGATGCCGATGAGGTTCGGCACCAGATAGGCACCGCCCCAGCCCGGGATGATGCCGAGAAAGACCTCGGGAAGCGCGATCGCGGCGGCGGAAGCGTCAACGGTGCGGTAGTGGGAGTTCAACGCGATCTCAAGGCCGCCACCGAGTGCGAGCCCGTTCACGAAGGTGAAGGAGGGCACGCCGAGCTCGGTGAGCTTGCCGAACACATGGTGGCCGAGTTGGGCGATCTTGCGTGCGTTGTCTTTCGAACCGACGAGGGTGATGTCGCTGAGGTCAGCACCGGCGGCAAGAATGTACTGCTTGCCGGTGATCCCCACCGCGGCGATCTCGCCGGCAGCCGCGCGTGCCGCCAACTCGTCGAGCCGCTCACCGAGCTCCATGAGCGTCTTCGGCCCGAGAGTATTGGGGCGGTTGTGGTCGCGGCCATTGTCGAGGGTGATGAGCGCCATCACCCTGCCCGAAGGCAGGTGCACATCGCGCACAGTGGAGTGCGTGACGACCTCGTCGCCGGCGAGTTCTTGCAGCGAAGAGAAGTCGATCTTGACGTCTTTGCTCATGGTCATTTCTTCCCTGTGTAGTGGGGGTTCTCCCAGATGACACTGCCACCCTGCCCGAGGCCGACGCACATGGCGGTGAGGCCGTAGCGCACATCCGGGCGCTCGGCGAACTGTGCGGCGAGCTGGATCATCAGGCGCACACCGGATGCCGCGAGGGGGTGCCCGAGCGCGATCGCCCCGCCCCACTGGTTCACGCGCGGGTCATCGTCGGCAATGCCGAAGTGATCGAGAAGTGAGATCACCTGGATGGCGAAAGCTTCGTTCAGCTCGAACAGGCCGATGTCGCCGATCGTCAGGCCCGCTTTGCGCAGGGCCTTCTCGGTCGAGGGGATCGGGCCGATGCCCATGATCTCGGGCTGCACGCCCGCGAAGGCGTAGGAGACCAGGCGCATCTTCGGGGCGAGGCGGAGTTCCTTCACCGCGTTGCCCGAGGCGAGCAGGCTCACCGTGGCCCCGTCGGTGAGTGGCGACGCGGTGCCCGCGGTCACCCGCCCGTGCGGGCGGAACGGGGTCTTGAGCGCGGCGAGGTCTTCCATCGTGGTCTGCGGACGCCTGCCCTCATCCTCGGTCGCCAGACCCCACGCGCCGGTCTCATCCTTGATCGCGACGGGGATGAGGTCGGGCTGAATCTTGCCCGCGTCATAGGCGGCCTGTGCCTTGTGCTGGCTCAGCATCCCGAATCGATCGGCGCGCTCTTTGGTGAGGTGGGGGAAGCGGTCGTGGATGCGCTCGGCGGTCACGCCCATGTTGAGGGCGGCCGGATCGACCATCTTCTCCGCGACGAAACGAGGGTTGGGGTCGGCGTTCGAGCCGATCGGGTGACGGCCCATGTGTTCGACACCACCGGCGATGGCGATGTCGTACATTCCGAAGCCGATGGAACCGGCAAGAGTGGTCACGCTCGTCATCGCGCCCGCGCACATGCGATCGATGGCGTAGCCCGGCACCGACTGGGGGAGACCGGCGAGAATCGCCGTGCTGCGCCCGAGAGTCAGTCCCTGGTCGCCCGTCTGCGAGGTGGCGGCGATCGCGACATCCTCCACGCGATCGCCGGGTACGCGTGGATTGCGCTCCATCAGACCCATCATGGCCTTGACCACCATGTCATCTGAGCGGGTGTTCCAATACATGCCCTTCTCGCCGGCGCGCCCGAAGGGCGTACGCACACCGTCGATGAAGTAGACATCCGAGAGCTTGGCCACGCTGCCTCCAAAGTTATGTGTGCCCTCAGCCTAGAAGAGCAGGGCCACGCGAGGATGAATCGCTTGGATCGAATCTACGAATCGACCGTCGCGGGCGCGGATTCGCTTTGCGCCGCCTCTACAAAGGCTGCGGCGATCCTCTGTGCGGTCTGCTCAAGCTGCCAGGGACGCGCGCCGAGCGTGGCCAGATCGGATGCCACGGCCTCGGCGGTCAGGCCGCTCGGCTGCCAGGCGACACGGCGCAGGAACTCAGGGGTGAGGAGGTTTTCGACCGGCATCCTGAGTTCTTCAGCCACGGCCTCGACGACGGGGCGTGCGTGCTTGAGACGGGCATCGGCTTCGGGGTTGCGCTCGGCCCAGGCGCGGGGCGGGGGGAGGGCATCGCCCGCGGCAGCTTCGCGTCTGACCTCGGGGGCTACGCGCCCCCTTTCGATGGCCGCCCACCAGCGGTCAAGCTCGGTGCGGCTTGCGCGGCCGTGAAAGGCTTTGATGCTCGCCAGAGCGCCCTTGCTTTGGGGGTCTGCCAGCACGGCGGCCACAATCGAGCGGTCGGGCACCAGACGGCCCGGCGAGATGTCGCGCTGCTGGGCAAGCTCTTCGCGGGCGAGCCAGAACTCGCGTGCGATGGTGAGACTTCGAGCTCCGCGAATCTGGTGCAGGCCGCTCAAGCGCCGCCAGGGTTCGCCGCGGGGCGGTCGCGGCTCCCGAACGCGGGTTGCCTCGAACTCCTGCGCCGCGAACTCGCTCTTGCCTTGCGCCGCGAGCTCTGCGGCAAGGTGGTCGCGCACATCGATCAGGTGGATGACGTCGAGGGCGGCGTAGTCCAGCCACTCTTTCGGCAGGGGGCGGGTCGACCAATCGGCAGCCGAGTGCTCTTTGCTGAGGGTGATGTGCAGCAGTTGCTCGACGACGGTGCCAAGGCCGACCCTTTCGTAGCCCAGCATCCGGGCGGCAAGTTCGGTGTCGAAAATGGTCTCGGGAACGAGGTCGAGCTCACGCAGCGAGGGCAGGTCTTGACTGGCGGCGTGCAGCACCCACTCGATCTCGCCGATGGCAGCGCGCAGGGGCGCGATGTCATCGACGGTCGTGGGGTCGATCAGGAAGGTGCCGGCATCCCGACGGAAGACTTGCACGAGATATGCCCGCTGCGAGTAGCGAAAACCCGAGGCCCTTTCGACATCGATGGCCGCGGGGCCGGTGCCGTGCGCAAGCTGCTCGGAAGCCAGCCGCAGCGCGTTCGCGTCGGCGACAAGTCGGTAGTCAGGCACGCGTGCCCTTTCGGGCGCCGAACACCGCGATGTCTTCAGATCCCGGGGGCAGGCCCGCAAGCATCCCGACCAGTTCTGCCCACGCCTCGACGTGGCGCGGCAGCGAACCCATCGGTGACCACGAGGCGCGCAACTCGATCTGCGCCCCTTCGCTCTCTTCGGAAAGCCCGCCAAAGCCCTTCGAGTGCATCTTCGTGGTCGTGCCGGATGCCGCATGGTAGACGGCATCCCGCGAATCGAGGGCATCGATGAGCCACGACCAGGCGACATCGGCCAGCAGCGGATCCGTGCCGATCTCGGGCTCCAGGGGGGCCTGCGCGAAAGCGACGATGCGCCAGGCGCCACCCCAGGCGGCGGGCTCATCGGCATCGTGCAGCAGAACGAGGCGACCGGTGCCGTAGTCGGAACGACCCTCAGCATCCGGTCGCACGAACGCCGCGAGCGCGTAAGACGAGGGAGCGAGGCCCTCGGGAGCGGCGATCTGATGCACGCGCATGTCACTGCGGAAGGACATTTCGCCCACCACGGCAACGGCTTCCTCGAACGCGGCGAGGTGCGAACTCGGTGCAGTCACGACAACAGGCTAGAGTCAGGATGCGATGAACAGTCTCAGGCACGCCGCACGCGCGGCTCGCATCTTCTTGCTCGCTGTGCTGGCGGCCGGTGCCGTCGTCGCCTTCGTCGTGTTCCGCATCGCCCATTCGCTCGTCACGCCCACACGAAGGCTGCCCGATACCGAGATCCTCGCGGTGGATGTCGCGGCGCAGACCATCGAGTTGTCGCGCACCGCCGATACCGAACTGCCGGGGCGGTACGGACTCTTCACGCGCGGCACGCACAGCTATCTCAAGCTCGGCTCGGTGCTAGGCACCAGCCCTTCGAGCGTGCGTCGCAAGCTCCTGACCAAGATCGGCCCCGAGGCGCGCATCGAGCCCGAAGCGGCCTTCAGCGGGTGGTACTACTCCTCTCCCGAAGAACTGCACCTGCCTTTCGAGTCGGTCATCATCGGCTCGGTCGGGGGGTTGTGCCCGGCGTGGTTGTTCCCGGGTGCGGGCTCGAGCTGGGTGATTCAGGTGCATGGCCGCGGCACGACGCGGGCCGAGTGCCTGCGGGCGGTGCCGGTCTTTCACCGCGCGGGGATGCCGACCCTGCTCGTCTCCTATCGCAACGACGGCGAAGCGGCCCGCAGCCGCAGCGGGGCCTACGGACTCGGTTCGACCGAATGGCAGGATGTCGAAGCGGCGATCGGCTACGCCCTGCGCCACGGTGCCCAGCGCGTCGTGCTCATGGGCTGGTCGATGGGGGGCGCGATTGCGCTGCAGACACTCACCTCCTCGGTGCATCGCGCGGCGATCGCCGGTCTGATCCTCGAATCGCCGGTCGTCGATTGGCGGCCCGTGCTCGACTTCCACGCGAAGCTCGCCGGAATGCGCGATCCGCTTCCGGCGCTCGCGATCGGAGCGCTCTCGAGCGATCTGACCGCACGACTCTCGGGCGCTGAGCGTGCGATCCCCTTCGACCGGCTCGATATGGTCGCGCGGGCGGATGAGATCACCGTGCCGATCCTGCTGCTGCACAGCGATGACGACGGCTATGTTCCCGCCGACGCCTCGCACGCGCTCGCCGAGGCGCGGCCCGATATCGTCACGATGCCCTCCTTCACGGGTGCTCGCCACACGAAGCTGTGGAACTACGACGAACAGGCGTGGACCGCAGCCATCACCGGCTGGCTCAGCGATACAGGCCTCGGATGAACGCGCCTGTCCCGAACCCCGCCCCTCTTCTGGGTACCGTGCAGTTGAGCGAGCGGATGCCGCAGATGACCGGCGCCGAGATTCTTTCGAGCCTGGTGCCCCCACCGCAGTTCGCCACGGCGACCTTCGACAGCTATCGCGCCGACCCGGAATACCCTTCGCAAGAGCAGGCCAAGCAGACGCTCATGCGCTTCTCCGGCGTCGGCGAGCTGCCCGCTCGTGCGGGGATGTTCTCGCGCGGCAAGCGTGCCGAGCCGATGAAGCCTGGCGTCTACCTCGATGGCGGCTTCGGTGTGGGCAAGACGCATCTGCTCGCCGCGATCTACCATGCGATGCCCCTGCGAAGAAAGTATTTCGGCTCCTTCATCGAGTACACCGCGCTTGTGGGCGCCCTCGGCTATAAGAACACCGTCGATCTGCTGCGCGGCGCAGAGCTGCTGTGCATCGATGAGTTCGAGCTGGACGATCCTGGGGACACGATGGTGATGACCAGGCTCTTGGGGGAGTTGGCGGCATCCGGAACCCGTATGGCGGCGACCTCGAACACGCCACCGAACGCTCTGGGTGAGGGGCGCTTTGCCGCACAGGACTTTCTGCGCGAGATTCACCAGATGGCGGCGAGCTTTCTCGCGATCCGGATCGATGGGGTCGATTTTCGCCAGCGGGCGCTGGACGGGCGGGCGCGGGTGCGCAGCGACGCCGAGTACGCCGAGGCGATAGCGGCTGCCTCGGCGACGGGGGTCGCGTCTGATGACGCCTTCGACGATCTCATCCGTCATCTTGCGCGCGTGCATCCTTCGCGCTTCATTCGGCTCATCGAGGGCCTGGGGGCCGTCGGGTTGCGGGGGGTGCACACGCTGAGCGACCAGTCGGAGGCACTGCGGCTCGTGGCGTTCGTCGACCGCGCCTACGACGCGCAGATTCCGATCGTCGCGACGGGAACCGAGCTTGACCGGGTCTTCGGCGAGGAGATGCTCGCCGGGGGCTACCGCAAGAAGTATTTGCGGGCGATCTCGCGACTGATCGCGCTGACGCACGCGGACCTCGCCTAGCGGTGCGTGAGCGCGAACGCCGATAGGGTGAGTTGAGTGAGTGCGCTGACAGACTTTATCGCCGGGTTGCTTCGAGGTCTCTCGAAGGCCTTGAACGATCAGAACTCCTCGCCCGCGCCGAAAGCCGGCGGGACGAAGCCGAAGCTCGCGCCCGCATCGAAACGCCCGGCGACCACACACGATGATGCGAACGAACCGGGACGGAATGCCGGCTCTGAGACCATCCAGCTCGATCCTGACCGCTTGAGTTCGGTGCGCATCAGCTATGCCCCTCATCGTGATGGCGAACCGGATGCCGGTGAGGTCATCTGGACCTGGGTGCCGTACGAAGAGAACGACGGACGCGGCAAGGACCGCCCGGTGCTGGTGATCGGGCGACAGTCCGCCTCGCGGGTATACGCGGTGCGGATGACCAGCAAGGCGCACGAAGGCGACCGCGACTACATCCCGATCGGGCCGGGGGCCTGGGACTCGCAAGGCCGACCCTCGTGGGTGGATATCGAACAGCTCTACAGCGTGCACGTGGCGGGCACGCGGCGCGAGGCGGCCACGCTCGACCGCAAGCGCTATGCGGATGTCGCGAAGGCGCTTGTGCGGCGCTATGGCTGGGCCGTGGGGGAGTAGCGCCCGCGTTCAGCCCGTGGCCGTGCGCTCAGAGCAGTGCGGCAGGATGGCTCACCTCGTGCCCGCGACGGCGCAGATCCAGCGCGATGCACGCGAGCGCGGCCAGGGCCGCGGCGACGGATGCCCCGAAGAGCATCGTCTGCACCTGGGTGATCGCCGCATCCACGAGCGCGGTGACATCGGTGCGACTGGGCAGGGCCGCGACGGCTGCGTAGTAGCGGTGCAGACCGACTGCGGTCAGCAGAGCGAGTCCGACGACCATGCCCATCATGCGCGCGACGACCACGAGCGCCGAGGCCGTGCCGTGGGCCGCTATCGGCGCATCGGCTAGGGCAGCGTTGTTGACGGGTGCGAGTGCGAGCCCGACCCCGAAACCGATGAGCAGAAGGGCGACCGTGCTGCCGACGCTTTCGAGCGAGCCGCGCCCCCAAGAGCTGGCGAACCAGAGCACGACGGCGGCGAGAAGAAGGCCGCCCCCGGCCACGGCGCCGTCGCCGAGCCAGCGCAGCATCCACCCACCGATGACCGCACCGATGGGCACGGCGATCAGGAACTTGATGAGTTCGAAGGCGGCGACGGTCTCGCTTGCAGACACCGTCAGACGACTGAGCAGCGGAATCGCGACGATCACCGCGACGAGGGCCGCACCCACGAGAAACGACACCACGAGCGCCCACGGCACGCGCGCCCGCACCACCCCGCGGGGGATCAGGGGCTCGGCAGCGCGGCGATGCCGCCAGAAGTACAACAGCGCGAAGACGAGCGCGAAAGGCAGAAGTGCCAGACCGAGCGGCCCGACGATCTCGGTCTCAGGATTCGCCGAGGCGAAGGTCAGGATGACGCAGGCGAGCGCCGCACCGAGAAGCAGCGCACCCGGCACGTCCGCGTGGCGCAGCACGGGCCATGCCGCGTGCACGGCCAGCGCAAGCCCCACCGCGGTCACGGCGAGGGCGAGCAGGCCGAGCGGGGTCATGAGTGCTTCGGAAGAGCCGCCGAGCGGCACGAAGGGTGCTCCCCACACCACATGCCGAGTGAGCGCGGGCGGTGCCCAGAGCGCCAGAAAGAGGATCGCGAGTCCGGTGGCCAGCACGACGAGGGGCGCACGACGGTGCGCTTCAGGCGGGGGATCGTCGCCTGGCATCCTTCGTGCCGCGAGCGCCAGCGCAACGGCCAGCAGCGCCCCCACGAGGGCGTTGAACCAGAAGATCGCCCGCCACTGCGCGATGAGCAGTATTCCCGCGCCGAGCACCGGGCCGAGAACCGATCCCAGTTCTTGCACGGCACCGACGACGCCCAGTGGAACCCCGCGCTTGTTCGCGGGCCATAGATCGGCCACCAGAGCGAGTGTCGCCGGCACGAGCCCGCCGCCCCCCGCCCCCTGGATGACCCGCCCGCCCACCAGCACGGTCAGATCGCTCGCGAGCGCGGTGATGATCGACCCCAGAATGAACACCGCCAGGCACAGTTGCAGCACGCGCTGCCGCGCAACGAGGTCGGCGATGCGCCCCACGAGCGGCAGCACCGCGATGTATCCGAGAAGAAAGCCCGAGATGATCGGGGTTGCCTTCTGCAAGGCGTCGATGGTGAGACCGACGCCGTTCATCATTTCGGTGAGCGCGAGCACGACGACATAGGTATCGGCGGCGGCGAGCGCCACCCCCACGGCGGCGAGAGAAAGAATCGTTCGCGCCCGCGGGCGTGCGTGCACCTTCATCTCAAGGGATGCCGTGTCACGAGTTCGCGCTCGGCGCCTCGATCACGATGACCTTGCCGTAGTCGGTGAGCAGCATCGAGTAGCTCGATTCTGTGCCCGCCCAGAACTCACCGCGCAGTGTCGCTCTGCGCAACTCGTTGTCATCGGTGAGCGCGTAGCTCACGGTGAAGGTGCGGTCATCGGCTCCGAGGCGCAACAGCCCCCTCACCTTGTCGCCCGATATCGAGCCGGTGATCTCGGTCAGAATCTCGCTGCCCTCGCGCAACTGCTCACCCTTTTTGAGATCGGTCGTCGCCGCCATGAGGCTCGCGATACCGGTGCCGGGCGCGAAGAACGCGGTCGGGTTCGGAGCGCCGATGGCGGCAAGATCGACGGGTTCGTAGTCGGGAGTGAAGAGCTTCATATAGCTGTCGTTGCCGATGGCGAGGATGCCGACGGTGGCGGTGATGCCGCCGATCTTGCCTTGCAACTCTCCCTCGAACTTGATGACATCGCCTGTCATGACGGCGGTGCCGGTGGCCGACTGCACCCCGTCGGCGTTGCTCGGCAGATCGCTGCTTGTGAGGGCAAGCGTGACGGCGTCCGTGTTCTCCAGCGTGCTTTGCGCCACGGCAAGCCGCTCCTCTGCGCTGGCACCGCTGTCTGCGGAGCAACCGCTCGCGACAAGTACGAGGGCAAGTGCCCCGGCCAGGAGCATCGTGGGGCGTCTCATGAGCGCCACACTATAGCGTCGCGCTCGCCCGGCACAAGGAGGCGTGGTGCCTCGTTGTCATATCGAGCCAGAACGGCGGCCCGCACGCCCGCACTCGGTCATTTCACCAGAGGAAGTCGCACCGTCAACAGGGTGCCGTCTTCGGTCGGCGTTCGCTGCCACGAGAGCGCCAACTCGTCGAGCATCCGCGAGCCGAGGCCGGGACGTGCATCGAGCGATAGCGGGGTGCCATTGTTCCGCACGGTGAACAGCAAGTCTGCGCTCCCGCCCTCGATCGCAACCTCGATCTGATCAGCGTCGCCGTGTCGGATCGCGTTCGAGCAGCTTTCGCGAATCAGTTCGTTGAAGCTCGATCGACTGGTGGTGTACCGCGCGAGTGCCTCTTTCGCGCTCTCGCTCATACCCCAGGCGATCGTTGCGATCCCGTCCCAGAACTCGACGAGTTGGCTCAGCATCGCCTCGGCATCCATGGCCTCGCGTTCCGAGGCGGGCAACTGCTCGAGTGAGGTGCGTATCGACTCCTGAACCTCTTTCAACAATGACCCGGAAGGTTGCTCCTTCTCGAGTGCGGTTCTGATGCGGAACGCGGCGGCGCTCAGCGCATCCTGAACCGGGCCGTGCAAGGTGCGGGCGAGCGCGCGCATCTCGGCATGGAGCACGGTGTTCAGGCGTACTTTCTCGAAGTGCAGGTGGTGTTCGGTCTCGTGCAACCGTTCGCGGAGTGAGGCGTTGACTCTGTGCAGAGACGCCAGGGCGGCGAAGACCCATGCCGTCACGAGTGAGACGACCATACTGGCGATCGTCAGCATCCACCCCCTCGAGGCCAGGGTCGATGAGAGCAGGTGGGCACCGATATCGACGCTGAGCCCGATCGCGAGCGCCGTTGCCGTGAACACCCACGCACGGGTCGCCCAGCGGCGATTCGCGACAAAACGATCCCATGTCAGCCAACTGAGGGCGCTGATGGCGAAAGTGACGAGTGTGACGAGGGCCACGAAGCGCATCCCCAGCTCGAATCCCCACAGTCCAGGAGCGAAGCTGAGTGAGGCAAGTCCTACCCACGCTGCGTACCACAACGGCCGCCAGGGGTTGCTCGAGAAGATTCTGTGTATCGGATCGCTCCATCCGACCGGTGCCGAGATCGCATCGGGCACGGTCACCGCGATGCTTCTCGGATCGCGGAGTTGCTGACTCAGGGGGCGCACAACCTCTTCGATCGCGTCGCGCACGCGCGTCAGCGCTTCCGGGCCGGCCGCCTCGTCGAGCTCGCGCAGCCGCTCTTCGATATCGACACGCGCGAGTTGGACGACGCGCGCACGCTCTGCGTCGACCAGCAGGGCGAAGCGTGCAGAGAGCTCGTCGAAGGACTTCTGCGCTCGATTGATCCTCTCGACAGCGCGTCGGTGAGCTCTGGCGGTCGATACGACGATGGCGATCATCACCAGGAAGCTCCCGGTGCTCAGCAGCGAGGTCAGCAGCCGAAACCCCACGCGGGACTGATCGGTGAGGCCGAGAGCGATGAGCAGTTGATCGAACACCGCCGCACGAAGCAGCAGAGCGACGGCGAAAGAGAGCAGCACGAGCGCGGGACGAGACTCATCCGCTGGTCGATGTCGGAAGATCAGGAACTTGGCGATGCCCAACCATCCGACCACAACGGTGCTCGAGACGATGCTGGCAATCGCGAACGGAACGATCTTTCCGCTCTCGAGTGACACTCCCGAACCATTGAGGCTGAAGACGAAGCTCATCGGGTAGAAGAAGACGAGCGTCACCCAAGAGATCGCATCACGGGTGCCGATGCGGTCGATCACCTCACGCACGGTGGGAACGCCCCGGCACTCCGTACGCCTCGATGTAGAGGCGCACCGCTTCGACACGGGGAATCAGCGTGTCGTTCTGGGCCAGGCCCAGGGCGCGAAAGACGGAACTCACCGCCTGTTCCGCACCAGATTGGGTTACCCCGCGCGCCTTCGCGATCCCCGAGTTCGAAAGGCCCATGGCCAGAAGGCGCAACACCTCTCGCTGTGACGCAGAAAGTGCGGCGAAGGGATGCGGGCCATCGTCGTCGTAGAGAATGTTGCCGCCGCCTCGGCGCAGGGCCGAGTCCACCGCCTCTTGCAATGCACTCGGCTCGCTGATGAAGCTCTTCTTGATGAAGCCGACGTGCGGGGGCAGGCTGGCGCGCACGGAGTCAGAAGGGTGGGAGGTGAGCATCACCATCACCAACTCGGGTCGCGTGCGCGCGAACACGCGCGCAAGATCGATGCCGCTCGGCCCCTCGCCGAGGTCGACATCGATGAGTGCGACATCCGGATCGAAATCTATGGCCGCATGCCGTGCGGTGGCTGTCGAGGTGACGTGGTGGCTGTCGAAGCCTGCGCTCTGAAGCGATTCGCGCAGCAGTCCTCCGACGAAGACGTCGTCTTCGACGATCAGCACACGCCGTCTCAGTGGAGATGACATCATTTCGCCGCCTGGAGTGAGCCGTCGCGGCGGTAACCCAGACCGTCATCGTGCGCGAGAACACCGGTCGTTCCCATAGGCATCCTTTCGTGACTGAGTTGCCCCCAGTATCGCATCTGGAGCGCGTCGATCCGCGTGACGCGTGCGGCGAGTGACGGGGGTCGTGACCTTCGGATCGGCATTGTCGGGGGACACGGGTTTGCTTCGTTCTAGGCTGAACGCATGAGCACCCGTGGCATCCCCGAGCAGATCGGCGACCTTCCGCGCATCGGCCGTCCGGCGAACAGCGCGCTTCTGGAAGCGGGGATCACCACGCTCGATGAGGTGGCACGAGTCGGACGCCGACGATTGCTGTCAATGCACGGCGTCGGGCCGAAGGCAGTCCGCATCCTCGATGAGGCGCTTAAGGAGCGAGGGGTCGAGTTTGCCGACGAGCCATGAACCGGGCGGTCTGGCATTCCCTCACGTGGAGAGTTCGAGTAAGAGCATTTTGGTGTGGACCTGAGGGGACTCGAACCCCTGACCCCCTGCATGCCATGCAGGTGCGCTACCAGCTGCGCCACAGGCCCAGATGTTGCCCCGTAGAAGCCCGGGGCAACTCGAATAGATTACTACATTCGCCGCGCGCCGAAGAACTGCGTACGACGGCCGAGAAGCGATACGAGGCAGATCAGCGGCGTGCCGCGTAGTCTGAAGCTGTGCATCGACGACGCTTCACACTCGCGGGCGCGCTTCTGCTCGCCAGCGCGGTCGTCGCCGCGCCGATGATGACACCACCCGCCTCAGCGCTGGTTCTGGTTTCGTCTGCGACGACAGCAGCGCCGCTCGATGCGGTGCGCGACGCCGCCAGCGCGCGCGTCACCGCGATGAGCACCCGCGAGCAGGCCGCGAGCATCGTGATGGGGCACATCTCGACCACGAGCAGCTCTGCCCTCAACGCGTTCATGGCGAGCAACGCGCTCGGCGGCTTCATTCTGATGGGGCCGAATGTGCCCGCATCCGAGGCGGGGCTGCGCGCGGTGACCGCGGCGCTCACAGTCGACCCGGCGCTGCCACCGCTGATCGGCATCGATCAAGAGGGCGGGGTGGTCTCTCGCATCCCCTGGGACACCTTTGCCACACCACGCGCGATCCGTTCGCAGGGCGCAGACGCCCACACCGCCTTTCTCGGGCGTGCCTCGCTGATCGCGCGCGCCGGTGCGAACATCAACTTCGGCATTCTGGCCGACTACACCGACAACAGTGCCTCGTTCATCTACCCTCGCGTGCTGGGCACGACGCCCGAGAGCGCGGCGCAGAATGTCGCCGCGGCGGTGCGCGGAGAAGAAGGTCTTGTCGCCTCGACGATCAAGCACTTTCCTGGGCACGGCGCGGTGGCCGGTGACTCGCATGTCGGCATTCCCACGACGAACATGTCTCTCGAGCGGTGGCGTGCCTCTGAGGCACAGCCCTTCGTCGCGGGCATCGAAGACGGGGTGAACCTCGTCATGATGGGGCACCTCGCCTACACGGCGGTCGATGCCGAGCCTGCCTCGCTCTCGGCCGAGTGGCATCGCATTCTGCGTGAAGAGCTCGGCTTCACCGGGGTGGCGGTCTCTGACGACTTGGGGATGCTGCAGGCATCCGGCATCGCCCGCTACCGTGACCCCGTCGCCAACGCCGTCGCCGCGGTCGCCGCCGGAACCGACCTCGTGCTTATCGTCTTGTACTCGAACGCCCAGACAGCACCCCGGATCATCGACGGCTTGGTCGCGGCTGTGGAGTCGGGTGCCCTGCCCGCAGAGCGCCTGCACGAGGCCGCCGAGCGGGTGATGACGCTGCGTCTGCGTCTGGCCGCCGGGGGCGCGGCGATGCAGCCGTGTGGGGGGTGCGCAGCAGTCGCACCGTGAACGCCCGAGCGAGCCGGCGGTCGCTTCTAGCGCAGCAGCCCGACCTCGGTGAGCTTCTCGCGCAGCCCCGCGCCATCGGTGGCAGCGACCCACGGTGCGTTGCCCTCGGCGGGCGCGTCTTCGTGGGCGCGGCCACCGGCGAGCACGGCCTCGGCGGTCGAGAGACGACGGATGGCGACGGCGGCCACGGCATCCGGATGCTCTTTCTGAAACTGGGCGTAGGTACCCTCGTCGTGCTGCCCGTCGTCGCCCACCAGAAGCCATCGCACCTTCGGGAACTCCCCGGCGAGCCGGGCGAGGTTCGCGAGCTTGTGCGCTCTGCCGCTGCGGAACCAACGATCGTGGGTCGGCCCCCAGTCGGTGAGCAGGAACGCGCCCTTCGGAAAAAGGTGACGGTTCAGAAAACGACTGAGCGTCGGCACGATATTCCACGCGCCGGTAGAAAGATAGACCACGGGTGCACCAGGATGCTGTCCGACGAGCTGATCGAGCAGCACCGACATGCCCGGCACCGGCTGGCGCGCGTGCTCATCGACGACAAAGGTGTTCCACGCGGCCACCAGAGGCCGAGGGAGGGCTGTCACCATGACGGTGTCATCGACATCGCTGACGATACCGAAGTCGACATCCTCACCCACGATGAAGGCGCGCGCCGAGACCGGCTCCTGATCTTCGACCGTCATCGTGAACTCTTGCCACCCCGGCGCGAGCTCGACCTGAATGACCTGGTCGATCACCCCGCCGCGGTCGGCGGTCAGTTCGTGCACGATGCCGCCGATCTCGATATGAACGACCGCCTTGCCGACCGGGATGCCGGTGTAGCTGCGCCACCCACGCACACTCGCGAACTCGCCCGCCGTGGTCCGTTTGCGTGGGCGCAGGATCAGCACACGACCGAGCACCCGCACCCATCCGGGGCCGCCATAGCCGGGGAAGGGCACGGCGGCCGCGCTCCGACCGCGTTTGCGCGCACGGCGCTCCCGCCAACGATGCATACGGGTCTCGAAGCGAGCGAAACGATGGATGCGTCCATCGGGTTCGGGCTGCTGAGACATCCTGCCCAGTCTGACATGCCCGCGTCGTGACGCATACTCTTGTCTCGTGATCACCGTCTCGCGTCGCCTGCCCGCGTGGGCAGACCCGGCCTGGCTCTTTGTCGCCGAAGAGGCGCGTCAGCCGCACGCGTTCTGGCTTGACGCCGGCCCCGAGGCGCAGGAGGGGTGGAGCTTTCTGGGGGTGGGGGTTCCGGATGCCGCGGGGCCGGGCGAACTCGTGATCGACGGCTCTCTCGCGCGTGAGCGGGAGCCGCACAGCCCGCCCTTCGTCGGCGGGTGGGTCGGCTGGCTCGACTACGACGGGGGTGCCGCGCGCGCCGGAGCACCCGCGGTCGTCGCGGATGCGCCGATGTGGTTACGGGTCGAGCGCTTTCTCGCCTTCGACCACGCACGCGGTGCCATCTGGGCGGTTGCTCCCGAGGCCGACATCGAGGAGTGGGTAAAGGTGTGTGCGTCGCAGGTCGAGGCAGCGGTGGCACCCGCGACGGCCGCGGGCGTGCCCGCCCAGGCGGTGGCGCGACACACGCCCGAGGAGTATGCGGCTCGTATCGAGGCCTGCCGAGAACTGATTCGCCAGGGCGAGGCCTATCAGCTCTGCCTCACGACCCGGTTCACCGTTGAGAGCCCGGTGGATGCCGTCGCAAGCTATGCGCGCCTGCGCGCGGCGACACCGGCGCACCACGGCGGCTTTGTGCGCATCGGGGACCGCGCGCTGCTGAGTGCCAGCCCCGAGCAGTTCTTGCACGCATCCGAGGGCCGGATCAGCACACGCCCGATCAAAGGCACACGGCCCCGGGGGGCCGATGCGTCAAGCGATGCGGCTTTGGCGGCCGAACTTCTCGCCAGCGTCAAGGAGCGCGCCGAGAACGTCATGATCGTCGACCTCATGCGCAACGACCTCTCACGCGTGTGCGAGCCGGGTTCGATTCGCGTCGATGCCCTGTTCGCGGTGGAGTCATACCCCGCCGTGCACCAGTTGGTGAGCACGGTGAGTGGGCGCAGCATCCCTGGCCTCACCGCCGCGGCGCTGTGGGCGGCGGCGTTTCCTGCCGGCAGTATGACGGGGGCACCCAAGCTCTCGGCGATGACGCACCTTTCTGCATTGGAGGGCGGTTCGCGGGGAATCTACAGCGGATGCTTCGGCTATCTCGGCTTCGACGGCGAGCTCGATCTGGCGATGGTGATCCGCAGCATCGTGGTCGAATCCGAGCGCGCCTATGTCGGCGCGGGCGGCGGCATCACCTGGCGGTCGGATGCCGCGGCCGAACTCGCCGAGGTGGCCACCAAGGCGCGGGCGCCCCTGGCGGCGCTCGGGGCGAGCCTTCCGGCGGCGTGGGACAGCGTTCGATAGCCGCGCGGTTTCCGATAATCTGAGAAGCCGGTTCCCCGCATTCGGGGCGTTCGCACCTCAGATTGGTCAGTCCCGTGTCTTCACAGTCGTTCTCGTCGGCCGAAGCCCCCGAAGAGGGCACCTCGGCGTACGACATCCAGCGCAAATGGCAGCGGTACTGGCAAGAGAACGCCACCTTCGAGGCCGCCGGACACGACGACCCGCGCCCTCGCAAGTACGTGCTCGGGATGTTCCCCTACCCCTCGGGTGATCTGCACATGGGTCACGCCGAGAACTACGTCTACGTCGACATCATGGCGCGCTTCTGGCGGCACCGTGGATACAACGTGCTCAACCCCATCGGCTGGGACTCTTTCGGCCTCCCCGCCGAGAACGCGGCGATCAAGCAGGGCGCCGACCCGCGAGTGTGGACCTATGAGAACATCGAGCAGCACAAGAAGAGCTTTCGCGAATACGGCTCTTCTTACGACTGGACGCGCGTGCTGCACACGAGCGACCCCGAGTACTACCGTTGGAATCAGTGGCTCTTCCAGCTTCTCTACGAACGCGGTCTCGCCTATCGCAAGGCGAGCCCGGTCAACTGGTGCCCGGCTGACCAGACGGTGCTCGCCAACGAGCAGGTGGTCGATGGGCGATGCGAGCGCTGTGGTGCCGAGGTCATCAAGAAGAAGCTGACCCAGTGGTATTTCCGCATCACCGACTACGCCGACCGCCTGCTCGATGACCTTGACCAGTTGGAAGGGCACTGGCCGCGCAAGGTGCTGCAGATGCAGCGCAACTGGATCGGGCGCTCTATCGGCGCGGATGTCGACTTCGAGATCGAGGGACGCGCAGAGCCGGTGACGGTGTTCACCACGCGCCCCGACACCCTGCACGGCGCCACCTTCTTCGTCATCGCGCCCGACGCCGATCTGGCGGCGGAGCTGGCATCCGAGGCGTCGCCCGAGGTGCGCATGCGCTTTCAGGACTATCTGACCCAGGTGCAAAAGAGCACCGAGATCGAACGGCAATCGACCGATCGCCCGAAGACGGGTGTGTTCCTCGAGCGCTACGCGATCAACCCCGTCAACGGCGAGCGGCTCCCGATCTGGGCCGCCGACTATGTGCTCGCCGATTACGGTCACGGTGCGGTGATGGCGGTGCCCGCGCACGATCAGCGCGACCTCGACTTCGCGCTTGCCTTCGACATCCCGGTCAAGATCGTCGTCGACACCACGGCGGGGGATGCCGCTGGTGGCGACGGGGCGGCGTCGCTCGAAGAGCAGCACCCGGCGCGAACCGGCATCGCCCTTGCCGGAGACGGACGCATGATCGACTCGGGCAGCCTCGACGGACTGTCCAAGAACGAGGCGATCGCGCGCATCATCGAAGAGTTGGAAGCGGTGGCCAAAGGTCGAGCGGCGAAGTCTTTTCGCCTTCGCGACTGGCTGATCTCACGTCAACGATTCTGGGGCACGCCGATTCCGGTCGTGCATACCGAAGACGGTCGCATCGTGCCGATCCCCGATGAGCAGCTTCCGCTCACGCTTCCCGTCGCGAAAGGGCTCGACCTCGCGCCCAAAGGCAGCTCGCCCCTCGGTGCGATGCAGGAGTGGATGGCGACGAGCGATCCCGAGACGGGCGCTCCCGCGCGTCGCGACCCCGACACGATGGACACCTTCGTCGACAGTTCGTGGTACTTCTTGCGCTTCTTGACGCCGAACGACGAGGCGGCCGCCTTCGATCCGGAGGAGTCCGCGCGCTGGGCACCTGTGGACTGGTATATCGGCGGTGTCGAGCATGCGATCTTGCACCTGCTGTATGCGCGGTTCATCACCAAGGTGCTCTTCGACCTCGGCATGATCGACTTCACCGAGCCGTTCGCTTCGCTGATCAACCAGGGCATGGTGCTGCTGGGCGGCTCGAAGATGTCGAAGAGCAAGGGCAATCTCGTGGAGTTCTCGGCGAGCATGCGCGATCCGGGCGCCGATGTCACGCGCGTCGCGATCACCTTCGCCGGCCCCGTCGAAGACGATGTCAACTGGGAGGATGTGTCGACCACGGGTGCGCATAAGTTCCTCGCCCGTGCCCTGCGCGTGGCGCGCGATGTGACCAGTCCCGTGGGCACTCCGGTTGGCGAGGGAGATGTGACCTTGCGCAGGGCGAGCCACCGGCTGCGGGCGGATGCGCCGGGGCTGATCGAACAGATCAAGTTCAATGTGCTGCTTGCCCGGCTCATGGATCTGGTGAACGTCACGCGCAAGACCATCGACACCGGCGCCGGAGCATCCGATGCCGCCGTGCGCGAAGCCGCCGAGACTATTGCGGTCATGCTCGACCTCGTCGCCCCGCACACCGCCGAGGAGATGTGGGAGATTCTGGGGCACGAGCCCTCGGTCGGCCTTGTGGTCTGGCCGGATGCTGACCCCACCCTGCTGGTAGACGACACCGTCACGGCGGTCGTGCAGGTGGGCGGGAAGGTGCGCGCACAGCTCGAGGTGCCCGCCGACATCAGTGCGGAAGCTCTTGAGGAGCTGGCGCGAGCCGATGCGCGCGTCATCAGAGCGGTGGGGGATGCCGAGATCGTGAAGGTCATCGTGCGCGCGCCGAAACTCGTCAGCCTCGTGGTCAAGGGGTGAGTCGCCACTCTCACTGCACACGGTGACCGTGCATCCCGCGGTGTTCGAGGCGTGCCCGCTCAAGGTGGTGAGGCCTTCGCGCCGTTTCTAAGCTGACCGCGTGTCCGCCTCGCAGAGCCCTGAACCACCCGCGTCGCCACGCCTGCGACTGGGCATGGGCGCGGTGGTCGTCGTCGTCATCGGGGCGCTCTCGGTCACCGTGGGCCTGTCGCTGTTGCGTGGTCAGCAGCAGCCCTCGCAGTTCGTTCCCGTGACAGATATCGAGGTGGCTCTCGATGCGGCCGGGCTCTATGTGCACGTGCTCGGGGCGGTGATCCATCCCGGGCTCTATGTTCTGGATGCCGATGCGAGAGTCGTCGACGCGCTGGCTATGGCGGGCGGCACCGCGGAGGGTGCCGATCTGCGCGCGGTGAACCTCGCGCGACCCCTCTCTGACGGCGAGCAGCTTTTCGTTCCGCTTGTGGGGGAGGCGGGGTCGTCTTCGGCACCGGCGAACGATGGTCGCATCGACCTCAACACCGCCGATCAGGCCCGTTTGGAGACGCTGCCGGGGATCGGGCCTGCGCTCGCGCAGCGCATCATCCAGTGGCGCGAGGCGAACGGGCGGTTCCGCTCGGTGCAGGATCTGCTGGCCGTATCGGGAATCGGCGAGAAGTTGCTCGCCGGCCTTAGAGAGCTGGTGCGCGTGTGACGCTCCGAGGCCTCGGGCCGGTGGCTGTTGCATCCGCGCTCTGGATCGTCGCTCTGCTCTGCATTCTGACGGAGCCGCTCGCGTGGCTGTGGACGGTGCTGCTCTGGCTCGCCGCTCTGGGCGTGCTGGGGTGGTTCTGGGCCTCGGGCGTGCGAGCGGCGGGGCTCTCGGCGGTGGTGCTGGCCCTGGGGGCGTGTGTGGCATCATCGGTGGCGCTGACGGTGCCCGAGCGGCTTGCGGCGCGCGAGCACGCTGGGCGGGCGGTGGAACTGGTGGTGGATGCGACATCGATGTTTCGTGCGGGGCGTGATGGGCGGCTCTGGTTCACCGCACAGACGGTCGCGGTGGGGCCGCCCGACGCCCTCGTGGGGATGGATGCCACGGTGCGCGTGGGTATCGAGGTGCCAGACTCTGGCATCCCGAGCGCGTGGGCGACGGGTGTGCGCCTGCGTGTCACGGGTCTTGCCAAGGAGGGTGGGCCGGGGGAACGCGCGGCCCTTGTCGTGTTCGGGCGGGGAAGCGTCGAGATGATCCGTGCGCCCGCCGTGGTGCTCGCCATTGCCAGTGAGGTGCGCGAGCAGTTCGTCGCCCGCGCCGTGCGTCTGCCCGAGCCTGGCGCCGGTCTCTTGCCCGGGCTCGCGGTGGGCGACACGCGCGCTGTCGGGGAAGAGCTGAACCAGGCGATGCTCGTGAGCGGTCTGAGCCACCTCACCGCTGTCTCTGGAGCGAACTGCGCGATCGTCGTCGGGGTCGTCTACGGCGTCGTGGCGCTCTGCCGGGGTGGGCGGCGATTGCGCATCGCGCTGGCGGCGACGGCGCTTGTCGCCTTTGTGATTCTCGTCACGCCCGAACCCAGTGTGATCCGTGCGGCGACAATGGCGGGGCTCGCGATGTTCGCGCTTCTGCTCGGGCGACCGGGCGCGGGGGTGGGGATGCTGTCGCTTGCCGTATGCGTCATCCTCGTGGGCGACCCCTGGCTTGCCGCGACCCCCGGCTTTGCGCTGTCTGCCGCTGCCACCGGTGCTCTTCTGCTGCTTGCCCGACCGATATCGCGCGGTCTTGCCCGGTGGATGCCCGAGCCACTCGCGCTCGGGGTGGCGGTTCCGTTGTCTGCGCAGTTGGTCTGCGGCCCGATTCTGGCGCTGTTCGCCGAACAGCAGACCGTCGTCGGTGTGGCCGCGAATCTGCTCGCCGCGCCCGCCGCCCCCATCGCCACGGTGATCGGGCTTCTTGCATGCCTGGCGCTGCCGATCCCGCCGCTCGCGGATCTCTTCGCGGCGAGCGCATGGCTGCCTTCGGCGTGGATCGCCGCGACGGCGCTCGTCTCTTCGAGCGTGCCCGGCTCGCATGTGCGGATCACGCCGGGCCTCGGCCCCGCGGTTGTCGTGGCCGTGCTCGCTCTTGCCGCGACCGTGCTGCTGGTGCGCGGTCGCCGTGGCACACCGCCGCCTCTGGCTCTGCGCCGGGCCTCGGCGCTCTTGCTGGCCGTGGCGCTGGGTGTGGGCGGCGGACGACTGCTGCTGGCGGGGCCGCTCGCACCACTGACGACACCCGAGGCGTGGTCTCTCGCGGCCTGTGATGTCGGACAGGGGGATGCCGTCGTGCTGCGCTCGGCAGATCAGATCGCCCTCGTCGATGCCGGCCCCGATCCGGCTGCGCTGAGCGCCTGTCTGGCCACCCTCGGCGTCGATCGCGTCGATCTGCTGGTGATCACGCACTTCGACCTTGACCATTACGGCGGCAGTTCTGCCCTGCTCGGACGCGTGGGCACGGTTCTGCACGGGCCGAGTGGCGTGGGCGAGGGGCCTCGCGTGCTGCGCGACTTTGCGGCATCCGGTGCCCGAACGGTCGAGGGCTTTGCGGGTATGCGAGGGATGCTGGGGGATGCCTCTTGGCAACTGCTCTGGCCGATCCGCGACTCACCCATCTTCGAGCCCGGCAACGACACCAGCCTGGTGCTGCAGATCGCCGGGGGCGAGCTGCCGCGCACTCTGCTGCTGGGGGATCTCTCAGCGTCCGCGCAACGGCTTCTACTCAGCGGCGGTCGAATGCACGGCCCCTATGCCGTCGTCAAGGTCGCCCATCACGGCAGTCGCGATCAGGAGCCCGCGCTCTATGCCGCGGCGCGCGCGGCTGTGACGCTTTTCACCGTGGGCGAGAACAGCTATGGGCATCCGCATCCCTTCGCCCTCGCGCTTGCGGGAGACACCCAGACGCTGCGCACCGATCTGCACGGGCTTGTGCTGTTGGGCTGGTCAGAGCAAGGGCTGAGCGTCTGGACCGAGCGGTAGTCTGAGGGCATGGCTGCCGCCCGCACTCCCGCTCGCGTGATCGCGCAGCTCTCGTGGCGCGAGCCGCAACCCGCGCCCATCGTGCTGGTCTCCGGCCCCGAAGAGGTCTGCGCCGAGCGTGCGATTGCCGGCATTCGCGACTACCTGCGCGCGGAAGACCCGGCACTCGAGGTCAGCGACATCCGTGCTGACGCCTACGAGTCGGGCGCATTGCTGACCCTCACCTCACCCTCGTTGTTCGGCGAGCCGCGCCTCGTGCGCGTGTCGGGTGTCGAACGCTGCACTGACGCGTTCTTGACCGAGGCCCTGGCGTATCTCGACGGCCCCCAGGGGGGCGCGACGGTCGTGCTGCGCCACACGGGATCGAGCGTGCGGGGAAAGAAGCTGCTCGACGCGATCCGTGCCGGCACGGGAGAAGGCATCGAGATCGCGTGCCCGGCGCTGAAACGCGACGCTGATCGCGCCGACTTCGCAGCCGGTGAGTTTCGCGCCGCCGCAAAGCGCATCGCGCCGCCCGCGCTTCGCGAACTCGTTTCGGCCTTCGGCGACGACCTCACCGAGCTTGCGGCGGCCTGCCAGCAGTTGATCGGAGATATCGAGGGCGATATCACCCTCGAACTCGTGCGGAAGTATTACGGGGGCCGGGTCGAGGTGTCGGCCTTTGCGGTTGCCGACACCGCCATCGCGGGGCGGTACGGCGAGGCTCTGGTCGCGCTGCGGCACGCACTGGCATCCGGTGCCGATCCGGTGCCTCTGGTCGCGGCCTTCGCCATGAAACTGCGCACGATGGCGCGTGTGGCGGGTTCGCGCGAGCCCGGTCGCGAGCTTGCGAAAAGGCTCGGCATGCAGGACTGGCAAGTAGATCGCGCCCGTCGTGACCTCGCGGGGTGGAACGAGCGCTCCCTCGGCATGGCGATTCAGGCCACGGCCAGGGCGGATGCCGAGGTGAAGGGTGCCGCGCGCGATCCGGTCTTTGCACTCGAAAGGATGGTGACCGTCATCGCCACGCGTGCGCCGTTCGGCGAGAGCGCGCACTAGCCCTTGCGAATGCGAAACGGCCCGTCCCAGCGGAACGGACCGTTTCGAGAGGGTTGCCGAGAGCCTTAGAGCGCGGCCACCTGCTGCGCGATCGCCGACTTGCGGTTCGCTGCCTGGTTCTGGTGCACGACGCCCTTGCTGACGGCCTTGTCGAGCTTCGACGAGGCTTTCTTCAAAGCGGCCTCTGCGGCTGCCTTGTCGCCCGCGGCGACAGCCTCGCGCGTCTGGCGCACAGCCGTGCGCAGTTCGCTCTTGACGGCCTTGTTGCGCTCACGCGCCTTCTCGTTGGTCTTGTTGCGCTTGATCTGCGACTTGATATTTGCCACGTAGGGAAACCTTCGCTGTGTGTGTTGACGTTCGGATGCCAGTCGGCGTAGAGGGGCGCTTCCTAGCGGTCGTGAGGGCATGACCCACACGCAAGCCAATCACCTATGCTATCAGCTTGCTTCGCCGCCGTGTTCCAGGGTCGCAAGGGCCACACCGAGCACGGCGTTGAAGACCCGCGGTCGCATTGCGGTCACAAGGTGTGTGGAGCGGGGCACCACGATGAGTTCAGCGTGTGGGGCGAGGCTCTGAAAGACCGCCTCGTGCGTGCGCAACTGGTCGTATTGGCCGTTGACGAGCCAGAGTGGCTGCGTGATGCGAGGCAGGGCGGCGAGGATGTCGAGGCTGGCGAGCGAGTTGAGCGCGACATCTTGCACATCGAGGGCATAGCCCCCCGCACCGAAGTCGCCTTGAGTTTCTTCGGGCAGGGTCGCCTGCAGCATCTGCTGGCTGAGCCAGCGGCCGCGGTCGGGAAGGGTGTTCAGGGCACCGGCGAGGGCACGGTACAGCAGCAGCGGGGTGCCTCTCGGTATGGCCGTGCACGAGGCCGCGACGAGGCCGGAGACGGGCGGTCGTTCCTCGGCCCCCGTGTAGGCGAGAGCGAGCAGGCCGCCCATCGAGTGGCCGACGAGCAGAACAGGCCCTTGGGCCGCTGCGGAGCGCACCGCCTCGTCGATCGTGGCGAAGGCATCCTCGATGGTGAACGGCTCGCCCCGTCGCGTGCCGTGACCGGGAAGGTCGGGTGCGAAGGCGGGGGTGCCGCGCGCATCGAGATAGGCGAGTTGGCTGCGCCACATGGTCGCCGAGGTGCGAATCCCATGCACGAGAACGACAGGTGCCACCACGCTTCTAGCCTAGGCGTCCGGGCGTCGCTCGCCGCGCCGATAGAATGACCCGGATATGTCCCCACGCGCCGCTTCTCCGCTCCAGCCTGCCGCGACACCGCCCGTGCAGATCCGCAATTTCTGCATCATCGCTCACATCGACCACGGCAAGTCGACCCTGGCTGACCGTATGCTGCAGATCACCGGGGTCGTCGCCGACCGCGATATGCGCGCCCAATACCTCGACCGCATGGACATCGAGCGCGAGCGCGGCATCACCATCAAGTCTCAGGCGGTGCGCATGCCGTGGGCGCTCGGCACCGAGACCTTCGCCCTGAACATGATCGACACCCCGGGACACGTCGATTTCACCTACGAGGTCTCTCGGTCGCTCGCGGCCTGCGAGGGCGCGATTTTGCTCGTGGATGCCGCGCAGGGGATCGAGGCGCAGACCCTGGCGAACCTCTACCTCGCCCTCGAAAACGATCTGCACATCATCCCGGTGCTCAACAAGATCGACCTGCCCGCCGCAGACCCCGAGAAGTATGCCGCGGAACTGGCCGGCCTCATCGGCGGCACGCCCGATGAGGTGATGCGTGTGAGCGGCAAGACGGGCGAGGGCGTTGAGGCCCTGCTCGATCGCATCGTGGCGGAGATCCCGCCGCCCCAGGGCGAGATCGACGCCCCCGCGCGGGCGATGATCTTTGACTCGGTCTATGACTCCTACCGGGGGGTCGTGACCTATGTGCGGATGATCGACGGAAAGCTCGAACCGCGCGAGCGGATTCAGATGATGTCCAGCAAGGCGACACACGAGTTGTTGGAGATCGGCGTGTCAAACCCCGAGCCGCAGCCCACCAAGGGTCTCGGCGTCGGCGAGGTCGGCTACCTCATCACCGGGGTGAAAGACGTGCGTCAGTCGAAGGTGGGCGACACCGTGACGACGCAGCGCAATCCGGCATCCACCGCTCTTGCCGGGTACACCGACCCGAAGCCGATGGTGTTCAGCGGGGTCTATCCGATCGACGGCAGCGATTACGCCGATCTTCGTGAGGCGCTCGACAAGCTCAAGCTCTCGGATGCCTCTTTGCAGTACGAGCCCGAGACCTCGGTCGCCCTGGGCTTCGGCTTTCGCTGTGGCTTTCTCGGGCTTTTGCATCTGGAGATCATCACCGAGCGCCTCGCGCGCGAGTTCGACCTCGATCTGATCACCACCGCACCGAGCGTGATCTACGAGGTATTGACGAGCGACACGGGTGAGACGGTGATCGTCACGAACCCCAGCGAATACCCCGATGGGCGAATCGGCTCGGTCTCCGAGCCCGTCGTGAAGGCCGCGATCCTGCTTCCCAAGGACTACGTCGGCACCGTCATGGAACTTTGCCAGTCGCGGCGCGGGAGTCTGCTCGGCATGGAGTACTTCTCTGAGGAGCGGGTGGAGCTGCGCTACAACATGCCGCTCGGCG
>CAZHIU010000025.1:0-269 GCA_964532555.1 uncultured Microbacterium sp.
GCGGATGCGCGGCAAGACCGTGTTCTACCCGATGGGCTGGGATGACAACGGGCTGCCCACCGAACGCCGCGTGCAGAACTACTACGGTGTGCGTTGCGACACCTCGCTCAGCTATGACCCCGATTTCGTGCCGCCCTTTCAGGGAGACGCCACGAGCCTGAAGCCCGCCGACCAGGTTCCGATCAGCCGTCGCAACTTCATCGAGCTGTGTGAAAAGCTCACCATCGAAGACGAGAAGCAGTTCGAGGATCTTTTCCGGCAACTCGGCC
>CAZHIU010000025.1:279-25806 GCA_964532555.1 uncultured Microbacterium sp.
GCACGATCTCCGACGACACGATCCGCCCGAGCCAGCTCGCCTTTCTGCGCAATCTCGAACGCGGTGAGGCCTACCAAGCACTCGCCCCGACGCTGTGGGACATCGACTTCCGCTCCGCGATCGCCCAGGCTGAGCTCGAAGACCGCGATCAGCAGGCGGCGTTCCACAAAATCGCCTTCCACAAGACCGACGGCACCGGCGACATCCACATCGAGACGACCCGCCCCGAGCTGCTTGCCGCCTGTGTCGCACTCGTGGCCAATCCCGACGACGAGCGCTATCGGCCGTATTTCGGCAAGACCGTGCGCACGCCCCTCTTCGACGTCGAAGTGCCTGTTCTCGCCCACCACCTCGCCCAGCAAGACAAGGGCACCGGCATCGCGATGATCTGCACCTTCGGCGACGTGACCGACATCGTGTGGTGGCGTGAACTCGACCTTCCCAACCGCACGATCCTCGGCCAGGATGGCCGTGTCATCGCCGAGGCTCCCGAGGCGCTCGTCACGGACGCGGCCAAGTCCGCCTACGCGGAGTTGGTGGGCAAGACCGTGTTCAGCGCCCGCGCGCGCATCGTCGAACTGCTCACGGAATCGGGGGAGCTGCACGAGGTCTCCCCGCCCTTCCAGCACGCCGTGAAGTTCTATGAGAAAGGCGACCGGCCGCTCGAGATCGTCTCGACGCGACAGTGGTATCTGCGCAATGGCGCGCGCGATGAAACCCTGCGTGAGCGACTCATCTCGCTCGGCAAGGGGATGAACTGGCATCCCGACTTCATGCGTGTGCGCTATGAGAACTGGACCAACGGGCTCACCGGTGACTGGCTCGTCTCACGCCAACGCTTCTTCGGGGTGCCGATTCCCGTCTGGTACGGTCTCGACGAGAATGGCGAGCGCAGCGACGATCGTGTGCTCGTTCCCGAGCTGTCGAGCCTTCCGGTGGATCCGACCACGGATGTGCCGCCGGGCTTCACCGAGGACCAGCGCGGGGTTCCCGGCGGTTTCGAGGGCGAGAAAGACATCTTCGACACCTGGGCGACCTCCTCCCTGACACCGCAACTTGTCGGCGGCTGGCAGCGAGACGAGCAGCTATGGGCGCTCGTGGCGCCCTTCGACGTGCGCCCGCAGGGCCAGGAGATCATTCGCACCTGGTTGTTCTCGACGATGCTGCGCAGCCTCCTCGAAGATGACCGCGTGCCGTGGGCGAATGCGATGATCTCGGGCTACATTCTCGACCCCGACCGCAAGAAGATGTCCAAATCCAAGGGGAATGTGGTCACCCCTTCCGACATTCTCGATGCGCACGGTTCCGATGCCGTGCGCTATTGGTCCGCGTCCAGTCGCCTCGGTGCGGATGCTGCCTTCGACCCGCAGAACCCCACGCAGGTGAAGATCGGGCGACGCCTGGCGATCAAGGTGCTCAATGCCGCCAAGTTCGTGCTGTCGTTCCCCGTGCCCGAGGGGGCGGCGATCAGTCATGCCCTCGACGCCTCGATGCTGAAGACTCTGGGCGACGTGGTGCGGGATGCCACTGTCGCATACGCGGGCTACGACCATGCTCGCGCTCTCGAGATCGTCGAGGCCTTCTTCTGGACCTTCTGTGACGACTACCTCGAGTTGGTGAAAGAGCGCGCCTACAACCGTGCCGATGTGGGTCAGGCCTCCGCCGCGCTTGCTCTGCGGATCGCGCTGTCGACCCTGTTGCGGTTGCTTGCCCCGGTGCTCTCCTTCGCGACAGAAGAGGCCTGGTCGTGGTTCGAGGAGGGTTCGGTGCACACTTCCTCGTGGCCCGAGCCGCTTGACATTGACGGCGACCCGGCGATTCTCGCCGCCGCGAGTGCCGCGCTCGTCGGCATCCGGCGCGCCAAGACCGAGGCCAAAGCCTCGCAGAAGACTCCCGTCGCGCGTGCGGTGATCGCCGCTCCCCCGGAGCGAATCGAGGCGCTGCGCGCGGCTGCCGAGGATCTGCGCGCGGTGGGCCGCATCGCCGAGTTGCTGTTCGAGGATGCCGAGGAACTCGCCGTCACGGCCATCGATCTCGCCGAGGAGGTGTGATGCAGCTCGGAACCCGCTGGCCCGCGGGTCAGAAGCCGCCCGCCGCAGTGCCACCCGTGTTGCACGCGGCAATCGCTGCCGTCGAGGCACAGCCCGACGCGGAAGGACACTGGACCCTCACCTGGCTGGAGGCTCGACCCATCGCCGAGCTCGATGCGGGGTGGGAAGTGCTCGTGGATGCCTCGGGCGAGGTCGTGACACGGCCGTTTCAGGACTGAGCGAGCCTCACGCGCTCACGACGGATTCAGCGGTGTCGTCATAACGAGACGCGCTCAAGAGCAGTCGCGCGGCCAGAAGAGCGGCCAGAAGAGTGACGACCGAGGCAATAAGAAAAGGCAGTCGCAGATCGAAACGCGCGACCCAGCCGCCCAGAAGGGTCGCGGCCGGGTAGATTCCCCAGGTCACTGAGCGCATCACACCCAGCACGCGACCGAAGAGGTGGTTCGGAATGATCGCTTGACGAAGCGCACCCCAGGGCACATTCCACACCGACACCGCGAGGGCGAGAACGGCGTAGCTCACAACCGCGCTGATGATCTCCGGCGCGAGGCCTACGGCGACCAGGCTGAAAGCTGCCAGGATGTTCGCGCCCAGCATGACCGCGCCACGCCCGAGTCGCTCGACGAGGCGGGATGCCATCAACGAACCGAGCAACGCCCCCACGCCGATGCCCGCGGTGACGAAGCCTACCGCCGCGGGGGTCACGTGCATGACGTCGAGGAAGTACAGAATCGTCGGCGCCTGCGCGAAACTGAACGACATTCCCACAACGATGGTGAACACCGTCATCAGTCGCAAGAAGTCGTGGTTCCAGAGGTAGGACAGGGCCTCGCCCGCGGGCACAGCCTGATCCCGTTTGCCTGCGTCTTTCGGCTCGGCCGGCTCGCGCAAGGGCCGCGCCGCCGAGAGCGGCAGCAGTATCGCCAAGACGACCGGCACGAGATAGGCGAATCCGCCCGTCCACAACGGAAGGGCGAGCGCCACCGCGAACAGCACGCCACCGATGGGCACGGCGATGAAGTTGTCGATGGTGACCTGCGCGGCCTGCATGAAGCCGTTGGCTCGGTCAAGCGCGGGCTTCTCGACGATTGTCGGAACGATGGCGTTGGTCGCGTTGTCGAAGAGCGTCTCGCCGAGACCGAAGACGAGCGTTGCGACAAGCAAACCCCAGATGTCCAGATGTCCGGTGATCGTCAGAAGAGCAAGGATGAGCGCGGTCCCCGCGCGCATCCCATTGGCGATCGCCATGAGCCATCTGCGGTCAAAGCGGTCTACCAGCATCCCCGCGAGGAGCCCGAAGATCAACCAGGGAAGGAATGCGACCGCTCCCAGCGCCGCGATCACGAAGGGGTCGCGCGTCAGCGTGGTCGCGATCAGCGGCACGGCCATGCGGCCGATGCCGTCGGCGAGATTGCTGAAGGCGGCCGCGGTCCACAGCTTGCCGAAGTCACGCCCGAGGGGTGCTCGGCGCACTGTGGCGACCGCCTCCGAGTGGCTCATCGCGGAAGCACTCCCGAGTGCGCGAGCGCGATGACGTCTCGCCGACGCGAACGGACGTCGTTCTGGCTCTGGACAAGAGCGCGACGACGGTGCGTGAGAATGTGCCAGCGCTCTGGTCGGCGCAACACGCGCTCTCCGATGCTGGCCGGCATGCGCATCAGGGTGCGCTCCACAGACGGTGCCGGAATGCAGTTCATAGTGACAGTGGTCATGGTGACTCCTCTAGTTCGGGGAGAGGGAAGATATCCGCACGGATCGTTACCGGGCGCACCCCTTCACCCTCTTGGTGGCGGTATTTCTCGACGGTCTCGTCGATGATGGTCATGACGGCGAAGGCGAGTTCTTGGCTCTGCGCGGGGGTGAGCCGGGCCGCGGTCGTGGAGATCACACTGGCGTCTCGCCACAGCTCGGGCTCGTCGAGCATCCGCTCCTCGACGAACTGCATCAACTGCGCGTGACGGCGTCGGAAGAACTCGCTCATCACAATGTGCGTCGCTGCGCGGCCCGCCGGGGTCTTCATCGCCTCGGGATTCGTGAAAGTGACCGAACCCACGGGACGTTCCCACCAGCGTTCGCGCGCCGTGCCGCGACCCTCGACTTCTTGAATGAGGGAGTGTTGCGCGAGGGCACGCAGGTGATAGCTGGTCGAGCCGCTCGACTCCCCTAATCGCAAGGCGAGCGAGCTCGCCGTCTGCGGGCCGTACTGGCTCAGGATGTCGAAGATACGCACCCGTAACGGGTGGGCGAGTGCGCGCAAAGCCCCGGCGTCCAGCTCACGGTCTTGCCGTGCTGGCACCCCCTTCGGCGGCTGCTCGTCCATGGTTTCCAGGCTAGCAGTACAAAGGTTTCTTTGCAAATCAGTCTTTGCAAATATTTCTCGGCGTTCGGGATGAGTTCCGCTAGGCTGACGGCATGGCATCCGACAACCCCCTTCTTGGCGCCCCCTCGCTCCCCTACTCGCTTCCCGATTACACCGCGATCCGACCCGATCACTACCTGCCCGCGTTCCAGGCGGCCTTCGACGCGCACCGTGGCGAGATCCTCGCGATCACGCGTGTGCGTTCGATGCCCACCTTCGAGAACACGATGGTTCCGCTCGAAGCGAGCGGCGAACTTCTGGATCGCGTCGCACACGCCTTTTACACGGTCAGCTCGGCCGATGCGACCGAAGAGATCCAGGCGGTCGAAGAGCAACTTGCACCGCTCATGGCCGCACACGAAGACGCGATCCGGCTCGATGAACAGCTCTACTGGCGCGTCAAGACGCTCTTCGAGCAAAGAGAGGGGCTGGATCTCGATCCCGAGCAGCGCTACCTCGTCGAGCGGCACTACACCGAGATGACCCATGCCGGCGCCGCTCTCGATCAGGATGCCAAGGAGCGCCTGACCGCAGTGAACCAGCGCCTCTCCAGCCTGAACACCACCTTCGAAAAGAACCTGCTGGCCGATACCAACGAGCTCGCCGTGCGCTTCGACTCGGCCGAAGAACTCGCGGGTCTCAGCGACAGCGAGATCTCCGCGGCAGCGCGCAGCGCGAAGGAACGCGGGCTCGATGGCGGTTACCTTGTGCCCCTCCCCCTGTTCACGGGCCATCCGCATCTGTCGAACCTCACGAACCGGGAGAGCAGACGCCGCATCATGGAGGCATCCCGTGCGCGCGGCTCGCGCGGCGGTGAGCATGACAACCGCGAGGTTCTTCTTGAGATCGCGCGGCTTCGCGCCGAGCGTGCGGCGCTGCTCGGGCATCCCTCACATTCGGCATGGGTGACCTCCGACGAGACCGCGGGCACGCCGGAAGCGGTGGAAACCATGCTGCGACGACTTGCCGGCCCCGCGGCACGCAATGCGAAGCGGGAAGGGGCAGCCCTCCAGTCGCTCATCGACGAGACCGAGGCCGCGCCCTTCGCGGCCGAGGCCCACGACTGGCCGTTCTACACCGAGAAGGTGCGCCTGGCCCGCTACGACATCGACACGGCCGCTCTGCGCCCCTGGTTCGAGGCCGAGCGTGTTCTGCAAGACGGAGTCTTCTTCGCCGCGACTCGGCTCTATGGCATCACCTTCACCGAACGTGATGACCTCGTCGCCTACCACCCCGGCGCCCGCGTCTTCGAGGTGCACAACGCCGATGGCAGCGCCCTGGGGCTCTACGTTCTCGACCTCTATACCCGCGACTCCAAGCGCGGTGGTGCCTGGATGAACCCGATCGTCAGCCAATCGCGACTGCGTGGCACGAAGCCGGTCGTGGTCAACAACCTCAACGTCATCCAACCCGGCCCCGGGCAGCCGACGCTGCTGAGCTTCGACGAGGTGACGACCCTCTTCCACGAGTTCGGGCACGCTCTGCACGGCCTCTTCGCCGAGGTCACCTATCCGCACTTCGCCGGCACCAACGTCTTTCGTGATTTCGTCGAGTTCCCGAGCCAGGTCAACGAAATGTGGATTCTCTGGCCCGAGGTGCTGGACAACTACGCCCGTCACTACGAGACGGGCGAACCACTGCCCGCTGACATCGTCGAGCGCATGCGTGCGACCGAAACCTTCAACCAGGGTCACGCGACGAGTGAATACCTCGCCGCGGCCTGGCTCGACCAGGCCTGGCATCGCCTCGGCGCCGACACCACGGTGACGGATGTCGCGGCTTTCGAAGCCGCGGCCCTTGCCGACATCGGCCTCGATAACCCGCTCGTGCCCACCCGCTACTCGTCCACCTACTTCGCCCACGTCTTTTCGGGCGGCTACAGCGCCGGCTACTACTCCTACATCTGGAGCGAGGTGCTCGATGCCGACACGGTGGCCTGGTTCAAGGAAAACGGTGGTCTCACCCGCGAAAACGGCGATCGCTTCCGTTCGCTGCTGCTGGGTGTAGGCGGGTCGAAGGATCCGCTCGAGGCCTATCGCGACTTCCGCGGGCGCGACGCCGAGATCGCGCCCCTGCTCGCGCGCCGTGGCCTCGAAGGCTGACGCTGTTCAGAGCGAACCGATGACGATGTCCTGAATCGCCTTGACCCGTCCGTAACTGGCGACTTCTTCTTCGTTCGACAGCAAGGTCACGGTGACGTTGCGCGCCGGATCGTGCCGTGAAAAGGCCGTCATGCCGTGATCTCCGCCGACGGCTGCCACAGTGCCGCCCTTGAGGAACACCGCGAACCCACAACCGGTGGGATCGTCGTCATCCTCGTCGTCTTCGTCGATCTTCTCGCTGACATAAGAGGTCATCGCGGTGACGAGCTCCATCGGAATGAGGCGACCGCCATAGAGACTCGACCAGAAGGCGTGCATATCGGCCACGGTCGTGTGCGCACCGCCGTCGCCGACCCCGATAACCGGAATGTGGAAGATGTTCGTTGATCCGTCTTCTTTATAGCCGACCGCGGTATTCGGCTCGGGCCGGTCGCTGCGGGCGAAGTCAGAAGACGTCATCCCCGCCGGCGCGAAGACGCGCTCTGTGACGAGTTGACCGTAGGGTGTGCCCGCGACTCGCTCGGCAATGATGCCCAGCACCACGAAGGCACCGTTGTTGTAAGCAAAGTCCGTGCCCGCCGGGAACACCGTCTCGAAGCCGTCGACCAGGGGCACATAGGCTTCGGCACAGTCGAGCTGCTGAACCGGAATCGGCAAGGGCGCGTACTCGTCGATCTCTTCATCGAGGTAGTCACCGATGCCCGAGCGGTGGCTGAGCAGGTGCCCGATCGTCACATCGTCGGCGATCAGAGGAAGGTCAGTGCCCAACACCGAGCGCGCCGCCGTATCCAGGGTCAGCCTGCCCTCGGCGACGAGCGAAAGGATCGTGACCGCCGTGAAGGTCTTCGCGAAACTCGCCGTGCCGAAGCGTGTGGCCAGGGCGTTGGGCACGGCGTGACTGCGGTCGGCGAACCCCCTGGTCCACGCCGCCACAAGCCTGCCTTCATGGTAGGCGGCGAGCACCCCGCTGAAGTCGTCGAGATCGAAATCGCCCGTTTCGCTCACGTCGAGGACGCCGACATCCGGCACAGGAATCATGCAGCGAGCTTAGCGAGACGCACGCCTGCTGTGCGTCACGATCGGGTCACAGCACTCTGCGGAGAGCGACGCACGCCTCAGGCGCTCTTGCGCTTGCTCTCCAAAACGACCGTCGGCGGGGCACCCTCTTCGACCGCGGCTTTGGTCACGACGACCTTTGTGACGTCATCTGCCGAAGGAATCTCGAACATGATGGGGCCGAGAACCTCTTCGAGGATCGCACGCAGCCCACGAGCACCCGTCTTGCGCCCCACGGCAAGATCGGCGATGGAGCGCAGCGCATCCTCTTCGAACTCCAACTGCACGCCGTCGAGCTCGAACATGCGCTGATATTGCTTGACCAAGGCGTTGCGCGGGCCGGTGAGGATGTCGATCAACGCCTCTTGATCGAGAGGGCTGACCGATGCGACCACCGGAAGGCGCCCGATGAACTCGGGGATCAAGCCGAACTTGTGCAGGTCTTCTGGCAGCACTTCGCTGAAGAGATCCATCTCAGAGCTCTTCTCTGCAAGAGGAGCGCCGAAGCCGATGCCCCCCTTGCCTACGCGCGCCGCCACGATATCTTCAAGCCCGGCGAAGGCACCCGCGACGATGAAGAGCACGTTGGTGGTGTCGATCTGCAAGAACTCCTGATGGGGATGCTTTCGCCCGCCCTGCGGCGGCACCGCCGCCACGGTGCCCTCAAGAATCTTCAGCAGCGCCTGCTGCACTCCCTCGCCTGAGACATCACGGGTGATCGATGGATTCTCGGCTTTGCGGGCGATCTTGTCGACCTCGTCGATGTAGATGATGCCCATCTCGGCACGCTTGACATCGTAGTCCGCCGCCTGGATGAGCTTGAGCAAGATGTTCTCGACATCTTCACCGACATAACCGGCCTCGGTGAGAGCGGTGGCATCGGCCACGGCGAAAGGAACGTTGAGCTTCTTTGCGAGGGTCTGCGCGAGGTAGGTCTTGCCGCATCCGGTCGGACCGACCAGCAGAATGTTGCTCTTGGCGATCTCGACCTCTTCGGCCTTCTTCTCGGCCGCCTGCAGAGTGCCGTGGGCGCGCACACGCTTGTAGTGGTTGTACACGGCGACCGAGAGCGCACGCTTCGCGTGGTTCTGCCCGACGACGTACTCCTCGAGAAAGGCGTAGATCTCGCGCGGTTTCGGCAGAGCGATCTCGATCGAGCCCGCCGGTGCAGACTCTGCCATCCGCTCTTCGACGATCTCGTTGCACAACTCGACGCACTCGTCGCAGATGTACACGCCAGGCCCGGCAATGAGTTGCTGCACCTGCTTCTGGCTCTTGCCGCAGAAAGAACACTTGAACAGGTCGGCGCTTTCACCGATGCGTGCCATGCGTGCCCTCCTTAGGCAGTCGCGAACTCGTTTCCGAGACTAACGGCTGCCTCCCCCATTGCCGCTTAGGCGCGCTTGCGTGTGGTGAGCACCTGGTCGATGATCCCGTAGTCGAGCGCATCCTGCGCCGAGAGGATCTTGTCACGGTCGATGTCGCGGTTGACCTCGGCAGCAGTCTTGTTCGTATGCACGGCGAAGGTCTCCTCGAGCCAGGTGCGCATCCGCATGATCTCGGCCGCCTGAATCTCGATATCCGAAGCCTGGCCGTGACCTGCTTCGCCCATGGCGGGCTGATGGATGAGAACCCGCGCGTTCGGCAGCGCCAGACGCTTGCCGGGGGTGCCTGCAGCGAGCAGCACCGCGGCGGCCGAGGCTGCCTGGCCAAGAACGACGGTCTGGATATGCGGTGCGACGAACTGCATGGTGTCGTAGATCGCCGTCATGGCGGTGAATGAGCCGCCGGGCGAGTTGATGTACATCGTGATGTCCCGGTCGGAATCTTGGCTTTCGAGCACCAAGAGCTGAGCCATCACATCGTCGGCCGAAGCGTCGTCGACCTGTACCCCCAAGAAGATGATGCGATCCTCGAAGAGCTTGTTATAGGGGTCTTGACGCTTGTATCCATATGCCGTGCGTTCTTCGAACTGCGGCAGGATGTAGCGGCTTGAGGGCAGGTTTCCGGCGGCGCGGAAAGTGGGCGTGTGCATGTTCCTTTGTCTCCTCTGCGCTACTTCTTGGCCGTGCCGCCGCCACCGGACACATCGGTGGCATGTTCGCGAATGTGGTCGACGAAGCCGTAGGAGAGCGCCTCTTCGGCTGAGAACCAACGGTCCCGATCGCTGTCGGCGTTGATCTGTTCGACAGTCTTGCCGGTCTGTGCCGCCGTGATCTCGGCCAGACGCTTCTTCATGTCAAGAATGAGCTGCGCCTGAATCTGGATGTCACTGGCGGTGCCCCCGAAGCCACCATGCGGCTGGTGCAAGAGCACACGGGCGTTGGGGGTGATGTAGCGCTTGCCCTTGGTGCCGCTGGTGAGCAGAAGCTGACCCATCGACGCCGCCATCCCGATCCCGACGGTGACGATGTCGTTCGGCACGAACTGCATGGTGTCGTAGATCGCCATGCCGGCTGTGACCGAACCGCCGGGCGAGTTGATGTAGAGGTAGATGTCTTTCTCGGGGTCTTCGGCTGCGAGCAGCAGAATCTTCGCGCAGATCTCATTGGCGTTCTCGTCGCGCACCTCTGCGCCCAGCCAGATGATGCGTTCCTTCAGCAGCTTGTCGAAGACGTTCGTTGCGATCAGGGGTTCTGCAGCCATGTCAGCTCCTGTGGATGTCGGGGTCGTTCTTCGAATCTACCGGCGCCTCCGAGTCGCGCCGCGCGTGTTCGCCGTGGGCATAGCGCGTGGCGAGGATGCCGGATTCCCGGCCCTGCGGCGCGTCAGCGGTTCTCGAACTACTTCTTGCTCTTCGCCGCTGCGGGCTTCTTCTTACCCGCCGGCTTTTCAGCGGCTGCGACAGCGGCATCCCCGGCCCCGGCCTGCTCTTCGGCGGGAAGGATCGCGGAAAGATCCACGGCCTTGCCCTGAGTGTCCACCACCTTGACGCTGCGCAGCGCTACGGCGAGCGCCTTGTTGCGCGCGACCTCACCAGTGATCGAAGAGAGCTGGTTGGTCTCCTGCAGGGCTTCGAAGAACTCCTGCGGAGCCATGCCGTACTGGGCGGCCGACTGCACGAGGTACTGGCTGATCTCCTCTTGCGACACCTGCACATTCACCTGCTCGGCGATGGCGTCCAAGACGAGCTGTGTGCGGAACTGCCTGCTGCTGGACTCGGTGACCTCGGCGCGGTGCACATCGTCATCCAAACGCCCCTCGGACTCCAGGTGGCTGTGCACCTCGTCTTCGATGAACTGGCTCGGCACGGGAATGTCGACGCGCTCGATGATCGCCTCGACGAGCTTGTCCCGCGCCTGCGCGCCCTGGGCGAACACGCCCTGCTGCACAACGCGCTCGGAAAGGCTCGCGCGAAGCTCGGCGAGGGTGTCGAACTCGCTCGCCATCTGCGCAAAGTCGTCGTCGGCTTCGGGAAGCTCGCGCTCCTTCACCGCGGTGAGGGTGACCGAGACCTCGGCTTCGGCGCCCTCGTGGTCGCCGCCGATGAGGGTGGAACGGAAAGTGGTGTCTTCGCCCGCCGTCAGCGAATCGATGGCTTCGTCGATGCCCTCGAGCAGCTCTCCCGAACCCACCTCGTAGGACACACCGCTGGCGCGGTCGATTTCGGTGCCGTCGATCACGGCCACGAGGTCGAGTTCGACGAAGTCGCCCTTGGCCGCGGGGCGATCGACGGGGATCAGCGTGCCGAAGCGTGCGCGAAGACGGTCGAGTTCGGCATCCAGTGCCGCCTCATCGCTCTGGACGGGGTCAACGGTCACGGTGATGTCGCTGAAGGCGGGCAGCGTGACATCCGGGCGGATGTCGACCTCGACGTCGACGAGCAGCTCACCCGAGAAGTCCTTCTCGTTCGGCCATTGGGTGATATCCGCCGAGGGGCGACCGACCGGGTGCAGGCCGTGCTGGGATACCGCCTCACGGAAGAAGCGGTCGAGCCCCTCGTTGACAGCGTGCTCGATGACCATCCCGCGACCCAGTCGCTGGTCGATGATCGGCGCCGGCACCTTGCCCTTGCGGAAGCCGGGAATCTGGACATCTTCCGCGATGTGCTCATAGGCGTGCGCGATGCTCGGCTTCAGTTCCTCGGAGGTGACCGTGATGCTTATCTTCACCCGCGTCGGGTTCAGCTTCTCGACGGTGCTGCTTGCCATCTGCTGTGTTCTCCTTGTGGTCTCCGCGCGAGCGCGCGGCTTCGAGGTCTGTGATGTATGGAGTCGGGCTTCTCACTACGTCGGGGCGAGTCCCGCGGCGTCCCTCCACACGTCGCATACGCGACGCGTGGAGCCTCTGACGCTCGGGGCCCTGCCTGACGCATCGAGCAGTGAGACGACCGACCCGAAGGGTCGGGCTTCTCACTACGTCGGGGCGACAGGATTCGAACCTGCGACTTCCCGCTCCCAAAGCGGGCGCTCTACCAAGCTGAGCTACGCCCCGGAGAACCCGCGAATACGGGAACGGCCGCTCAAAGTCTACCCGAAGGGACAGCGGGGTTCTGTCCGCTAGAATCGAACCGTTCCTCGACCGGGGATGTAGCTCAATGGTAGAGCCTCAGTCTTCCAAACTGATGGTGCGGGTTCGATTCCCGTCATCCCCTCACCGTCCACGTATTCGCCGCGGGAGGTTTCGTGACTGACACGACTCCTCCGCCGCGCAGTGACCTGTCGGCATTCCCGCAAGAGACGGTGATCGTGCTGCCGGATGCCACACCGCCTGCCCCGTCACGAGCCCCGCGAAGCCGTCTGTGGAAGACGCTGCTGCTAGGGATCCTCGTGGCCTCACTCGGCGCGGGCGGATACCTCTGGGCCACCGTGCACTATGACGCCGTCGCCGAGACCTTCACCGACGCCGTCGCCGAGACGCGAACCTCTCAAGACCGCCTCTCGGCGCAGCTTGCCGAGTTCGACTCGCTGGCGGCCGCTACGAGCGGCATGCTTGCGGCAGATTCGGGACTTCTCACCCCCACTGTCGCCCACACCACGCTCGAAGGCGTGCTCAGCGATGCGACGACCACGGTCGCCGGGCTGCGAGGCCTGGCGACAGAGCCGGTGCCCGCACTGCCACCGAAGCCGTCACTGCCGTGGGAGCTTCTTTCGGGCGCCAGCGCTCTCGACGAGGCGACCCAGAGCCTGCGCGCGCGTGCTGTCGCCGTGCATGACGCTGCCGACGAGGTTGTACGCAACGGCACCCGTGCCTATGACGCACTCACCCAGAGTTTCATCCCCGTCACCCTCGAAGCCGTTGACCCTTTTGAGGAACAACATCTCTCAGCGTTGAACAGCCACGTCATCGAGCTGCGTTCGGCGCGCGAACATCTGGCCGAACTTGCGGATGGCGGAGGCAGCGACGCCCTCGCGAGTGCCTACCTCGCGCTCGACGAGGCGGCGCGGGAGGTCGTTGCTTCGCACGAGACGGTCTTGGCGGGCAAACGAGGACCACTGTTCACGAGGCGTCTCGAAGTCGAAGCGTGGGCACGCGCCATAGCCGGTGGCGTGCTCATCGACTTTGAATGGCGGCGGATCGTGAACGGGCGCGGCGCCGACGGCAGCGCTGGCGGAACAGCGACATGGAACGCCGCGCACGGCGGCTACTCGACGATCACGCTGTCGAACTCGGTCGCCGAGCGGTGGCCTTCCGCCGTCATGCGTGCGCTCGTCGCCCACGAAGTCGGGCACACGATCTCCGCCAAGTGCTATGAGATGTTCGACTGGCAGGATCGGGATGCCAACGAGCAGTGGGCGACCGCCTGGGCACTCAGCCACGGGCACACCGCCGATGGCAATGGCGTCGCCCTCTACGGTCAGCCGCCGAAATCCCTCATCGACAAGGCCGCGAGCTGTCGCTGAGCCGACTTATATTTCGCCGCGACGTGCCCGGCGCTGCTGCAGGGCATCCTCGAGAAGCTGTTGCGCTTCTTCGTCGGTGCGCCGCTCTTTCACATACGCCAGGTGCGTTTTGTAGGGCTCTGTGCGCGAGAGCTCAGGCGGGTTGTTCCTGTCGCGACCGGCGGGAAGCCCGGAGTTCGGATGGTCGATCGTGTCAGGGATCTCTTCCTCAGGTAGCCCCGCGGCGAAGTAGCGCACCGTTTCGTTGCCGAGGGCATCCCAGTACGACACCGAGATGCGCTCGGCGTGAAAACCGTGATCCTGCTCGCCCATCGGGCCCGACCCGACGCGCGTGCCACGAATAGCGTGTCCGCCCGCTGACACTTAGATGACCTGGAACTTCGTGATGAGGCCGAGCGCCACGATCGAAAGGAACCACAACAGCGCCAGCACGATCGTGAACCGGTTGAGATTGCGCTCCGCAAGACCCGAGGAACCGACAGCCGCGTTCATGCCGCCGCCGAACATATCCGAAAGTCCGCCTCCGCGACCCTTGTGCAGAAGGATCAGAAGGGTCAGCAGGATGCTCGTGACGCCCAGCATGACCTGCAGGACGAACTCAATAATTTCCACGAAGAAGAAGCCTTTCGCTGGCACGCGAGTGCGCGTAAGTACCAATTATAGGGTCTCGGAGCCGATGGCCCTGCGGGATCACACGCCGATGTGCTTCTCGAAGCGCACGATCGAGGCGAACTCGTCGACCAGGATGCTCGCTCCGCCCACGAGTGCACCGTCGATATCAGGCTCTCGCATGAAGCCGGCGATATTGGCCGCCTTCACCGAGCCGCCATAGAGGATACGGGTGCGCGCCGCGGCATCCTCATCGAGTGCGGTGGCGATCACGCGACGCAGCACCGCGCACACCTCTTGCGCCTGCTCGGCGGTCGCAGCCTGCCCCGAGCCGATCGCCCACACCGGCTCGTAGGCGACGACGATCTCGGCGGATGCCGCGACCCCGGCCAGAGCCTTCTCGAGTTGAGTGGCCGGCACGGCGCTGGCACCGTGGGCCTCCAAGTCTTCGGCGGTCTCCCCCACGCAGATCACCGGCACGAGGCCATGACGCAGCGCCGCCTGCACCTTCGCGGCGACGACCTCGTCCGTCTCGGCGTGCAGGGCGCGTCGCTCGGAGTGGCCGACGATGACGTAACGGGCCTTGAGCTTTGCCAGAAAGGCCCCGGATATCTCGCCCGTGTACGCACCGGCATCGTGCATCGACAGGTCTTGCGCGCCGAAGGCGAAGGGGATGCGATCGCCGTCGATGAGCGTCTGCACGCTGCGCAGATCGGTGAAGGGTGGGAACACGGCAACCTCGACCGAATCGCTCGCGTGTTTGGCATCCTTCAGCGTCCAATGCAGTTTCTGCACGAAGGCGACGGTCTGCAGATGGTCGAGGTTCATCTTCCAGTTGCCCGCGATGAGTGCCCTGCGCGGGCGAGGGGTCACATCTGCCATCCGAGTACCTCCAAACCGGGAAGAGACTTTCCTTCGAGAAACTCCAGGCTCGCGCCGCCGCCCGTCGAGATGTGTCCGAACTGATCGTCGCGGAAACCGAGTATCCGCACGGCGGCCGCCGAGTCACCGCCGCCGACCACCGACAGTCCCTCGACTCTCGTGAGAGCCTCTGCCACCGCCTTCGTGCCGGCCGCGAACGCCGGGAACTCAAAGACCCCCATCGGGCCGTTCCAGAAGACGGTTCGTGACGAGGCGATCATCTCGGCGAAGAGGGTCGCGGTCTCCGGTCCGATGTCCAGACCGACGCCTTTCGCGCCGAAGGCCGTGCTCTCGATGGCGTCGGCGGCGACGATCTCATGGGCAGCGTCCGCGGCGAAGGATGCCGCCACCACGACATCCCGCGGCAACACGATCTCCACGCCCCGCCGCTCGGCCTCAGCCATGTACTCGAGCACGGTGTCGAGCTGCTCGCTCTCCAGAAGGCTGGATGCGACCTTGTGCCCCTGCGCGGCGAGGAAGGTGAAAAGCATCCCCCCGCCGATGAGCAGACGGTCGACGCGCGGCAGTAGGTGCGAAATCACTCCGAGTTTGTCGCTGACCTTCGAACCGCCGAGCACAACCGTGTAGGGCCGCTCGGGGTTCTCGGTGAGGCGGTCGAGCACGGTCAGCTCTTCGGCGATCAGCAGACCCGCCGCCGAGGGCAGAAGCTGCGCGAGCTCGTAGACGCTCGCCTGCCGGCGGTGCACCACCCCGAAGCCATCCGAGACAAAGGCGTTGCCGAGTGCGGCGAGTCGCTCCGCGAAAGCACGCCGCTCGCTGTCGATCTTCGATGTCTCCCCGGCGGTGAAGCGCAGATTCTCCAGAACGACCACGCTGCCCTCGGCGGCTTCGGAGATCGCGGCCTGTGCCTGCTCCTCGTCGGGGGCAAAACGCACGGGTGCGTCAAGCAACTCTCCGAGGCGACGCGCGACCGGCTCCAGGCTGTATCGCGGATCGGGCGACCCGTCAGGGCGACCCAGATGCGAGCAGACAATCACCCGCGCACCCTGCTCGAGCAGGGTGTTGAGCGTGGGCAGAGAGGCGCGAATGCGACCGTCGTCGGTGATCTCGCCGTCGTTCAGGGGAACGTTGAGATCACAGCGGACGATCACCCGCCGCCCAGCGAGGGATCCGAAAGAGTCAAGAGTGCGCAGGGTCATGATGGCATCTCAGAACCGCGCGGCGACATACTCCGCCAGCTCGACCAGACGGTTCGAGTAGCCCCACTCGTTGTCGTACCAAGCAGAGAGCTTGACCTGTGTGCCCAGGACTCGCAGAAGCCCGGCATCGAAGATCGCGGAGTAGGGGTCGGTCACGATATCGCTGGAGACCAGTTCGTCCTCGCTGTACTTCAGGATGCCGGCGAGCGGCCCCTCAGCGGCCACTCGATACGCCGCCTTCACCTCGTCGACCGTGACCGTGCGCGAGGCGAACACGGTGAGGTCGGTGATCGACCCGGTCGGCACCGGCACGCGAAGCGCGAAGCCGTCGAGCTTGCCCTGGAGTTCGGGGATGACCAGGCCGATGGCTTTGGCCGCACCCGTGCTCGTGGGCACGATGTTGATGCCTGCCGCCCGTGCACGGCGCAGATCGCGGTGCGGGCCATCCTGCAGGTTCTGATCGGCGGTGTAGGCGTGCACGGTGGTCATAAGACCCGATTCGATCCCGAAGGCGTCGTGGAAGACCTTCGCCAAGGGCGCGAGACAGTTCGTCGTGCACGAGGCGTTGGAGATGATGTTGTGCGCCGCCGGGTCGTAGCTGTTCTCGTTGACACCCATGACGAAGGTCGCATCAGCACCGGATGCCGGCGCCGAGATCAGCACCTTCTTCGCCCCGGCCTCGATGTGCTTGCCCGCGCCCTCGGCATCTGTGAAGCGTCCGGTCGATTCGATGACGATGTCAACGCCGAGCTCAGCCCAGGGCAGATTCGCGGGGTCTTGATCGGAGAAGCTCCTGATGCGGTGACCACCGACGGTGATGCTGTTCTCGTCGTGGCTGACCTCGGCATCCAAACGACCCAGGATCGAGTCGAAGGTCAACAGGTGCGCCAGCGTCTTGTTGTCGGTGAGGTCGTTGACCGCGACGATGTCGAGCGCAGAGTCTTTCGCGAGGGCGGCGCGGAGAAAGTTGCGCCCGATGCGCCCGAATCCGTTGACAGCGACCGTGACAGCCATCTGAGTCTCCTGACTGCTTGTGCGCGAGTGCGCGATATTCGGCGATGGGGATCAAAGCAGCGAGCGCCCCGACGATGTGTCGCCGAGACGCCCCTCTGCTGTCACGAGGCTATCAGCAGGCCCGCCGTCTTCTCCCTGGCGGTGGTGAAGCGCGTCTGTACATTGCCCCAATTCGCGATGTTCCAGAACGCCGTGACGTAGTCGGCGCGCACGTTCTTGTAGTCGAGGTAGTAGGCGTGCTCCCAGACATCCAGCAGCAGCAGCGGCACGGTGCCGGCCGCGAACTGCGATTGCTGGTCGAAGAACTGCTGAATGATCAGGTTCTCGCCGATCGAGTCCCAGAAAAGACCCGCCCAGCCCGAGCCCTGCACGCCCATGGCCGCGGCGGTGAAGTGGGCGCGGAAAGCGTCGAAGGAGCCGAAATGGTCATCGATCGCGGCGGCCAGCTCACCCGTGGGCTTGTCTCCGCCTTCGGGCGAGAGGTTCGTCCAGAAGATCGAGTGGTTGGTGTGACCGCCGAGATTGAAGGCGAGGTCTTTCTCGAGTTTGTTCACGTTGGCAAAGTCGCTCTTCGCGCGAGCTTCAGCAAGCTGCTCAAGCGCGGTGTTCGCGCCGTTGACGTAGGCCTGGTGGTGCTTGCTGTGATGCAACTCCATGATGGTGGCGCTGATGTGTGGCGCGAGAGCCCCGTAGTCGTAGCCGAGTTCGGGAAGTGTATAGCTGGCCATGTCTGTCATCCAATCCGCGCCGGAGCGCCTACCCAGCGTTCGGGTCGCATCCCGCGACGCGAACTCTTCTCATTCTACCGAGGTCAACACCGCGGCTTGGGGGTGGATTCCCCGGGGAGCGGCGCTAGTCCTCGATTTCGATGGGAACCGCCGACTCGGTGTCGGCGATGCCCTCTTGCTGGGCGCGCTTGTCGGCCATCGCCAGCAGGCGCCGGATGCGACCGGCGACGGCATCCTTCGTGAGCGGCGGATCGGCGTGATGCCCGAGCTCGTCGAGGCTGGCATCCCGATGCGCGAGGCGCAACTCGCCGGCGGTGCGCAGATGATCGGGGATGTCGTCGCCCAGAATCTCCAGGGCGCGCTCCACCCGCGCGCACGCCGCCACCGCGGCCTGCGCCGAGCGGCGCAGATTCGCGTCGTCGAAGTTCACGAGACGGTTCACACCGGCGCGCACCTCGCGGCGCTGGCGCAGCTCTTCCCACTCTGCCGCGCTCTTGCTCGCGCCCATATGGGCCAGAAGCGAACGGATCGCCTCGGCATCCCGAACGACAACCCGGGGCGTGCCGCGCACTTCGCGCGCCTTAGCGGCCACACTCAGGCGGTGAGCGGCGCCGACGAGTGCCATCGCCGCCTCGGGTGTCGGGCACACCACTTCGAGCACCGCGGAGCGGCCCGGCTCGCCCAAGACTCCCCCGGCCAGAAAAGCACCCCGCCAGAGCCCCGCGAGTTCCTCGCGCGAACCCGTGGTGAGGCGGTTCGGCAGGCCTCGCACCGGGCGACGGCGCTGATCGAGCAGCCCCGTCTGCCGGGCGAGCGTCTCGCCCTCGGCGATCACCCGCACCGCGTAGCGCGCTCCTTCTTGACCCGCTCCCGGGTGGGTGTGGGCGACGTCGGGACGAACACCGTACAACTCGACCAGATCTCGCACGACCCTCTTGACGAGCACCTCGGCGTCGAGCTCCGCCTCGACGGCGACCCGTCCTGCGATCCAGTGCAAACCGCCGGCGAACCGCAGAATTGCGGTGAGTTCAGCCACACGCACGGTCGGCGCAGCGGCCGAAACCCGAACGAGTTCCGCCTTGACGTCGGTGGTCAGTGTCACAGAACTCCCTAGTCAGAGCACGGATGAGAGGAAACCAAGCCTACCCGCCCGTCGCGCTCTACTCGCGGCCAAGATCGCGATGACGCACCCGCACGGCCACACCGTCGATGGCGGCGAGTCGCACGGCCAACTCCTCCACCATCACGACGGAACGATGCTTTCCGCCGGTGCACCCGATCGCGACGGTGGAGTGCGTCTTGTTCTCGCGACGATAGCCCTCAAGAACAGGAACGAGCGTTGCCTCGAAGGCGTCGAGGAACTCCTTCGCGCCCGGTTGAGAAAGCACGTAGTCGCGCACGGATTCGTCTTGCCCGTTGCGTGCGCGCATCTCTTCGATCCAGAAAGGATTGGGCAAGAAGCGCATATCGCTCACAAAGTCGGCATCCGTCGGCGCACCGTACTTGAACCCAAAGCTCATCAGCGTCAGCCGATGCCGGGCCTCGCCCTCTTCGGAGAACAGATCGGTCACAGCCGTCGCAAGCTGATGCACGTTGAAATCCGAGGTGTCGACGACGATGTCGGCCGCCTCGCGCACCGGTGCGACCCGCTGCCTTTCGAGCCGGATGCCGTCGATGAGCGTGCCCTCGCCCTGCAAGGGGTGTGGCCGCCGCACCGACTCGAAACGACGCACCAGGGCCTCGTCGGTGGCGTCGAGAAAGAGCACCCGCACCGAGCCGTGCTCGCGCAAGGCGCGAGCGATGCCCGGAAAGTCATCGAAGATCTCGCGTCCGCGCACATCGACGACGACGGCGACCTTGGGAAGGTTCGAGCCGCCCAGGCCTGTCAGATCGAGCAGTGGCCGCAGCATCCGCACCGGCAGATTGTCGACGACATACCAGTCGAGGTCTTCGAGGGCATTCGCCACGGTCGAACGGCCCGCCCCAGACATCCCCGTAACGATCAGGAACTCTGCGGTCTCCTGGGTGGGCATCTGTCTGTCCTCCTCGCTTGCACCTAGCCTAGCGATCCGCGAGATGCGCACGCACGAGTTCGGCGAGCGCCGCGCCGACGCCGGGAACGGCCTGTATCTCCTCGGCGGATGCCGCGCGTAGCGCTGTCACCGATCCGAAATGACGAAGCAGCGCCTTGATCCGCGACGGCCCGAGACCGGGAACGTCGGCGAGCACAGAAGCGATGTCTTTCTTGCGCGTGCGCCGCTGGTGCGTGATCGCGAAGCGGTGCGCCTCGTCGCGCAGTCGCTGCAAGAGGTAGAGCGCCTCACTCGTGCGCGGCAGGATGACGGGGTACTCTTCGCCGGGCAGCCAGATCTCCTCCAAGCGCTTGGCGATGCCGCAGAGCGCGATCTCGCTGTGACCGGCATCACGCAGCGCGCGCGCGGCAGCCTCAACCTGGGGGCGGCCTCCGTCAACCAGCAGAAGCTGTGGCGGGTAGGCGAACCGGGGTTTGCGACGCTCGGTGACGACGACCTCCTCCGCGCCATCGGGCGTTTCAACCGGCGCGGCGGGCGAAGGCCCATCGAGATGTCGCAGCCGCCGTGTCAGCACCTGATACATCGAGTCGGTGTCATCCCTCGTCTCGGCGATCGTGAAACTTCGATACTGATCCTTGCGCGCAAGACCGTCTTCGAAGACCACCATCGAAGCGACCACGTTTGTGCCGCCGAGGTGCGAAATGTCGAAGCACTCGATGCGCAGCGGTGCCTCATCCATGCCCAGAGCCTCTTGCAAGTCGGTGAGCGCCCGTGCGCGCGCCAGGTAGTCGCTCGAACGTCGAGTCTTGTGGCGCAGCAGCGCCTGCTGGGCGTTGAGGCGTGCCGTGCGCATGATCTCGGCCTTTTGCCCGCGCTGGGCGACGACGACCTCCACCTTGCCGCCGCGTCTTTCGCCGAGCCACGGCTCGAGCTCTGCCGCCGCCTCGGGCAGAGTCGGAACAATGACACGACGTGGCACATGCGCACCGCTTGCCGCGCCATAGGCGTGCTGAAGAATCTGATCGACGAGCTCTGCCGTGCTCAAATCGATCTCTTTCTCGATGGTCGAGGCGCGCACCCCGCGCACCCGCCCTCCACGAATGATGAATTGCTGCACTGCCGCAGAGAGCTCATCCTCGGCGATGCCGAAAAGATCGGCGTCTTCGTTGTTAGGCAGCACGAGGGCGCTCTTGCTGAGCACGGCATCGATCGAGGCCAAGCGGTCGCGATATCTCGCGGCGGCCTCGTAGTCCATCGCCGCGGATGCCTCGTTCATCTGCGCGGTGAGCTCGCGCGTGAATCGCTCGTCAGAGCCTTCGAGAAAGGCGACGAAGTCTTCGACGATCGCCCGATGCTCCTGCACCGTCACGGTCATGGAACACGGCCCTCCGCACTTTCCGATCTGACCGGGAAAACAGGGGCGCCCGCTCTGCATGGCGCGTCGATAACTCGCGTCATTGCAGGTGCGTATCGGAAAGACCTTGATCATCTCGTCGATGGTGTCGTGGATCGCCCACACTTTGGGGTAGGGACCGAAGTAGCGCGCGCCACGGATCTTGCGGTTGCGCGAGACGAGCACACGAGGCGCTTCGTCGGCGAGCGTCACGACGAGAAAGGGATAGGACTTGTCATCCCGATAGCGCACGTTGAAGGGCGGATCGAACTCTTTGATCCACATGTATTCCAGTTGCAAGGCATCGACGTCGCTGTCGACGACGGTCCATTCCACCGATGTCGCCGTCGTCACCATCTTTCGCGTGCGCTCGTGCAGGCTGTGCAGGGGGGCAAAGTAGTTGGACAGGCGCTGACGCAGGCTCTTCGCCTTGCCCACATAGAGCACGCGCCCGTGCTCATCGCGAAAACGATAGACCCCGGGGTTGAGGGGAATCTCACCGGGGCGTGGCTTGTACGCCAACTGCGCGGGCATCAGCTCGCCTTGCGCGCCTGAGACTTCGGCTTCGCTGTGCCCGCATGCGCCCCGGCGGCGAGCACCTCGGCGAGAAAGACACCGGTGTGGCTTGTCGGGATCGCCGCGAGTTGCTCCGGTGTTCCGGTGGCGATGATCTCGCCGCCGCCCGAGCCTCCCTCAGGGCCGAGATCGATGACCCAATCCGCCGACTTGATCACATCGAGGTTGTGCTCGATCACGATCACCGTGTTGCCCTTGTCGACAAGACCGCCGAGCACCTCGAGCAGCTTTCGCACATCCTCGAAGTGCAGACCGGTGGTGGGCTCATCGAGCACATAGACGCTGCGCCCGTTGCTGCGCCGCTGCAACTCGGTGGCGAGCTTCACGCGCTGCGCCTCGCCGCCCGACAGTGTCGTGGCCGATTGCCCCAACCGCACATAGCCGAGGCCGACATCGACCAGGGTCTGCATATAGCGGTGGATGGCGGGGATCGCCTCGAAGAACTCCGCCGCCTCGTCGATCGGCATCTCGAGCACCTCGGCGATGTTCTTGCCCTTGTAGTGCACCGAAAGGGTGTCGCGGTTGTAGCGCTTTCCGTGGCATACCTCGCAATCGACGTAGACATCCGGAAGGAAGTTCATCTCGATCTTGATGGTGCCGTCGCCCGAGCATGCCTCGCAGCGGCCGCCCTTGACGTTGAAGGAGAAGCGACCGGGCTGATAGCCACGCACCTTCGCCTCGGGGGTTTCGCTGAAGAGCGTTCGGATGCGGTCGAAGACCCCCGTGTAGGTGGCCGGATTCGAGCGGGGCGTGCGCCCGATCGGTGCCTGGTCGACGTGCACGACTTTGTCGAGGTTGTCGAGCCCGGTGACACGGGTGTGCTTGCCCGGCACGGTGCGGGCACCGTTGAGCCGAGCGGCCAGCACGCGATAGAGGATGTCGTTGACCAGCGAAGACTTGCCCGAGCCGCTGACCCCGGTGACGGCGGTGAGCACGCCGAGGGGGAAGGCCGCATCGACCTCTTTGAGATTGTTCTCTCTCGCGCCCGAGACCTGCAGCATCCGGCTGTCATCGATGGGGCGGCGCTGTGCCGGGATGGCGATCTCGCGACGCCCGGCCAGATAGTCGCCCGTGAGCGAGCGCTTCTCTTCGAGCAACGCGGCGAAAGGCCCCGAGTGCACGACCTCTCCCCCGCCGATGCCGGCGCGCGGCCCGATATCGACCACCCAGTCGGAGGCGTGAATGGTCTCTTCGTCGTGCTCGACCACGATGAGCGTGTTCCCGAGGTCGCGAAGGGTCAGCAGAGTCTCGATGAGACGCCTGTTGTCACGCTGGTGCAGGCCGATCGAGGGCTCATCGAGCACGTAGAGCACCCCGGTGAGCCCCGAACCGATCTGAGTCGCCAAACGGATGCGTTGCGCCTCGCCGCCCGACAGCGACGCCGCCGCGCGGCTGAGGTTGAGGTAGGAAAGGCCCACACGAAGAAGGAAGTCGAGCCGCAGCGTGATCTCGCGCAGCACCTGTGCCGCGATCATCGCCTCGCGCTCGGTGAGCACGAGCGTGTGCATGAACTCGCGGGCATCCGAGAGGCTCAACTGCGAGACCGCGGCGATCGAGTGCCCGTGCACGCGCACAGCAAGCACCTCGGGCTTGAGCCGATTGCCCTCGCAGACCGGGCACGGCACCTCGCGCAGATACTCCGACCAGCGCTGGCGCTGGGTGTCGGAGTCGGCCTGCAGAAACTGTCGTTCGATATAGGGCACGACGCCTTCGAAGCCGGATGCGTAGCGCATCTCTCGCCCGTAGCGGTTCTTCCATTTGACGGTGACCTTGTAGTTCTCACCGCGCAGAACCGCTTCACGCACCTCTTCAGACAGCTCTCGCCACGGCGTGTCGAGCGAGAAGCCGAGGTCGTCAGCGAGCCCTTCGAGCAGTCGCTCGTAGTATTGAAAGAGCCCCTTGCCCTGCGTGGTCCAGGGCACGATCACCCCTTCGCGGATCGAGAGCTCCTGATCGCCGAGCATGAGTTCGACATCGACCGACATCCGCGTGCCGAGACCAGAACAGTGGGGGCAGGCACCAAAGGGCGCGTTGAAAGAGAAGGTGCGCGGTTCGATCTCGGTGAGCGCGATGGGATGCCCGTTCGGGCACGACAGCTTCTCAGAGAACGACTGCCACGCCGCATCCGGCTGCTCATCGACGAAGTTCACCTGCACGATGCCACCGGCAAGGCCCAAGGCTGTCTCGACCGAGTCGGTGATGCGCCCGAGCGTGTCGTCGGCGGCGACGAGCCGGTCTACCACAACAGCGATGTCGTGCTTGTAGCTCTTCTTCAGCGTCGGCGGCTCGGCCAACTGAATCAGATCGCCATCGACAATGGCGCGCGAGTAGCCCTTGGCACCTAGTTCACGGAAGAGATCGACGAACTCGCCCTTCTTCTGCGAGACGACCGGCGCGACGATCTGATAGCGCGTGCCGGTGGGCAGATTCATGAGCTGATCGGCGATCTGCTGCACGGTCTGCCGCTGAATCTTTTCACCGCACTCGGGGCAGTGCGGCACGCCGATGCGCGCCCACAGCAGCCGCATGTAGTCGTATATCTCGGTGATCGTGCCCACGGTCGAGCGCGGGTTGCGGTTCGTCGACTTCTGGTCGATGGAGACGGCGGGGCTCAACCCCTCGATGAAGTCCACATCGGGCCGGTCGACCTGGCCGAGAAATTGGCGGGCATAGGCGCTCAGCGACTCGACATAGCGCCGCTGCCCCTCGGCGAAGATCGTGTCGAAAGCGAGGCTCGACTTGCCCGAACCTGAGAGCCCGGTGAACACCACGAGCGAATCGCGCGGGATGTCGAGATCGACGTTCTTCAGATTGTGAACGCGAGCACCGCGAACGCTGAGCTTGCCGGATGCGGGCACGGGGACAATAGGCACCCGTCAAGTCTAGGAGGGGCCTCCGACACCGGCCGACGGCTCCGCCCTCGGCGAGAGGGGATGCCGCTCAGCCGATCGTCACGTTACCCGAGGCATCGAGAGGCCGCGCGGGGTTCCACGCCACCTCCCACGGATGCCCCTCCGGGTCGATGAACACCCCGGAGTATCCGCCCCAGGGCGTCGGCGCAGCGGCCCGCGCGATGCGCGCACCCGCACCCTCGGCCTCGGCGAGCACCGCGTCGACATCGGCGGGCGAGCGCACGTTGTGAGCGAGCGTCACGCCGCCCCAACCACCGGCATCCACAACGCCGGAGTCTTCTGCGAGCAAGGCGCGCGACCAGAGCGCGAGCACCATGCCATGCAGTTGATAGAAGGCGACCTCGCCCGCCACAGAGCCCGGATGCGGCCTCCAGCCGAGCGCGGTGTAGAAGTCGATCGCGCGCGCGAGCTCAGCGACGCCTAGTGTGACAAGCGTGAGTCGCTGCTCCATAAGGCCTCCTCGGTCTAGGCGTGCCCCGCGCGCTCCATGGCGCGCAGCTCTTTCTTGAGATCCTGCACCTCGTCGCGCAGACGTGCGGCCAGTTCGAACTTCAGCTCGCCCGCCGCGGCGAGCATCTGCGTCGACAGATCGGCAATCGTCGCCTCCAGTTGTTCCGCACCCTCGGCGGCAAGGCCGTGCCGTCGCAGATTCGGGGTCGGACTCTTGCCCTTGCCGCTCTTGCCCTTCTTCGACAGCAGCGCCTCGGTGTCGGCACCCTCGCGGGCGAGCACCTCGGTGATGTCGGCGATGCGCTTGCGCAGCGGCTGCG
>CAZHIU010000026.1:0-21807 GCA_964532555.1 uncultured Microbacterium sp.
GCTCGGTGCCGATGTAGTTGTGGTTGAGCATCTTCGCCTCTTCTTGGGCGAGCACAACGACCCGACGTGCACGATCGGTGAATCTCTCGAACATGGTCCCTCCTTGGGCGCGATGGCGCTGTATATCGAGCGTAACGAGCGGTCAGGGGCGGGATGCCCGTGTTCGCCACGGGCATAGTGGCGTCAGGGCACGCGGTGCAGCCACTGCTCGGTCGCGAATTTGCTCGCCACGAGCGCCTCGGCCTCGGCGTACTCCTCCTCGGTGACCGCACCCGGCACCGCCCCGGTCAACGAGCGGAAGGTGGCAATGAAGCGCTCGATGATCTCTGCGCGGCTGAGCCCCGTTTGGCTGCGCAGGGGGTCGACCCGTTTCGCAGCCGATGTCGTGCCCTTGTCGCTGAGCTTCTCGCGGCCGATCCGCAATACCTCGGTCATCATCTGCCCGTCCATGTCATAGGCGAGCGTGGCGTGGTGCAGCACGCCGCCGTTCGCAAGGCGCTTCTGGGCGGCGCCACCGATCTTGCCGAGGGGGCTTGCGATGTCGTTGAGGGGTTGGTAGCTGGCATCCACCCCGATCGAACGGAGCGCGTGCAGCACCCAATCGTCGAGAAAGGCGTAGGAGTCCGCGAAAGTCATCCCCTGCACGAGTGAGGCCGGAGCGTACAGCGAATAGGTCACGATCTGTCCCGCGCCCATCATCATCGCCCCGCCGCCCGAGATGCGACGCACGACATCGAAGCCGTGGCGCGCACTGCCCTCCGGGTCCACCTCGTTGCGATAGGACTGAAAAGAACCGATCACAACGGCCGACTCATCCCACTCCCAGATGCGCAGGGTCGGGCGACGCCGACCGTCGCCGACGCGCTGAGTGAGCACCTCGTCGAGCGCGAGGTGCAGGCGCGGCGGCAGCGCCTTCTCGTGCACGATCTCCCATTCGAAGTCACGCCAACCGGGAGCGGTGACCATCGCACGGCGCACAGCGGTGCCGATCGCTTCGGGCGAGAAGCCGAGCAACTGGGCACCGTCGGGAAGTGCCGCGCGCACGGCCGCGGCGATGGTGGCGGCATCGCTCTGGCTGGGGAGACCCTCGATCGCCCGATTGATGTCTTCGAGTGCCGAATCGGGTTCGAGAAAGAAATCCCCCGCGAGCCGGAACTCGCTGATCGCGCCCTCGCTCAGCGCGAAGTCGACGACGACGAGCTTTCCGCCCGGAACCTTGTACTCACCGTGCACCTTCTCAGCCTATGCGGCGAAGCATGCGGCGAGCCATGCGAGCAGATCGGCTCGCACCTGTTCTTGTTGCAGCTCGTTGAAGATCTCGTGCCGGGCATCCGGATACACGAGCGTGGTGACATCGGTGAAGCCCGAGCGCTCGCGATAGGCGTCCGCTAGCTTGTGCACGCTCTGCGGGCCGCCCACGGGGTCGTCCCGACCCACCATCAGCAGCGTGGGAACATCGTGAGCGAGGTTTTTCGCCGGTCGCCCGTACAGCTTTGCCGCCTCGATGGGGCCGAAAAGTTGCAGCAGCGGGGTGCTCGTGGTGAGCGGGTCGTTCGCGAACGCCGCCCAGACCGCCGGATCGCGTGAGAGCCACTCGTTGCCGGTGGCATCCGGCCCCTTCCAGCGCGCGTTGAGCGGTGCGGCGTTGAGGTCGAAAGGCGTTCGCAAGGCTGAGCCGCTCAGTACGAGCGCAGCGTAGTCGGCGGGATGCTCGTTGATGAGCATCTGCGCGAGAAAAGAGCCCCAGGAGTGGCCGAGCAGGATCAGGGGCAGTTCCGGGTGCTGCGCACGGATGATGCCGGTGAGCTGATACACGGCGTCCTTCGCGGCGTTGAGCCCGCCCTTGCCGAGCCGCCCGAGCTTCTCCGGCCCCGAGTGCTGAAGAATGCCGGTACGCCCGTGCCCGCGATGGTCGTCGGCGTAGACCGTGTATCCGGCCTTGTTGAGCGCGGCGATGACCGCACCGTAGCGGCCGGCGTGCTCACCTACCCCGTGCAGAAGCTGAACAACCGCGTGCGCCTTCTTTGCCGGGTGGACGTCGTAGACGATGGTGATGCCATGGGCATCGCTGTATTCGGCGGTCTGCGTCATATCTTGAGTCTAGGGATGTCTAGCGGCCCTGCGGAATGAACAGTGTGACTAGGCTATTTACCAATGTCAGCGAACGAAGATGTGTGATTCGTCACGGCGTCCCCGCTCCGTCCCACCGGTGTTGATCCGATGAGCGCAACGTTCCGTTCCTTTTCGAACGTCAACTACCGCATCTGGATTGTCGGCGCGCTCGTCTCGAACATCGGTGGGTGGATGCAGGCCACCGCCCAAGACTGGGTTGTTCTGACCGAGCTCACCGACCACGACGCGACCGCCGTCGGTATCACGATGGCGCTGCAATTCGGCCCGCCGTTGGTGCTCGTGGGTGTCTCGGGATGGATCGCCGATCGCTTCGACCGTCGCAACATCCTTCTGGCGACGCAGACCGTGCTCATGCTGCTCGCGATCGGCATCGCGGTTCTGCTGCTTACCGGAGTGATGACCCTGCCGCTGATGTTCGCTTTCGCTCTGGGCTTCGGCATCACCAATGCGATCGACGCGCCATCCCGTCAAGCCTTCGTCTCTGACATGGTCTCGCGCGAAGACACCTCGAACGCGGTCGCGTTGAACTCGGCATCCTTCAACCTCGCGCGCCTGGTCGGCCCTGCGGTCGGCGGCATCCTCATCGTGCTCGTGGGAACGGGGTGGGTCTTCGCCCTCAACGCCCTGACCTTCCTTCTGATGATCGGCGCGCTGCTGCTCATCAGGCGCCATCTGCTGAATGCGAGTGTGGCCGGAACGCGTCGTGGTGGTTTTGCAGAAGGTTTCCGCTATGTCGCCGGGCGCGGGGATCTCGTCACGATCTGCGTCATGGTGTTTCTGATCAGCGCCTTCGGCATGAACTTCGCCATCTATGCCTCGACGATGGCTGTGGAGTTCGGCCGATCTGCCGACGGCTACGGACTTCTGAGTTCGGTGCTGGGCCTTGGTTCACTCTGCGGTGCCTTGATCGCCGCGCGGCGCGCTCGCGCACAGATGCGGGTGTTCATCCTTTCCGCTGGCGGATTCGGCGTCTCGTGTCTCGTGGCCGCCATGATGCCGAGCTATGAGACCTTCGCCGTGGCACTCGTTTTCGTCGGCTTCTCGGTCGTCACGCTTCTGACCACCGCGAACGGATATGTACAGACCACGAGCGACCCTGATCTGCGCGGGCGCGTGCTGGCTGTCTATATGGCAGTCATCATGGGCGCGACTCCCATCGGTGCGCCCATCGCCGGCTGGATCGTTGACACGATCAACCCGCGTGCGGCGCTGTTCTTCGGCGGGTGCATGTCGCTTGTCGCCTTCATCATCGGCGTCGTCTGGACGATTCGCTCCGGTCGTGTGCACCGTCGCGAGAACTCGCGATTCCTTTTGACGGTCGACGAGACCCTGCCGATCTCGGTCATTCGGGATCAGGATGTCGAGCGCACCCTTGAGGGCGCGACGATCACCACGCCCATCCGCCTGCCGAAGACTACTCCGCCAGAGCCTGACGAAGCTGCTCGAGTGCCTCGTCGATCTCGGAAGAAGTGATCACCAGCGGCGGCGCAATGCGAATCGTCTGCCCGTGCGTGTCTTTCACGAGAACTCCGCGCGCCATCAGACGCTCAGCGATCTGACGACCGGTGCCGATCGCGGGGTCGATGTCGACACCCGCCCAGAGCCCGGCCGCGCGATAGGCGGTCACACCCGAGCCGACGAGAGCGGCAAGGCCCTCTGCGAGGTGGCCGCCCACGGTGCGCGAACGCTCTTGGAACTCCCCCGTCTCCAGCATCTGCACGACTCGCAGCCCGACCGCGGCGGCGAGGGGGTTGCCCCCGAAGGTGGAACCGTGCTCTCCCGGGCGAATGAGACCCAGCAGATCGCGATTGCCGACGGCTGCCGAGACCGGCAGCAAGCCACCGCCGAGCGCCTTGCCCAGAAGGTAGATGTCGGGCACGACACCCTCGCGATCACAGGCGAAAGTCTCTCCCACGCGGGCAAGACCCGACTGAATCTCGTCGGCGATGAAGAGCACGCCGCGCTCATCGCAGATCTCACGGATGCGGCGCAGGTAGCCCTCCGGCGGGATGATGACTCCCGCCTCGCCCTGAATCGGCTCTACCATCACGGCGGCGGTATCTGCCGTGATGGCGGCGGCGATAGCATCCGCATCGCCGAAAGGCACGATGTCGAAGCCCGGCGTGAAGGGGCCGAATCCCCGACGCGCCACCTGGTCTTCGCTGAATCCGACGATGGTCGTGGTGCGACCGTGGAAGTTGCCGCCCGCGACGACGATGCGCGCGGCGTTCTCAGCGACTCCTTTGACCCGGTACGCCCACACGCGCGCGAGCTTGATCCCGGTTTCGACGGCTTCGGCGCCGGTGTTCATCGGCAGAACCATCTCTTTGCCGCACAGGCGTGCGAGGGCTTGAGCGAAAGGCTCTAGCCGGTCGTTGCGGAAGGCGCGGCTGGTCAAGGTCAAACGAGCGAGCTGCTCGGTCATCGCGGTGAGGAGTTCCGGATTGCGGTGACCGAAGTTCACCGCCGAGTAGGCCGCGAGAAGATCCAGGTAGCGTTTGCCGTCGACATCGGTGACCCACACACCCTCGCCGTGGGCGAGCGTGACGGGAAGCGGATGGTAGTTTTCGGCGACGTGCGGTTCGGCCCCGCTCATCGACGGCCTCGAAGCTCGAGCGTGCAGCACTTGATGCCACCACCACCGAGCAGCAATTCGGACAGATCAACCGTGATCGGGTTGTATCCGCGTTCGCGAAGCTGCTTCTCGAAGCCCGTTGCCCGGGGAGAGATGATGACGTTGTAACCATCGGATGCCGAGTTCAGCCCGAAGACCGCGCCGTCTTCATCCGAAACGAGAATCGCCTCGGGAAAGCGTTCGGCGAGGATCGCCCGGCTCGCCTCGTCGAAAGCACCGGGCAGGTAGGCGATGTTGGCTTTCTCGGGACCGCCGTTTTCGACGCCTTCGACCGGATCGAGCACGGCGATGGCTGTGTCGAGATGGTAGAAACGCGGATCGACGAGCGTGAGCGAGACGACCTCGCGACCGAACACCTCGCCCACCTCGCGGTGGCTGTCGCCGGTGGAGCGAAAGCCGGTACCGGCGAGAATGGTGTCACCGACCAGCAGGAAGTCACCTTCGCCCTCGTTCACTTCTTCGGGCTCGGCGACGTCGTAACCGGCATCCTTGAACCACTGGATGAAGGCGGGTGCCTCACCCGCACGCTCGACGAAACGGAACTCGGGGCCGTATGCCTTGCCGTCGATCAAGAACCCGCCGTTGGCGGTGAACACCATATCGGGGTAGTCGGGCAGCGGATCGATCAACTCGACCTCGTGGCCGAGTTCGCGATAGAGATCGTAGAGCTTCTGCCACTGCTCCAGCGCCTTGGCAGTGTCGGTCGGGTTCTTCGGCTCCATCCAGGGGTTGATCGTGTACGAAACCGTGAAGTACTCCGGGCGACACATCAGATAGCGACGGTGATGTGCTGTGCGACGGGGGGCGGTGGTTGTTTCCGGCGTTGTCATGGTGCTCCTTGTGAGATGCGGCGGACGCTGTCCACTGGCCCGTCGGCCCTTCAACCCGCGCGATAGCCACGCGAGGAAGGGGCGGCTCGAGCACGCCAGCATCTATTGTGACACTCCAGCGCGAGCATCGCCAGGGTTAAGCGCGCGCGAAGCCTCTCACAGCGCGCCCTTCTGCGCTTCGAGGGATGCCACCGCATCCCTCTTGCCACATCAGCAGGGAGCCGAAACGGTCGTCTGAACCACCGTGGTGGCCCCACCCGTCGCCGTCACCGTGATGCGCAGCTGATCTTTGAAGCGCTGCGCCTTGCTGCCCGCCGGTTGCACTGTCCACTGGTTGCCTTGACCGGCGTAGATGCCGAGCCAGCTCGCATTCGCGGCGATCCAGGCGTTGTACTCATTCGGCCGCTCAACGACGACCTTCTGAATGCCTTTCTGGTGGCTGTTGTCATAAGAGGCGGTGAGTCCCACGGTGAGCCGACTCGAGATGCATTGCTGCGAGGTCACCGCAACGACGGGTGTCGCGGGCGTTGTGGCCGTCGGAGTCGGGGTCGCCGTCTCTGTCGGCGTCGCTGTCGGCGTCTCTGTCGGCGTCACTGTCACCGAGGGGCTGGGCGAGGCGCTGGCTGTCGGTGGTGGCGTCGTGGGCGCCGGGGTCGTAGGCGCCGGCGAGGGCGAGGGAGCTCCGGTGCCCGTTCCGCTGGGCGTCGGCTCTGGCCCCGGCTCCGGGGGCGCGACGGTGATCGTCACGGTGGGAGCAGGCTCGGTGTTGTTCGCCCCCGGTCCTGTGCATGCGCTCAGCACGAGGGCCGTGCCGAGCGCCACGATTGTGACCAGGGTGCCTTTCGGGTACGCACGTGTGTCCATAGGAACATTTCACCGATGACACTGTGATGATCCTGTCAGCGGTAGCTTTAGCACCATGAGTTTGCCGGGAGAACTCGCACACGACGGGGATGCTGAGGCGTTTTCTCGCGAGATCAGCGAGATCGCCGAGATGAGTCGACGCGGCGACCGTGCCCGCAGGGATGCCGCCGCCGACCGCGCCTGGGCTCTCGCCCGTGAAGCGGGCACGCCCGAGATGCTGGCCACCGCGGTGCTCGCCGCACCTGTGCACTTCGGCTACGTCGGCGAACGCACGGCGGAACTCGGCCGACGCGCTGTCATCGCCGCCACCGCAGGATCTCACCCCGTTGACACCCACTCACGACTTCTTGCGCGCGCGGCACTCAGCAACACGGCTCTCGGCACCGAGGACACTCTCACCGTCCGGGCCACTGCCGAACGCGCCATGGCCCTCGCCCAGGAGGGCGCGGGCCTTGCCCGGCAGGGCGAGGCTCTGCTCGCCTACGCGGTCACCGACCTCGGGCCGGACACGCTCGATGAAAGGATCGCGATTGCACGCCGGGTCGTCTCGATCGCCGAGGAGATCGGTGACGCAGCCCTCGGTGCCGTCGGCGCCTTCGTGCTGATCGGTTCACTCGTCGAGGCGGGCGACATGGCCGCGGTGGATGCCGAACTGGCTGCCCGGCAGCGAGGGAACGACGATGACCGGGGTGACCAACGCCACATCGCGTGGTTCCGAGCGATGCGCGCCATCCTCGACGGAAGGGTCGCAGCCGCCGAGACCCGGTGCGCCGAGGCGATGGAACTCGCCCGCGCCGAGAACGACGCCGATGCCGAGTCGGTGTACTTCGGGCAGTTGGGTATCGTGCGCTGGCTCCAGGGACGCGAGGTCGAAGTAGAGGCGCTCTACCTCTCCGCTCTGGAACAGCAACCGGATGCTCCGGTGTGGTCGGCCGTGCTGGCAAGGCTCTGGGCACTGGGCGGCCGCCGCGAACTGGCCGCAGCGACGTTGGAGAAGATGGGAGACTTCAGCGGCATCCCCCGGGATCGCAACTGGCTTCTGTGCCTCTGCGTGCTGGCCGAGACTGCGGCGCTGGTGAACAACTCGGTAGCTGCCGAGGCGCTGCGCATGGAGTTGCTGCCCTACTCCGAGCGACTCGTTCCCATCGGCCTCGGCATCGCCTGCTTCGGTTCGGTCGCCCGCCCCTTAGGGCTGCTGGCCCGCCTTCTGGGTCGCGAGGAAGAGGCAGAGCACCACTTTCGCACCGCGATCGCCCTCACCTCCGCGGTGGGTGCGCGGCCGTGGCTGGCCCAGGTGCAGTTCGACCTCGCGCAGCTTCTGCGCGAGCGCGGAGAGCCCGATCAGAGCCTTGAGGCAGAGGCGGCAGCCACCGCCCATGCGAGCGAGACAACGCAGCTGATTCCAGCAGAACTGCATTCGACCCTTCCGGCTGTGCAGCGGCCACTCCCTCTGATCGGTCCGGCTGTGCGTGTGCTCGGCACCTTTGAGGTGATCGATGTCGATGGCAAGCGCGCGATGTGGACTTCGCGCAAGGCCCGCGATCTGCTGAAGATCCTCATCGCGCGCCGCGGCACCGCCGTCGCAAGATCGACGCTCATCGGGCTGCTCTGGCCCGACGAGCACGCGGCCGATGCCAGCAATCGCCTCTCGGTTGCCCTCTCCACCGTGCGGCGCTCCATCGACCCTGGCCACCGCGAGCACAACAACCACTTCGTGGGCAGTGATGGCGAATCGATCTGGATCAATGCCGACGCTCTTCCCATCGACGCGATCGAGCTTCTCGGCGAGGCGGATACGACGCTCCGGCAGCATCCGCATGACCGCGAGGTGCTCTACTGGCTCGTCTCGCGCTACCGAGGCCCGGCCTTCGCCGATGAGCTGGATGCCGCGTGGGCGCTCGATTTTCGTCTTCAGGTCGCCGCGACCTTCTTGGGTGCCGCCCGCCGACTCGCCGCCGACGCCCTCGACGACGACCCCCTGCTTGCCGCCGAGGTGTACCGAAAGATTCTCGCCGAAGACCCCTACGACGAAGTCGGACATCAAGGACTCGTCGAGGCGCTGCGGCGGCTGGGCGCACACGGTCGCTCCGAAGACGCGCGGCAGCAGTACTACGCGCGAATGGCAGAACTTGGCATCAACGTCGAGAGCCTCCGCGGTACCGAGCACGCCTGATCGCCTTCCGCAGCCAGCCGCAGCGCGGGGAGGCGTGCTGCGGCATCCGCTCGATTTCACTTGTCGGCCTTGCCCGCGTAGGCTCACCCACATGAGCGCCGCAGCACATCCTGAGGTCATCGTCCGTCCGGTTCGCGCCGCAGACGCCGAGGCCCTCGGCAGGGTTCACGCCAGTTGTTGGCACGAGACCTACGACCACCTGATCAGCAAAGCCGCCCTCGAGAACGTCTCGCCGCGAAGAATGGCGGAACTGTGGGCGCAGTGGGCGACCCAGGGCGAGGAATACCGCATGAGCGCGGCTCTCGTCGACGGCGAGATCGTCGGTTTCGTGGGCTCAGGACCGGCGCGCGACGACGATGCCCCCGCCGAGCGCGAGCTGTACTTCATCTATCTGCTGAGCGCCTGGCACAGCACGGGGCTCGGCCAGCAGCTCTTCGACGCCGCCGTCGACGAGAAGGAGTCCGTCTACCTCTGGGTGGCCGAAGACAACCCCCGCGCGCACCGCTTCTACGCACGCAACGGCATGGAGCGCGATGGCGCGAGCCAGCACGAGCCCTTTCTCGGCGAAGAGATTCTCGAAGTCCGCTTCGTACGCTGATCCGCGGGAGCTTGTGGTGCCGGGCGTTCAGCGAGCGCTGACGGTTCCGAAGAGCTTCGCGATCGGTGCGAGCACCACCGGGCGCGCTGCCACCCACGCCGCCGTGATCACCACGAGCGAGGCGAAGAACATCCAGAAGCCGGTCCAGTTCTCTGCATAGGCGTTCGGATCGACCGAGCCCTGGGCGGCGAACATGTGGTTCAGGTTTCGCAGGGCACCCGTCGAGAGCACCAGCGCGACGTGCACGAAGATGAAGGCGACGAAGTAGAGCATCACCGGGAAGTGCACGGCGCGCGCCCACTCGACCGGGTAGATGCGGCTGAGCCCCTTCGCCTTATGTGGCCACAGCTCGCTCATCCGGAAGCCGCTGATCGCCGCGAGGGGGGCGGCGATGAAGATCGTCGTGAAGTATGCGAGTTGCTGCAGGGAGTTGTAGTTCGCCCAGCCGTTCTCGGTCGGCCAGTCCAGCGACACATACTGCAGACCCGCAGAGAGGGCGTTGGGGAACACTTCCCAGCTCGTGGGGATGACCCGCATCCACTGGCCCGTGACGAAGAGCAGCGTCACAAAGGCCACACCATTGACGAGCCACAGGATGTCGAGGCTCTGGTGGAACCAGAGCGTGAGGCTGATCTTCTTGCTTCTCTTGCCGCGCCCAATCCAGTACGCCGAGGGGCGCTGGTCGGTGCGCACACGAATGCCCGAGCGGATGATCAGCAGCATCAGGAAGACGTTGAAGAAGTGCTGCCAGGCAAGCCAGGTCGGGATGCCGATGGGCGCGCCTTCGGGCAGGTGATACTCGCCGGGGAAGACCTCGAGGAATGCTTCGAGGGGCTCGGTGCTGAGCAGCCAGCGCACGGCGAGCACGGCCATGATGGCCGCGTAGAGCAGGCCGAATCCGCCGATGAGCCCGGCACCGATCCACTGGGTTCGCGTGAAAGGGCCGATCCGGCGCGGTGCTTCGGGCGGGGCGGGGCGGGTGAAGGCGTAACGCCCGGCTGTCACCGTGCGAGCCAGCCGCAGGGGCGGCCTCGGGCCTGTGGTCTTCTCGACGGCGGTGGACGGCTGCGGTGCGGCATGCCGCACCATGGCTGGCACCGCGCTCGGCGCGGTCACCCTGACCGCCGTCGCCGCGGTGGCTGCGGGCGGCCACGACTCTCCGCCGGGCGTACGCGGAAGCCCGCGCCGCAGCGAGGGGCCGTCACCGGGCGACACAGCGACCGGCGCGGATGTCGCCACTGCCGCGGGCGCTTCACTCGTGACGAGGGGGGATGCGTCGACAACAGTCTCCGCGACGGCTGCGACGACCGGGTTCGGCTCTTCGCGCCGCGTCGCCGTCGGCGCCCCGGCAGCAACCGCTCCGACAGCCGGCCAGGGCTCTCCCCCCGGCGTGCGGGGAAGCCCGCGCCGTAGCGTCCTGCCCTCGCTCGTCATCGCCTAGGCCCTCTTCGACTCGATGGCCGCGATGAGCTGCGGCACCACCTGGAAGATGTCACCGACCACACCGAAGTCGGCGATGTCGAAGATCGGGGCGTCTCCGTCTTTGTTGATCGCGACGATGGTCTTCGCGGTCTGCATACCGGCGCGGTGCTGGATGGCACCCGAGATGCCGAGTGCGATGTAGAGCTGCGGCGACACCGAGACGCCGGTTTGACCGACCTGGGCTGAGGGGGCGATGTAGCCCGCGTCGACAGCCGCGCGCGATGCGCCGATTGCCGCGCCCAGCACATCGGCGAGCTGCTCGACGAGTGCGAACTTCTCTTCTGAGCCGAGCCCCCGGCCGCCCGCGACGACCTTGGCCGCGCCGCGCAACTCGGGTCGCGACGACTCGACGACGACCGTCTCCACCGAGGTCACCGTCGCTGCCTTACGGCCGGATGGGGCCACCGCGAGCTTCTCCACCACCGCGGGCTGCGCTGCGGCGCGTGCGTCAATGGCACCCTCGCGTACGGTGATGACCGCGGCACCCCAGGTGACCGCGGAATCGACGCTGTAGGCGCCACCGTAGACGGAGTGGTGCGCGATGACGCCCTGTTCGTCACGCGAGATGCCGACGGCATCCACCGCGACACCCGAGCGCGTGCGCGCGGCAAAGCGCGCGGCGGCATCCCGAGCCGTCACCGAGTTCGACACCAGGATCGCGTCGGGCTGCACAAGAGCGGCGGCAGCGACAAGCGCGTCTGTTGTCGGGACCGTCAGGGCTGAGGCGTCGTCGGGGGAGGAGACAAGAACCTTCGTGGCGCCGAGAGCAGCGGCGTCTGCGGCGAGCTCTGCGTTCTCGGTCACCAGAAGCGCGACCGGCGTGCCCACGGCGGCGGCAGCACCCAGCAAGCCCGCCGAGGACTTGGCCAGCGTGCCCGTGGGCGTGACATCCAGCAAGACGAGGATCGAGTCGTTCGCGAAGTCGGTCATGTCGCTCTCCCTCACACCAGCCGGTTCTGCATGAGGAACTCCGCGAGCTTCTCGCCCGCATCCCCCTCGTCGACGATCTTCACGCCCGCCTCGCGCGGCGGCTTCTCGGTCACCGCGATGTTGATCGAGCGCGAGGCGCTGTGGTCTTCGGGATCCACGCCGAGCTCTGCCAAGGTCACGGTCTCGAAGGGCTTCTTCTTCGCCGCCATGATTCCCTTGAAGTTGGGAAAACGCGCATCAGGCAGAGCCTCGGTGATCGAAATCACCGCCGGAAGAGGGGCGGTGAGCTGCATCGTCGCGCCATCGAGAACACGCGTACCACCGACCGAGTCGGCACTGATCTCGACGGTGGCCAGGCTCGTCGCAGAAGGTACATCGAGCAACTCGGCGACCATCGCCGCGATCATCCCGCCCCCGCCATCAGTGGATTGGTTGCCCGCGATCACGAGGTCAAAGCCCACGCGCCTGAGCGCCGCAGCGAGAACCTCTGCGGTAAGCCCCAGATCGGCTCCGAGAAGGCCCTCATCGGCGATCTGCAGAGCGGACTCCGCGCCCATCGCCAAAGCCTTGCGGATCGTTGTCGCCGCGCTTTCCGGGCCGGCGGAGACGACGACGATGTCCGTGCCCGGATTGTTGTCGGCGTAGGACAGTGCCACCTCGAGCGCGCGCTCACCGATCTCGTCGAGAACCTTCTCGCTCGCTCCGCGTTCTGCGAGCCCGGTCTCCAGATTGAGCTTTCGATCCCCGTAGGTGTCGGGCACCTCTTTGACCAGCACAACGATCTTCATTGACACTCCTCACGCTGCCTCAATCCTAACCGGGTCGGATGCCGCCCACCCACGAGAAGAGCGCGACGCCGCTACTGTGAAAGGGTGCCCCGCTCGCATCCCGCACCCCTTGACCCGCTCGCCGAGGCGAAGCGGCAATGGCTCGCGCACGGGTGGGCCGAAGCAGCCGAAGGGATGTCGCTGGTCACCTCGGTGATGCGCGCTCAGCAGCTTCTGCTGGCTCGGGTCGATACCGCGCTCAAGCCCTTCGCCCTGAGCTTCGCGCGCTTCGAACTGCTGCGCCTGCTGGCTTTCAGCCATGCCGGAAGCCTGCCGATCTCGCGCGTTGTGGCGAGGCTTCAGGTGCATCCCACCAGCGTCACGAGCACCGCCGACCGGCTCATCCGCGATGGATACATCGTGCGTGAACCGCATCCGCACGATGGCCGCGCGGCGATGCTCACCCTGACGGCCGCGGGGCGCGAACTCGTCGAACGCGCGACGAGTGCGCTCAATGAACAGGTCTTCACGCGGCCCGGCCTCTCGGCGAAGGATGCCGCAGAGCTCGTCATGATCGTCACGCGCCTGCGCACCGAAGCAGGTGACTTCGTCGACAGGCAACCGCCGAAACCCCTGTCTTGACAGCCACCCCGTGCGTGAGCGCACGCTCCGCGCGAAGCCCGGAGCGGGTGACGCATGGGGTCTCAGCGGTGCCGGAACTCCGGCGCGCGCTTCTCTCGAAAGGCAGCCATGCCTTCCTTCTGGTCCTCGGTGTCGAAGAGGGCCGCGAAGGCCTGCTTCTCGTGCGCAAGGCCAGCCGCAAGAGACGTCTCCATCGCGGCATCCAGCGCCGCCTTGGCCGCGTAGATCGAGGGGAGTGACTTCGACGCGATGGCGTCGGCGAGCTTCTCCGCTTCGGCAAGAAGATCGGATGCGGCGACGACCCGCGAGACGAGGCCGATCCTTTCGGCCTCTGCCGCGTCGATGATCCGCCCGCTCAGCACGAGTTCGGCGGCCTTGTAGTAGCCCACCGCGCGAATGAGTCGCTGCGTACCGCCCATGCCGGGAATCACGCCGAGGTTCACCTCGGGCTGACCGAACTTGGCGCTATCGGCGGCGAGGATGATGTCGCACATCATCGCGAGCTCGCATCCCCCGCCGAGGGCGAAACCTGACACCGCCGCGATCACCGGGGTGCGCACGGCCGCGAAGTGATCCCACGCGCCGAAGTGATCGAGCTCACGCATCTGCGCGGCCGTCATCCCCTCCATCTCTTTGATGTCGGCGCCCGCGGCAAAGGCCTTCTCCGCACCGGTGACGACGATCGCGCCCACGCCGTCGTCGGCGTCGAAGGCTTGTGCGGCCGCCGTGATGTCGCGCGACACCTGACCGTTGAGGGCGTTGAGCGCCCCGGGGCGGTTGATGGTGATCCATCCCACGCGCCCGCGCTGCGTGGCCAAAATCGTCTCGTACTCGGCCATGGTCACTCCTCGGCTTCTCTCTTAGCGTGTAGCGCGTCTGTGCGTTCAGATGTGCGAATCGCGGATGTCGGTGATGATCCCCGAGAAGTCGCGGTGTGCGCCCGCACCCGCGGCGAAGTTCGCGTAGATCTCCTGCGCAAGACGGCCCATGCGGGCATCCGTCGCGGTGGTCTCGATCGCCTGAAGGGCCAGGCCCAGGTCTTTGGCCATGAGAGCGCCCGCGAACCCCGGCTGGTAGTCGCGGTTCGCGGGGCTCGTGGGCACGGGGCCGGGCACCGGACAGTTCGTCGTGAGCGCCCAGCACTGCCCCGAGGCGTTCGCCGCGACATCGAAGAGCGCCTCGTGGGTGAGTCCGAGCCTCTCGCCCAGCACGAAGGCCTCACCCACGGCGATCTGCGAGATCGCGAGGATCATGTTGTTGCACACCTTTGCGGCCTGTCCGAGCCCGGGCCCGCCGCAGTGCACGACCCGCCGCCCCATCGCCTCCAGAAGCGGAAGCGCCAGGGCGAAGTCCTCGGCCGAGCCCCCGACCATGAAAGCCAGGGTTGCGTTCTCCGCCCCCACGACACCACCCGAGACCGGGGCATCCAGGCTCTTGTGCCCGGCAGCAACAGCGAGCGCGTGTGCCTCGCGCGCCTCATCGACGGCGATGGTCGATGAGTCGATGAAGAGTGTGCCCGGGGATGCCGCGGCCAGCAGCCCTCCGCTGTAGGCATCCAGCACATGACGGCCACTGGGGAACATCGTGATGACCACATCAGCCCCGGATGCGGCATCCACCGCCGATGCCGCGACCGCGATGCCCGCGGCCGACGCGGCCTTGACAGCGGCAGGAACGACATCGAAACCGCTCAGCTCGTGGCCGGCGACAAGGAGATTCTTGGCCATGGGCAAGCCCATATGGCCGAGTCCGAGAAAAGCTACCCGCATCATGCCCCCCCAAGGATGGCGCGCCCGACGATGAGGCGCATGATTTCGTTCGTTCCCTCCAGAATCTGGTGCACGCGCAGATCGCGCACGACCTTCTCGATCCCGTAGTCCTGAAGATAGCCGTAACCGCCGTGCAATTGCAGGGCATCGTTCGCGACGGCGAATCCCGCATCCGTGGCGAAGCGCTTGGCGATCGCGCAGCGCACCGCGGCATCCTCTGCTTTCTCGTCCATCGCCTGCGCGGCCTCCCGAACGAGCGCCCGCCCCGCGCTCAACTGCATTTCCATGTCGGCGATGCGGAAGACGATGCTCTGCTTCTCGGCCAGCGGCCCCCCGAAGGCGGATCGCTCGTGTGCGTATTGCACGGTGCGGTCGAGCGCCCATTGCGCACCGCCCAGGGAACAGGCGGCGATGTTGACGCGGCCACCGTTGAGGGCCGACATGGCGATCTTGAAACCGTCGCCCTCGGCACCGAGCAGTTCTGTGGCCGGCACGCGCACCTCGTCGAAGAGCACCTGACGGGTGGGCTGCGCGTGCCATCCCATCTTCTTCTCCAGCGCGCCGAAGCTGAGCCCGGCGGCATCCCCCGGCACGAGGAACGCCGAGATGCCGCGTGCGCCCGGCTCGCCCGTGCGCGCCATCACGACGTAGACCGCGGCCTCGCCCGCGCCCGAGATGAACTGCTTCACACCGGTCAGCACATACTCATCGCCGTCACGAACGGCGGTGGTCGCGATCGCCGCGGCATCCGATCCCGCCCCCGGCTCGGTCAGGCAATAAGAGCCGAAGCCCTCCATCGACACCAGTGTCGGAAGCCACCGTTCCCGCTGTGCGGCAGAGCCGTAGCTGTCGAGCATGCCCGCCACCATGTTGTGGATCGAGATGTAGGCGGCCACCGCCGGGTCTGCGTAGGCGAGCGCTTCGAAGATCGCCACAGCGTCGATCCGCGAGAGCCCGGTGCCTCCGTGCTCCTCCGAGATGCAGACGCCGCCCAGGCCGAGGGCGCCCGCGCGGTGCAGGCTCTCACGGGGAAAGATGTGCCCCTCGTCGCGCTCCTGTGCGAAGGGGGCGAGCTCGCTCGCGGCGAACTCACGGACAGCGTCGAGGATCGCCTCGCGTTCCTCGGTCGTGGTGTTAAGGGTCAAGGGATGCTCCTTCTGCAGCTCTTGATCGCGGTGATGTGGTGCGTGCGTGGTGTCACACGGATGGGGCAGGGCTCAATGCATCGTCGGGATGACGAAGCTCGCCCCTTCACGAATGCCCGAGGGCCAACGGCTCGTGACCGTCTTGGTCTTGGTGTAGAAGCGGAAGGCGTCGGTACCGTGCTGGTTGAGATCGCCGAATCCTGAGCGTTTCCACCCGCCGAAGGTGAAGTATGCGATGGGCACGGGAATGGGGACATTCACCCCGACCATGCCGACGTTGACCCTTTCGGTGAAGTCGCGCGCGGCATCCCCGTCGCGCGTGAAGATGCTCACGCCATTGCCGAACTCGTGGTCGCTCGCCATGCGCAGAGCCTCTTCGTAGTCGCCCGCTCGGGCGATCACGAGCACGGGGCCGAAGACCTCTTCGCGATAGATCGTCATGTCGCTTGTGACGTGGTCGAAAAGGGTCGGGCCGAGGTAGAAACCGCCGGCGTGCCCCTTGACCTGCAGACCGCGACCGTCGGCGAGCAGCGTCGCGCCCTCGTCGATGCCGCGCTGAATGTAGCCGGTGACGCGGTCGACCGCATCCTTGGTGACGAGAGGACCGAAATCAACTCCCGGCTGCAGTGCCGGACCGACCCGCAGCGCCTTCACGCGCTCGCTGAGTTTCGCCGCGAGGGCGTCGGCAGTCTCTTTGCCGACAGGCACCGCAACCGAAATCGCCATGCACCGCTCGCCGGCCGAGCCGTAGCCCGCACCGATCAGGGCATCGGCGACCTGGTCGAGGTCGGCATCCGGCATCACGATGAGATGGTTCTTCGCGCCGCCGAAACACTGGGCGCGCTTGCCGCGTGCGGTTGCCTGCGAGTAGATGTACTCGGCGATCGGGGTCGATCCGACGAAACCGATGGCGCGGATGCGCTCATCATCGATGATCGCGTCGACGGCCTCCTTGTCACCGTGCACCACGTTGAACACGCCCGCCGGAAGCCCGGCTTCGAGGAAGAGCTCGGCCAGGCGCACGGGGACGGAGGGGTCGCGTTCGCTCGGCTTGAGCACGAAGGCGTTGCCCGAGGCGAGCGCCGGGCCTGCCTTCCACAGGGGGATCATCGCAGGGAAGTTGAACGGGGTGATGCCCGCGACGACCCCGAGCGGCTGACGCATCGAGTAGACGTCGATCCCGGCGCCTGCACTCGTGGAGTACTCGCCCTTCAACAAATGAGGTGCCCCGACGGCGAACTCGATGACTTCGAGTCCGCGCTGGATGTCGCCCTTGGCGTCGTCGAGGGTCTTGCCGTGCTCGCTGCTGAGCAGAGTGGCAAGCTCATCCATGTTCTTGTGCGCCAATTCGAGGAACCGCATGAACACACGCGCACGCTTCTGCGGGTTCGTCGCCGCCCAACCGGGCTGGGCCGCTTCGGCGTCATCGATGACACGACGCACCTCATCGGCGGATGCCAGCGGCACCCGGGCTTGTACCGCCCCTGTGCTGGGATCGAAGACATCGGAGAACCTGCCGGAGTCGGGTGTGAGCGGCGATCCACTGACGAAGTGGGGAATCGTACGGGTCATGGTAAGGCATCCCTTCGTGCCCGCGGTGGCACAGGGAAATTTTACATGGATGTCCTAGTAAATGTGCACGGGGGTCTCAGCCTCGCTTCAGCAGCGCTGCCAGCGCCTGCCCGCCGCCGATGCACATCGTGACGACCCCGTACTCTCCGCCCGTGCGCTGCAGGGTCAGTGCCGCGCGCACCGTGAGGATCGCACCGGTCGCGCCCACGGGGTGACCAAGAGCGATGGCGCCGCCGTAGGGGTTGGTCTTGGCGGGGTCGAGTTCGGCATCCCGGATGACGGCGAGCGCCTGAGAGGCGAATGCCTCGTTGAGTTCCACCGTGGAGATGTCGGCCGGGGTGAGCCCGGTGTGGGCGAAGAGCTTCTTCAGCGCCAAGGTCGGCGCGTAGCCCATGATCTCGGGCTCAAGGGCTGCCGTTGTCACCGCCTCGATGGTCGCGAGCACCGGCACGTTCTCGGCGCGTGCGTCGGCCTCGCGCATGAGCACCGTCGCCGCCGCGCCGTCGTTGATACCCGAAGCGTTACCCGCCGTCACAGTGCCCTCGCCCACGAAGGCAGAGGGCAGCGCCGCCAGAGACTCCAGCGTCGTGTCGGGGCGGGGATGCTCGTCGCTCGTGACCTCCACGGGCGTGCGGCCCGAAGTCGTCACGGCAACGATCTCCTCTGCGAAGGCGGCCTTCGCCGCATCGGTGGCCGCGCGCTGCTGGGATTGGAGAGCAAAGGCATCCTGCTGCTCGCGGCTGATCGAGAATCGCTCCGCGACATTCTCTGCGGTGACCCCCATGTGCTTGTTGCTGAAGGGGTCGGTGAGCATCGTGATCGTGCCGTCGAGCAGGGTGCGATGCCCGAGGCGATCGTTGTAGCGCGCGTCGAAGTCGTAGAACGGCATCCGGGTCATGTTCTCGGCGCCACCGGCCACGGCAACGTCGATACCGCCCCAGAGCAGCTCCTGCGCCGCCGACCAGATCGCCTGCAGGCCCGAACCGCAGAGGCGATTGACCGTGAACGCGGGGGTGTTGTTATCGAGCCCGGCTGCCAGGGCGATGCGCCGCGAAATATAGGCGTCGGATGCCACCTGCCCGATCGTGCCGATGACGAGCTCGCCCACGCGATCCTTGTCGATACCCGAGCGTCGCAGGGCTTCGCTCGTGACCTGGGCACCCAACTCGTGCGCGGGCGTGTCTTTAAAAGCGCCGCCGAATCGGCCCACCGGGGTACGGGCGCCCGAGACGATGGCGATCTTCTGCTCGGACATCACTCTGCTTCCGCGGTGCGGGCCGAGGCTTCGAGCGTCGCGGCATCCGGGACATATCCCTCGATGTGCCGTTCTGCTACGCCGTTGTACTCCGAGAGTGGACGGATCAGCGCGTTCGCCGCCTGCTGCTCAAGGATGTGCGCGGTCCACCCCGTGATGCGCGATGCGACAAAGAGCGGCGTGAAGGTGAGCGTATCGAAGCCGATCAGATTGTAGGCCGGGCCAGAGGGGTAGTCGAGGTTCGGGTAGATGCCCTTTCGCGAGACGAAAGCGCTCTCGAGGGTGTCGTAGAGCTCCAGAACATCCGGTCGCTCATAGAACTCAACCAGCGTGTCCAGCGCCGCCTTCATCGTCGGCACTCGCGAGTCGCCGCGCTTGTAGACGCGATGACCGAAGCCCATGATCTTGCGCTTCTCGGCGAGCGCCTGATCGAGCCAGGCCTCGACCGCGGATGCTTCGCCGATCTCGGTGAAGACGTGCAGCACCGCCTCGTTCGCGCCGCCGTGCAGGGGCCCCTTTAGCGCGCCGATCGCACCGACGACAGCCGAGTACATATCGCTCAGGGTCGACGCGATCACGCGAGCGGTGAAGGTCGAGGCGTTGAAGGAGTGCTCGGCGTACAACGTCATCGAGCGGTTGAAGGCATCGACGACGACGGGCTCGGGTTCTTCGCCGAAGGTCAGCCAGAGAAAGTTCGCGGCGTAGTCGAGGTCGTCGCGGGATGCCACGGCATCCAGACCGCGGCGACGTCGCTGACCATAGGCCACAATCGCCGGCAGCGCCGCGAACAGTTGCAGGCTGCGCTCGAGGTTCTGCTCGGGGGTTCCCACCGCGTCGAGCACATTGCCGTTGCCGGCAGTCTCGACGGCGCCGATGACGCTGACGGCCGTGCGCACCTCATCCATCGGATGCACATCTTTGGGCAGCTGGTCGATCACCGCCCTCACTTCCGGGGTGAGCGCGCGGTGAGCGCGCTCGGCGCGGCGCAACTCTGCAAGCTGCCCGGCATCCGGAAGCTCACCATGCCACAGCAGATACGCCACCGCCTCGAAAGGCTGCGTGGCGGCGAGCTGCTGCACCGGGTAGCCCCGATACAGCAGGCTGTTGGTCTCGGGGTTCACTTTCGAGATCGCCGTCACATCGGCGACGACTCCCGCCAGACCCTTCTTGACGTCGGTCATGGTCACTCCTTTGTGATGGTGAAGTTGAAGACGCTGGTGTCGAAGTGGTTGTAGCTCTCGTAATCCAGCAGTTCATAGAGATCAGCGCGGTGCTGCATCTCACCCAGCATGCCGGTGAGGTGCCCCTCTTCTCTCAGCGTATCGAGCGTTCGACCCGCTGCGCCCATCGCGATCCGCAAGAGCGACACCGGCCAGATCACGATGTTCACGCCGACATCGCGCAACTGATCGACCGAGAACAGCTCGCTCTTGCCGAACTCGGTTATGTTGGCCAGGATCGGCACATCGACGGCAGCGCGGATAGCCGCGAACTCTTCCAGCGAACGCATCGCCTCGGGGAAGATCGCGTCGGCACCCGCGTCCACCAGCGCCCGCGCCCGGTCTTTCGCCGCCTCGAGACCGTCGACGGCAGCGATATCGGTGCGCGCCATGATGAGAAAGTTCTCATCGCGACGCGCATCGACGGCAGCGCGGATGCGCTTGATCGCCGTGTCCTCGTCGACAACGGCTTTGCCGTCGAGGTGCCCGCAGCGCTTCGGATTGATCTGGTCTTCGATGTGCGTGCCGACCAGCCCCGCGTCCTCAAGGGTCTGGATGGTTCTGGCCACGTTCATCGGCTCGCCGAAACCGGTGTCGGCATCGATGATGGCAGGCAGTTCAGTCATCCGGGCGATCTGTTGCCCCCTGGCGGCGACCTCGCTGAGCGTCGTGAGGCCGATGTCGGGCAAGCCCAGCTCGGCACTCAGCACCGCGCCCGAGATGTACACGCCCTCGAAGCCCTTGCGCTCGATGAGCCGGGCGCTCAGCGGGTTGAACGCCCCGGGAAAGCGCAGCAGTTCACCCGAGGCGAGCCGTTCGCGAAAGACGCGACGCTTCTCGGATGCCGGTGTGCGGGAGTACAGCATCAGAACAGACCCTTCGGGGCTGCTGCGAGGTCGATCACACCGGGCTTTGCGACGATGTTGAGCTCCCGCACCTCCGCAGCGCTGAGCTCGGGAAGGCGCTGCACCAGCGAGAGGAAGCGGTCGATCTCGGCTTCTTCGAGCACGGGTTCAGCGAGGATGCGGAACTTCGCGATGTAGTTGTCGCGAGCGAAGGGTCGTGCCCCCAGCGGGTGCGCGTCAGCGACGGCGATCTCATCGACGATGGTGGTGCCGTCGCTGAGCTCGATCTCGACGCGACCGCCGAAGGCCTTCTCCTCGGGGTCTTCGGAGTGGTATCGGCGGGTCCACTCGGCATCCTCTGCCGTGGTGATCTTGTGCCAGAGCGCCACCGTGTCGCTGCGAGCCGCCCGCTCGGGGGTGTAGGAGTCGACGTGATGCCATCCGCCATCCTGCAGGGCCACCGCGAAGATGTAGGGGATCGAGTGGTCGAGCGTCTCGCGCGACGCCGTCGGATCATACTTCTGCGGATCGTTCGCCCCCGAGCCGATCACATAGTGGGTGTGGTGACTCGTGTGCAGCACGATGCTCTTGACGTTGGCGGGGTCGATGAGCTGCGGATGCTCACCGTGCAGTTTGCGGGCGAGGTCGATCCACGCCTGCGCCTGGTACTCGGCCGAGTGCTCCTTGGTGTAGCTGTCGAGGATCGCGCGCTTGGCCTCGCCTTTGGCGGGCAGCGGCACCGAGTAGCGCGCGTCTTTGCCGTCGAGCATCCAGGCGATGACGCCATCCTCGCCCTCATAGATTGGGCTGGGGCTGGTCTGCCCGCGCATGGCGCGGTCGACGGCCTCGACGGCCATCTTCCCGGCGAATGCGGGGGCATGCGCCTTCCACGTCGAAATCTCGCCCTTGCGGCTCTGACGCGTCGCGGTGGTGGTGTGCAGTCCCTG
>CAZHIU010000027.1:0-21646 GCA_964532555.1 uncultured Microbacterium sp.
TCTCGCGGCTCACCAGCGAGAAGTGCATCCCCTCGTGGCCCATCGAGATGCCGTCCGAGACCGAGATCGTGCCGAATTGCAGCGGATAACCGCCGCCGGAATGAACGCCCTCTTTCGCTCCCTGCGCGAGTCGGTCAAGGCTCAGGTTGCAGGGGGTGATCTCGTTCCAGCTCGATGCGATGCCGATCTGGGGCTTGTCCCAATCGGCGTCTCCCATGCCGACGGCGCGCAGCATGCCCCGGGATGTCGTGGCCTCGATGCCGTCGGTGACCACACGACTGCGCGGTTTCATATCCACCGGCGGGGGTGAAGCGGGAACCTGGGAGGCCATACCCCAGTGTATGCCTCTGGCGGCACGCGTTCTTCGCACTCCTTATGCCGATTCTCGCAGATAAGAATGCGGCGCTCGCTCAGGTGAACAAAGGGTAGCGTTGAGGCATGCGATACCTGTTCGGCACCGGAATCATCGGGGCGATCACCGCGGGCACTTCGCTGCTGCGCGGCACGCGCGAGCAACAATGGACCTGGCGGTCGGCTCTGGCGTGGCTGAGCTGGGGCATCACCCTCGCCCTCGCCATCGGCGCGATGGTCGATGAGCGCAGAGCCCGCCGCGGCGAACCCGTGCCTCCCGACTCGTCGCTTGCCCAAGAGCAGGCCCAGCGCGCCAGAAAAGCCTTCAAGAGCCGCTGAGGCTCGGGGACATTCAGCGGGTGAGGATCAGCGCCTCGCCCTGACCGCCGCCGCCGCAGAGAGCGACGGCTCCCGTGCCCCCGCCGCGGCGTGCGAGTTCATGCACCATATGCACGACCAGCCGGGTGCCCGAGGCGCCGATCGGGTGCCCGATGGCGATCCCTCCGCCGTGCACGTTCACGATGTCGAGAGAGATGCCCAGTGCGCTCGCCGAGTGCGCCACCACCGCACCGAAAGCCTCGTTGATCTCCACGAGGTCGAGCTCGGATGCCGCGATCCCCTGCTTCTGGCATGCTCTCTCGATTGCGCGCGCGGGCTGCGCCTGCAAGGAGTTGTCGGGGCCGGCCACCTGACCGTTCGCGCCGATGGTCGCGAGCACGGGCCACCCCGCCGCCTCGGCGTTCGCGCGCGTGGTGACGATGACGGCCGAGGCGCCATCCGAAATCTGTGAAGAGTTGCCTGCCGTGATCGAGCCTTCTTTCGAGAAGGCCGGGCGCAGACCCGCGAGTGACTCCTCGCTCGTGTCGGGGCGCACGCCTTCGTCGGCGCGCACGACGAGCGGCTCGCCGCGCTTCTGCGGCACCTCTACCGGCACGATCTCAGCGTCGAAGACACCGGATGCCTGCGCGGCGGCGGCCCGTTGGTGCGAGAGAGCGGCGACGTGATCCTGCGCCTGGCGCGTCAGCTCGTAACGATCGTTGTGACGCTCGGTGGAAAGACCCATGCTCTCCTTGTCATAGGCGTCGGTGAGTCCGTCATAGGCCATGTGGTCGAGCACCTCGACGCTGCCGTAGCCCCACCCTTCGCGCGAGCCCATGAGCAGGTGCGGTGCGCGCGTCATCGACTCCATGCCGGCGGCGACGACGGTCGTGGCATCCCCGCTGTCGATCATGCGCTTCGCGTCGATGACGGCAGTCAGACCCGAGAGGCAGACCTTGTTGATCGAGTGCGAGGGCACATCCCAGCCGATGCCCGCCCCGACCGCCGCTTGACGGGCGGCATTCTGCCCGGAACCGGCGGCGAGCACCTGCCCGACGATCACCGCGTCGATCGCGGCCGGGTCGATGGATGCCTGCGCCAAGGCCCCGCGAATCGCGAAAGCGCCCAACTGCGGTGCCGTGAACGAGGCGAGTTGCCCTCTCAGACGACCCTGCGCGGTGCGAGCGGCGGCGACAATGACGACATCCTGGGCGCTCATGCTTACTCCTTCGGGCTGACCGCGACGATGAGCTCGGGTTCGGTTGCGGCGATGACCTCTTCTACCGTAACCCCGGGCGCGGTCTCGACGAGCACGAGGCCCGCATCGCTCACGTCGATCACGGCGAGATCGGTGATGATCCGGTTCACCACCCCGCGACCGGTGAGGGGCAGCGAGCACTCGTTCACGATCTTCGCCGAGCCGTCGCGGGCGAGGTGCTCCATGAGCACGATGACCTTTCCGGCACCGTGCACGAGGTCCATGGCACCGCCCGGACCTTTGACCATCTTGCCGGGGATCATCCAGTTCGCAAGATCGCCCGACGCCGACACCTGCATGGCCCCGAGGATCGCCGCGTCGATCTTGCCGCCGCGGATCATCCCGAAACTCGCTGCCGAGTCGAAGAACGCCGCCCCCGGAAGGGTCGTGACGGTCTCTTTGCCCGCGTTGATCAGATCGGCATCGACCTTGTCTTCGACCGGGTACGGACCGACCCCGAGAATGCCGTTCTCCGATTGCAGCACGACCGTGAATCCGGCGGGCACATAGTTCGGCACGAGGGTCGGCAGGCCAATGCCCAGGTTCACATAGGAGCCATCGGTGAGTTCGAGGGCGGCGCGAGCGGCCATCTGGTTGCGATCGAGTGCCATGCTCAGGCTCCTTCCACAGCGACCGTGCGTCGCTCGACGCGCTTTTCGATGTTGCTTCCGACCTCGATCATGCGGTGAACGTAGATTCCCGGCAGATGGATGCCGTCGGGATCGAGTTCGCCCGGTTCCACCAGGCGTTCCACCTGCGCGATGCACACCCGGCCCGCCATCGCGGCGAGCGGATTGAAGTTGCGGGCCGATTTGTTGAAGATCAGATTGCCGTGCCGGTCGCCGACAGCGGCGTGCACGAGCGAGAAGTCGGTGGTGATGGCATCCTCGAGAACGAACTCGCGCCGCTGCCCGCGCACCTCGAAGATGCGGGTCTCTTTCGGGGGGGATGCCACGGCGATCTCGCCGCCGGCCCCATAACGACGCGGCAGCCCACCCTCCGCCACCTGGGTGCCTACGCCTGTCTGCGTGAAGAACGCCGCAATGCCAGAACCGCCCGCGCGCAGCTTCTCAGCCAGCGTTCCCTGCGGGGTCAACTCAAGCTCCAACTCGCCGCTGAGGAACTGCCGCTCGAACTCTTTGTTCTCGCCGACATAGGAAGAGGTCATCTTGCGGATGCGCTTGGCGCCCAGCAGAACCCCCAGACCCCAGTCGTCGACTCCGCAGTTGTTGCTGACGATGCTGAGTTCGTTCGTGCCCTGCGCGAGCAGCGCGTCGATCAGAATCATCGGGGTGCCCGAGAGCCCGAAGCCGCCGACGGCGAGCGAGGCGCCGTCGGGGATGTCGGCCACGGCCTCGGCCGCAGAACTCCACTGTTTGTCGATCACCGTCGCTCCTTCGTGGTCGTGCTTCCAGCATCCATCGCCCTGGGCGACTCACGCAAGCCGCCGTCGCGAGAAAAATCTTCGCGCACGATGGCGCCCACGATCTTCGCACCGCGCGCGCTCATGACCACCGTGTAGTGATTCAGATCGTCAAGGCGCATATGACGCACCTGCGGCAGGGCGGCGAGCACATCGACCAGGTGGTCTGCCGGATACAGCCCTGGCGGCTCGTTCTGCAGGCCCAGGGGCACCGTCAGGAACAGGGTCGGGTGGCGCAGAGCCGCGAGCGCTTCGGGCAGAGCCGCCCCCGTGTTCATATCGACCGTGTCTTCGACCGTGGTCTGGTAGCTGGTCGCGGGGCGCAGCATGTCGCCGTCGGGCACGAGGTCATAGGCGATGTACTCCTCGAGCTGCCCGCTCCATGCCCCGGCGAAAGCCGAGTGGTGACGCCAGAAGTCCTCAATATAGTCCTCGACGTCGGCATAGCGGCGCGAGAGCCGCTCGGCGGTAGGCCCGAGAACCATCGCCACGAGCGTGTCGGCGTCGAGTCCCGAGGGCACCGCCAGCGGCATCCCGCCGTCGATGAGCGCGAGCCGCGTCACACGCTCGGGATGCTGATGCGCCAGCACCACCGCGACAAAAGCACCCATCGAGTGCCCCATCACGGGAACAGCCTCCACGCCCAGAGCATCGAGCACCGCGACCATATCGCTCGCGTGTCGGCTCATTCCCGCCTTGCCCGAAAGCTCATTGCTGCGCCCGCGCCCGCGCAGATCGGGAGCGACGATGCGCACCCCGGGGAACTGTGCGGGCATATGCGACCAGGCCAGGTGCGAAGAGGTCACCCCGTGGATCGCGAGCACGGTGGGGGTGCTCTCCGTGGCCGCATCGGGTTCCCATACACCGACGCGGATGGCACCTCCGGAGACCGGCACGTCCAGCGTGCGGTAGCTGTGTTTCGTCATCGCGACGTCCACCCGCCGTCCATCGTGTAGGAGGCACCGGTGACCATAGCTGCGGCGTCGGATGCCAGCCAGCCCGCGAGAGACGCGACCTCGGCGGGCTCGACGAGGCGTTTGATCGCGCTCTCGGTGAGCATGATCTTCTCGACGACCTCGGACTCGTCGATTCCGTGCAGTCGGGCCTGGTCGGCGATCTGCTTTTCGACCAGGGGCGTGCGGACATAGCCCGGGTTGATGCAGTTGCTCGTCACACCGTGCGGCCCACCCTCGAGGGCGGTGACCTTGCTCAGCCCCTCAAGACCGTGTTTGGCGGCGACATAGGCCGATTTGTAGGCACTCGCGCGAAGGCCGTGCACGCTCGAGATGTTGATGATGCGCCCCCAGCCACGCTCGTACATGCCGGGAAGCACAGCGCGAATGAGCAAGAACGGCGCTTCGAGCATGATCCTCTGGATGAGGCGAAACGCCTCGGGATCGAACTCGGGCAAGGGGCTCACCCGCTGAATGCCCGCGTTGTTGACCAGGATGTCGGCGCTCACCGCCATCCGCTCCACGCTCTGCGTGTCAGAGAGGTCGACCACCCACGCCTCGCCGTCGAGCGCGGTCGCTGCGGCCTCGGCCGCCTCGGCGTTGAGGTCGGCGATGACAAGGTGTGCGCCGCGCGCGGCGAACTCCTGCGCGCAGGCGAGTCCGATTCCGCTCGCCCCTCCGGTGATGACAGCCCGGCGTCCGGCGAGATCCTTCGTGCTCATTGCGTGGCGTCTTTCTCGTGCGGTGCTCGGGGCACGAGCGCATTGCGGATGATCTGCATCAGAGCGTCGATGACGCCGGGGTCGATCTCGGTCGGGGGGCTGCCCTCGGCATCCCGTTCCCACAGCAGGTAGCGCATCCCGATGAGTTCGCCGATGCCCATGAGCGCCCAGGCCGTCACCTCGGGGTCAAGCGCGGTGTCGACGTCGCCCTCGATCTGCGCCGAACGCAACCCCGCGATATAGCCTTCGACGATGCGCTCGTAGTGCAGATGCATCATGCGGGGCGAGACGAACTCGGCCTCGCGCACGACGCGATACAGGGCGGGGTGCTCCGCCGTGAAGCGGAAGAAGCCCTCGAAACCGCGCCGCTCGGCCTCGATGCGATCGCGCGTGCCGCGCATGGCCTCGGTCATCGAGTGGCGAACCCGACTGTTCAGATCCAGCACAAGGGCTTCGAAGACGGTCTGCTTGCTGTCGAAGTAGAGGTAGAAGGTACCGAGGGCCACACCGGCGCGCTCGGTGATCTTGACGATGGATGCCTCGTGGTAGCCCAACTCTGCAAAAACGGCCTCCGCCGCTTCGAGGATGCGGCGGCGGGTCGCCTCGCCGCGTTTGGTGAGGGGGCGACCTGTCGCCGAGGATACCGGCGTCTGCTCGGTCTCAGCCGTGGTTGACATGGGTATCCTCCTCCCTTTGATCGTGCACCAGATTGCGTGCGCGCTCGCGCAAATCGCGGCGCGCCACCTTCTCGATGGTGGTTCGTGGCAACTCGCGCACGAAAAACACCCGCACCGGAACCTTGAACGCCGCAAGGCGCGTGCGCGCGTGGCTGAACAGCTCGTCTTGCGACAGCGGCGCGATGGCGGTCACAAAGGCGACCCCGCGTTCTCCCCATACCGCGTCGGGCACCGCCACGACGGCCGCACCCGAGACGAGTGGATGCGACACCAAAGCCGCTTCGACCTCGGCCGGAGCGACGTTCTCGCCACCCGAGACGAAGATGTCTTTCAAGCGGTCGACGATGCGATAGATTCCGTGCTCGTCGCGGCTGACCAGGTCGCCCGTGCGCAGCCACTCTCCCGCCTTGGCGCGCGCCGTGGCATCCGGGTCGTTGAGATAGCCGGCAAAGACGCTCGGCCCGCGCACCCACAACTCGCCCGTCGCCGCACCCGAGAGCTCGAGCTCTGTCTCGGGGTCGACGAGGCACACCTCCACGGTGGCATAGGGGCGGCCCACCGAACCGGGGTGGGCGGCCTGCTCTCCCGCGGGCAGGCACAACACGTTGGGACCCGCTTCGGTGAGGCCATAGCCCTGGGTGAGCCGGATGCCGCGATCTTCGAGACTCGCCGCAAGCCCCTCGGGAATCGTCGCACCCCCCACGAGGGCCACGCGCAGCGAGCTCAGATCGGTGGTCAGCCATTCGGGGGCCGCGCGCAGCATCCGGTACTGCGTGGGAACCCCCATCATCATGGTGACCTGGCGTTCCTGAATGAGCTGCAGCACACGGCCCGGCTGGAAGGATCGCTCCAGCACCACCGTCGCACCCGTCCACCACGCCAGCAGAGGCTGAATGTTCCAGCCCGCGACGTGGTACTGCGGCAGCATCGAGAGCACGACGTCGTCGGGCGTCATCGGCATCGCACGGGCCAAGGCGAGATTGTTCCAGAAGCAGTTCGCGTGCGTGAGCACGACGCCCTTGGGCGCCGCCTCGCTGCCCGAGGTGAAGATCACCAGAAGCGGGTCGTCATCGCGCACCGCACGCGGCGGTGCTGCGGCGGCAGCGGCGGGCACCGAGAACTCCGCGCCGGTCTCACCCAGCGTGACGTGCGCAGGTGCCGATCCTGCGAGCATTCGCAGGGCCTCGCCCGCCAAGGCCTCGTACTCCTCTTCGACGAGCACGAGGGCCGGATCGCTGCGCCGCAGCAAATCCACGAGCTCTGCGGGGGTCAATCGCCACGACAAGGGCACGAAGGCGATGGCCAGATAGGCACAGGCGAAGAAGGCGACGACATGGTCGGCTGAGTTGCCCGACACGGTGGCGATGCGGTGGCCGGGGCCGTATCCGGCATCCCGAAGCGTCGTCGCCATGCGTTCGGCGCGAGCGTGCAGGGTGGCGTAGTCGAGCACCACACCGCGGTCGTCAATGGCGATGCGAGTCGGCATGGATGCCGCCCGATCACGCAGCCAGCGACCGATCGTATGGGGTTCGTCGACGCTACGGTGCACGCCTGGCATCATCGCACGGTCGCCTTGTTGGCACCAGTTTCCGCGAAACTCGTCGAGTCCAGCTTCTCCAGCCCGGAGTCGGCGTGAGCGCTGCCGCGGCGGGTGCGACGCCAGCTATCGACCGTGCCCGCGATCCCGCCGGGCAAGAACATCACCGCGAGAATGAAGAGCACGCCCAGCAGAAACAGCGGCTCGGTGAGCGGGACGCGCAGAAGGTCGGGCAGATCATGCAGTTCTGGTGCGCGCGCGAGCACCTTCAAACGCTGATCGAGAATGGTGAACAAGAAACCGCCCACGATCGCGCCCCAGCGGAAGCCGACGCCGCCGAGCACCACCATCACGAGCACGGTGATGGTCAGATCCGCGCTGACCGCGCGGGGGTTGGTTCCCGACTGCAGAACCAGATAGCCGATACCGGCAAGGCTGGCGCACAGGGCGGCGACGACGAAGACGATCAGACGCGCATAGACCGGGCGGAGCCCCAGCACGCGCACGCGCAATTCGTTCTCGCGCGTGGCAGCCGCCAAATGCCCGAGGCGTGAACGGTCCACCCAGAGCACGACGAGATACACGATGATCAGGATGATCAGAACGAACCAATAGAGGTTGCGGGTGTTGACGACACCGACGAGCCAGTCAGGCACCTGCGCGGTGTTCAGCGACAGGCCCTCTTCGCCGCCGGTGATGTGCTGGTTGCGGCGAACCAGCACCGAGCCGGCCTGCGCGAAGGCGAGCGTCACCATCGCGAAGGGGATGCCGGAGACCCGCATCGCCACGGCACCGGTCACCACCGCGATCACAAGCCCGCCGAGCAAGGCCACGAGGATTCCGGGCCACAGCGGCAGATCCATCGCGCGCAGCACGATCCCGAGGCCGTAGGCACCCGCGCCGAAGTACAGCGCGTGGCCGAACGACAGCATCCCGGCTGTGCCGAGCAGCAGATTGTACGAGAGCGCGAGGGCCGCGTAGATCATGCACAGCGACAGCAGTGCCAGGGTCCCTGGCGTGTAGCTCGGGCCGGGAAAGACGAAGGGGATTTCGATCGCCAGAAGCGGCAGGATCGCCATGAGCGTCACGAGCGCGATGCCGATCGCGGCCGGGGTATACGACTTCCACGAGGTTCGCGAATTGTTCTGCATGGTCATGCCCTCCTCCCCATGAGCCCCTGCGGTCTGGTCAGCAGCACCACGGCGAGCAGAATGACGACGATGAAGTCGCCCGTGCCGTTCAGGTAGGTGTTCGCCGCCACTTGCAGCACCGCCACGAGAACGGATGCCAAGGCGGCACCCGGAATGGAGCCCAGCCCGCCGACGACGGTGACGATGAAGGCGAAGATCAGCAGTGTCGAGCCCAGGTGGGCGGAGACGTAGGTGGCGTAGTGCATGGCGAGCACCCCGCCGATCCCGGCCGCGGCCCCACCGATCGCGAAGACCAGGGTGAATGCGCGACGCACATCGATGCCGAGTGCGGTCACCATCGAGCGGTTCTCGACACCGGCACGGATGATCATGCCGTAGCGGGTCTTCTGCAAGAAGATCACGAGCCCGGCGAGCACGAGGGCCGCCGCGAGGATCAGCACCCAGTATTTGTTCGGGATCGCCGCGCCCATGACTTCGGTCGTCTCGATGAGCCACGAGGGGCCGACGATGTTGATGAGGTCTGCTCCCCAGATGCCTTCGAAGAGGGCGATGCAGGCGAATGACAGACCGACGGTCACGAGAACTTGCTCGATATGGCGTTCATAGAGGGGGCGGATGAGCACCAGCTCGGTGGCCGTGGCAAAGAGCGCGCCGACGAGACCGCCGACGAGAATCGACACGATGAAGGCGGGCCAGGTGGTGGCCCCCATCGCCTGCGCCACGGTCCACCCCATAAAGGCGCTCAGGGTGAGGAAGGCACCGTGCGCGAAGTTCAGCACATGCATGAGGCCGTAGATGAGGCTCAGCCCGCTGGCGACGAGAAAATAGAGGGCGCCAAGGCCGACACCGATGACGAGGGTCAGAATGAGGGTGCTCATGCGTGGGCCTCCGCGCTGACGCCGAGAAGGCGGCGGGTGAGGTTCTCGTCGTCGAGGATCTCGTTAGCATCCCCCGTGTGTACGACGCGGCCGCCCGCGATGACGATCGCGCCCTGGGCGAGCGTGCGCACAACCTCAAGGTTCTGCTCGACCAGCAGAATCGGCACGGTCTTGGATGCTTCTTGCAGAGCGTGGGCGACGGCCGTCACGATCTTGGGGGCAAGGCCCTTGGTGGGTTCGTCGACGAGCAGGATGCGGTTGTCGTTGAGGAGAGCGCGGGCAACCGACACCATCTGCTGCTGGCCTCCCGACAGGGTTCCGGCGCGCTGCTGGTGACGCTCAACGAGGTCGGGAAAGAGTTCCGCGACGAAGTCGTGGCGGGGGTCGCGCTGACGCTCGGCCAGCGCGAGGTTCTCGGCCACGCTGAGGCTCGCGAACACCTCGCGGTCTTCGGGCACATAGCCCACGCCGCGCTGCACGATGCGGTGGGTCGGCATCCCGTCGATGCGCTCGCCGGCGAGAGTGATCTCGCCCTTGCGTGAGATGAGGCCCAGAATGGCGCGCAGGGTCGAGGTCTTGCCGACGCCGTTGCGACCGAGCACGGCGGTGATTCCCGTGGCGGGAACCTTGAAGGAGACATCTTCGACCACCTGCTGACCGGCGATGGATGCCCGCATGTTCTTGACGGTGAGGATCGGCTCGCTCATGCCCCGGCCCCCGTTCCGAGGTACGCGGATTGCACGGTGGGATTGTTCATGATGTTCTCGGGGGTGTCCAGCGCGATGATCGATCCGAAGTACATCACCGCGACCAGATCGACCAGACCCATGAGCACCTCGATGTGGTGTTCCACCATCAGCACGGTGCATCCGGTGGAGGCGTGCATCTGGCGAATGTTCTCGACGAGACCGGCGACATCACCCGAGGCGACACCGGCCATCGGTTCGTCGAGCAGCACCAAGCGCGAACGCGTTGCGAGCATCACGGCGATCTCGAGCTTGCGCTTGTCACCGTGGCCGATATCACCGGCCGGGGTGTAGAGCTTGTGACCGAGGCCCACTTGCTCGAGCTTGTCGATGGCGGTGAGGCTGGCTTCGTCATCCTTTCGCGGGATGCGAAGAAGGGAATAGTTGCCGCCCCGATCGACCTGGGCGGCGAGGCGCAGGTTCTCCAGCACGGTCAACCGGGGAAAGAGACTGGATGTCTGGAAAGTACGCCCCAGTCCCGCCCGCGCTCGCTGCGGCACCGACATCTTTGCGATGTCTTCGCCATCCATCAGGATCCGCCCCTCGGTGGGCTTCATGATTCCGGAGATCACGTTGAACAACGTGGTCTTTCCGGCACCGTTGGGCCCGATGACTCCGACGAGGGAGCCGGGAGCGATGTCGAGATCGACACCCTTCAGGATGGTGGCGCCGCCGATGCGGAGCCCCAGGTTGTCGACGCGAAGCGCCGCACCCGGGGTCTCCGCCTGCGAGGCGGGCGGGACAGGGCTAGTCATGCTAGATCAGACCTTTCGATCCGCTCGGGGTCGATCCGATTAGGGAGCGACCGAGTCAGCCGGAGAGGTGGCAACGAGCTCGGGTACGAAAGTACCGTCCTTCGCGACCAGGCGCACCTGGTACATCTCCTGCAGCAGAGCGTGATCCGAAGCGCGGACCGTGGTCGTGCCCTTCGGGCCTTGGAAGCTGAAGCCCTCCAGCGCGGCGATCATCGCGTCGACATCCGAGGTGCTGGCCTTGAGAGCCTGCACGAGCATGATGGCGGCGTTGAAACCGTCGGGCGTGAAGAGGTCAGGCGTTCCGCCGGCGGTGGTGACAGCGGCCACCATCGCGTCGTTGACGGCGTTGTTCGGTGCACCGGCGAAGTAGTGGTTCAAGAAGCTGATCTCCTCAGAAGCCACGCCATAGGCACCGAAGGTCGGCGAGTCACCGAGACCGGTCACGACCGGAACCGTGGCGAACACGCCCTGCTGGGTCATTGCCTGCCACATCGCTCCGGTGGTTGCACCGGCCCATGCCACGAAGATCAGGTCGGGGGATGCCGCCAGCGCCTGCTGTGCGAAGGTGGTGAACTCGGTCACGTCTTCTGCGACCAGCAGCGACTCGACCGTGGCGCCCTTGCCGCCGAGGATCACGTCGACAGCGGCAACGTTGCCCTGACCGAAGGCGGTGTTTTGCGCGAAGACGAGGATCTTCTTGCCCGCGATGTCGTCAAGGAAGGTACCGGCTGTGGCGACATCCTGAGCCGACTGGCGACCGGAACGGAAGGTGTACTTGTTGATGCCGGTGATGGCGTCGGCTGCCGCGGGGCCGGAGATGAACAGAATCTTGTTCTGCTCGGCCTGTGCGGCGACCTGCAGTGCGACACCGGATGCCGCGCTGCCCATGAGCACCTTGACGCCGTTGCCGATGAGTTCCTTGGCCGCGTTGACGGCGGTGTCTGCGTCACCGGCGTCGTCGCGATACTCGACGTTGATCTTGATGTTGTCAACAATGCCCGTACCGTCGGTCACATAGGCAAGACCCGCCTTGAAACCTTCGAGGTACTGCTTGCCATAGCCGCTGAGCGGCCCGGTCTCGCTGGTGATGACGCCCACGGTGACCTCGGTGACCTCAGCCGGGTCGGTCGGAGGGGTCGTCTGAGACGGCGCGCAGGCCGTCAGAACAAGGGCGGCGGTGGTGATCACAGCGCCCAGGAGCAACTTCTTTGAAACCCGCATGTGCGTGCCTTTCAACAGGGTAAAGGATATACCTGAAACATGATTCAGGTTATGTAAACTGTAAGCACAGCGGCGCGAGGTGTCAAGCGATCCGGATGCACGTGTCTGAATGCTCGCCGCTACATGGTGTTTGGGGATGCGAGGCAACGCCCGTGCGATGTTCTTCTCGCTAGCGTGTGCACCCGATGCGGCAGGTTTCGCTCAATCGCCTCGGCAACGAGTGCAAGCACTCGTTGCTCTCGGCTCAATCGTCTGTGCGCCCCCCGGGACTCGAACCCGGAACCCACTGATTAAGAGTCAGTTGCTCTGCCGATTGAGCTAGAGGCGCATGGTCAGGCAGACCCGACCAAGCGACAACTTTAGCACCTGCGCCGGTGCCCGAAGAAATCATGCGACGGCGGCTATTCTGAGGCGGTGCCCGATTCGCCTGTCGCTGACGCCCTCCGATCCGAACTCGATCTCGCCCTTCGGCTCGCCGATGCCGCGGATGCCGCATCGCTCCCCCGTTTCGACGCTGCCGACCTCGATGTGCGCCTCAAAGCAGACACGACGCATGTCACCGACGCCGACATCGCCACCGAGCGTGCCATCCGCGCAGTGCTCGCCGTCGAGCGACCCGACGACGGCATCTTCGGCGAGGAGTTCGGCAGCACAGGTCCGACGAGTCGTCAGTGGATCATCGACCCGATCGACGGCACCGCGCACTTTCTGCGCGGCGTGCCGCTGTGGGGCACGCTGATCTGTCTCGCTGAAGACGGCATCCCGCAGATCGGTGTCGTCAGCATGCCCGCACTCGGCAGGCGCTGGTGGGCGGCGCGCGGTCTCGGCGCCTGGACGGCGACGGATGCAGGGCCTCGCCGACTCGGGGTGTCGACGGTGTCAGTGCTGGAACAGGCGGCCGTGAGCTTTCAGAGCATCACCCAGTGGGAGCGCGCCGGCAAAGGCGCGGCACTGGCGCGTCTGATCGCGAGCGTCTGGCGCGACCGCGCCTATGGCGACGTGTACTCGTACATGCTCCTGGCCGAGGGGCGGCTCGAAATGGTCGCCGAGTTCGGCATCAAAGAGTACGACGTCGCCGCCGCCGTGCCGATCGTCGAAGAGGCGGGTGGCCTGATGACCTCTTTCGAGGGCGAGGCCACGATTTCTGCGGGTTCGGTGCTGGCGAGCAACGGCATCCTGCACGAGGCACTCTTAGGGCTGCTGCACGAGGGATGAACACTCCGCACACAGAAGAGGCCCCGACAGCCGCGCAAAAACGCCGCGGCCGGGGCCTCACTCCTGTGACAACGGATCGTGGAGCTGGGAGAATCGAACTCTAGTTTCTGCCGTGTCATAACGTGGCGACCGCATGGTTACGCAACGTTGACACCCACACAGCCCCGTCGAAATCACCTTAGATCCGTACGAGTGTGGGCAAAATGTGGGCACGAACGACCTGGCCCGTGATGCATTGGGTATGCGGCTGGCGAGGTAACTCGAAACCGTGTTTAGCGACTTGACACTATAGTGTTTAGCGGGTAAACTGATAGCATGAAGGCACACGAGGTCGTCACCAAGATCGAAGGTCACGGCGGTGCGATGATCCGTCAGCGCGGCTCGCACCGCTTCTACCGGGTCGAGGTGGACGGAGTCGTGGCGCACACGATAATCTCCGGCAAGAATCGCGACGACATCCCTGCCGGACTGCTTAGCAAGATCGACCGGGATCTGGCACCGGCGCTCGGGAAAGGATGGACCAGGGCATGAGCTACACCGCTATCGTCACCCGCGAAGGCGACTCCTGGATCGGAGAGGTCCAAGAGCTCACCGGTGCACACACCTTCGCGCGGAACCTCCCCACGCTACGGCGCAACCTCCAAGAAGTGATCGGGCTCGTCTTGAACGCCCCGGAGGATCAGACCTTCGACATCGATCTTCACTTCGAAGGCATCTCCGACGACTTTGCTGAGGCCGTCGCCATCGGCGAGCGCCGTGAACTGCTTGACGTGCAGCAGAAAGAGCTCGCGAGCTCGACCGCAGAGCTTGCCGCTCGGCTCGCCAAGCAGGGATGGTCAGTGCGGGATATCGCGGTGGCTCTGCACCTCACCCCCGGCCGTGTCTCTCAAGTGGTCTCCCCGCGTGCGGCCTGACCACGATCCGCACGACCTCGATGACGTTGCGACACGCCTCAACGAGCGAGCGACGAATGCAGATGTGGGCAGAGCTCATCGCCTAGCGGGTTGATGACAGATAGAAAAAGGCCCGCCCCCCTAGTAAACACTGGGGCGGCGGGCCTCACTCCTGTGACAACGGATCGTGGAGCTGGGGGGAATCGAACCCCCGTCCAGCACTGAGTTTCCACGCCTTCTCCGGGCGCATTCTGTGCGAGCGTTCTACTCGGCTCCGACCTTTGTCACAGACACCTAAGTCGACAAGCCCAGCCTCAGAAAAGTCCCGCGTGATGTCGAGGCCCCATCACGCGGCCAGACCCCTTAATGACGCCGGAGTTCGCACGGGGGTCACGTGCGTTCCGACGGACTATCGGGCTCGCTCAAGCGGCGAGGGCGAAGTCGTTGCGCTTTGCATCGGCAACTATAGTTTTGCAGGGAGCGTTGACGAGATAACCCTGCATCCTCGGCCCGCTTCTCGTGGATTCACAAGCACTGTCGAAACCGATCAGCCCCGTGGTCTTCTCGCGAAGAGAACCGTTGTCACACTGTGGAGTTGTCAGCGGGTGCGTGGCACCCGAGCATTACAGGATACAACGGATGCCGCTCTCACGCCATTCCCGGTACGCTGGCGTAGCATCGCAGCATGAGCGAAGTGACCATCACCGTCCGCGGCGAGAACCAGACCCGTGTTGCCCCCGAGCGCGCGCGTGTGCACGTCAGTGTGCGCAGCGACGGCGCTGATCGTGTAAAGGTGCTCGACACCGCCACGCGCATCGCCGAGCCGGTGCGCGCAAGCCTTATCGCCCGGGCGGATGCCACCACCCTCGTCGAATGGTCAAGCGGCCGGATGACGATCCATGCCGAGCGTCCGTGGAACTCCGAGGGCAAGCGCCTGGCTCCCGTCTATCACGCGAGCATCGACTTCACCGGAACCTTCGACGACTTCTCAGAACTCTCGCTCTGGGTGACCGAAGTATCGGGCGTGGAAGGCGTCGAGATCGGACATGTGGACTGGCATCTCACCCCCGAGACGCGCGCCACGGTCGAGCAGGGTGCCGCCGCCGAGGCGATCCGTGTCGCCGTGCGACGCGCCGAGGCCTATGCCGCAGCTCTCGGGCGCGGCAACGTCACGCCGGTCTCGATCGCCGACCAGGGTCTGCTGCACTCGAAAACGGGCGCCGCGCCGATGATGATGCGCGCGATGGCAGAATCAGCCGACTCGGCGGGCTTCGGCGGGATGAGCTATCAGCCAGAAGACATTGTCATCTCGGCGACCGTCGAGGCGCAGTTCAGCGCGCGCTGACCGCGAAGGGCGCAAGTTCGGCGGCAAGCCGCTCGGAGACATGCGCGTGGATAGCCGTGCCTTCTTCGCCGTGCTCCGCCGAATGCAGGATGCCGCTGGCGTGAATCGCCGACACCAGCGAACCCTTGTCGTAGGGCACCACGGCGCGCACTTCGACGGCCGGCTGCGGCAGCGCCTCTTCGACCGCCTGGCGAAGCTCCGCCATCCCCTCGCCCGTGCGCGATGACACAAAGAGGGCTTTCGGCTCAAGACCGCGCAGCACGAGGCGTTCGTCGGCGCCCACGAGGTCTGACTTGTTGAAAGCGATGATCTCGGGGATGTCGCGCGCTCCCACATCGCCCATCACGTCGCGCACGGTCTGCAATTGCGCGGCAGGATCGGGGTGGGCGGCATCCACCACGTGCACGATGACGTCGGCGTCGGCGACCTCTTCGAGCGTGGAACGGAACGCCTCGACAAGCTGGTGCGGAAGATTGCGCACGAAACCGACGGTGTCGGCGAGGGTGAACACGCGCCCGTCGCTCGTCTCGGTGCGCCTCACGGTGGCATCCAGGGTCGCAAACAACGCGTTCTCGACGAGCACGCCGGCACCGGTGAGGGCGTTGAGCAGACTCGACTTTCCGGCATTGGTGTAGCCGGCGATGGCCACCGAGGGGATCGTATGGCGCTTGCGTTCGGCGCGCTTGGCATCGCGCGCGGGGCCGAAGCCGCGAATCTGGCGGCGAAGCTGGGCCATGCGCGTGCGGATGCGACGCCGGTCGAGTTCGATCTTCGTCTCGCCCGGTCCGCGCGAACCCATACCCGCGCCGCCCGCACCCACCTGGCCGCCGGCCTGGCGGCTCATCGACTCACCCCAGCCGCGAAGGCGCGGCAGCAGATACTCAAGCTGGGCAAGCTCGACCTGGGCTTTGCCCTCACGGCTCTTGGCGTGCTGGCTGAAGATGTCGAGAATGACGGCCGTGCGGTCTATCACCTTGACCTTGACCACATCTTCGAGCGCGCGTCGCTGACTGGGGGCGAGTTCGGTATCGACGACGACCGTATCGGCGCCGGATGCCGCGACGAGTTCGCGCAGCTCCGCCGCCTTTCCTCGACCGAGGTAGGTGGCAGGGTCGGGGTGCGGGCGGCGTTGCAAGACGCCATCGAGCACCCGTGCGCCGGCGGTCTCGGCGAGAGCGGCGAGCTCGCGCAACGAGTTCTCGGCATCCTCCTGTGCGCCCGAGGGGTACACGCCGACCAGCACGACCTTCTCAAGGCGCATCTGTCGGTACTCGACCTCGGTGACATCTTCGAGTTCGGTCGAGAGGCCTTCGACGCGACGCAGGGCTCGTCGATCTTCGAGGTCCCACTGCTCGCCGTCGGCGTCGCCGTGCCCTGCACGTGCGTCATCCTGAAGAGCCTGGGCAGCGCCGAAAAACTGCGCGCTCGTGCGCGCGCGGGCGTTGTCGAGCACGCGGTCGAGGGGATCGACCGCTCGGGTGTCATTGTCAGGCGTGGTCATTGCATCCTCATCTTCTTCTGCTCTCGAAGGCATCGCGCGGTGACGCCGTCACTCTCAAAGAGCGCCTTAACCTTAACCCCGTCGTCCGGTACGCTCGCCCTATGGGGTCAGACCATTACTTCACCGCGGCCCCGGCAAGCGTGGAGAATCTGCGCAGAATCCGCGTCACTCTCGCCGGTCGAGAACTTGACATCACCACCGCGGCGGGGATTTTCAGCCCGGATCGCCTGGATGCCGGAACATCCGTGCTTCTGGACAACACGCCCCCGGCACCTCCCGGCGGAGATTTTCTCGACCTCGGATGCGGCTGGGGGCCGATCAGCATCTCGCTCGCCCTCAGCGCCCCCCGTGCGACGATCTGGGCCGTCGATGTGAACGAGCGTTCGCTCGATCTCGTGCGCCGCAACGCCGCCGAGCTGCGGCTGAAGAACATCAACGCGGTGCAGCCCGACGATGTTCCCGACGATCTGAGTTTTCGCACGATCCGCTCGAACCCCCCGATCCGCGTGGGCAAGAGCGAGTTGCACGAGCTTCTGGAGCGCTGGATTCCGCGGCTCGAACAGCGCAGCTTCGCCTGGTTCGTCGTGCAGCGCAACCTCGGTGCCGATTCGCTGCAGCGCTGGCTTGCGGCGACCTTCGATCAGGGCTATAGCGTGCACCGGGCGGCAACGGCGCGCGGATACCGCGTGCTCAAGGTGCGCAAGCACGGCGCGACGCCCACCGAGCAGATCGAGGTCGTCAAGCAATAGCCGCCCGCGTTCGGAACGGGGTGCTCAGAGCAGCGCTCGCGGATCGTCGTGATGATCTAGCCACTCGATGCGCGGGTATCTCGCGAACCACGACACCTGGCGACGCGCATAGCGGCGCGTGAGCGCCTGGGCTTCGGCGATAGCCTCCGCTTCGCTCATGCGGCCGTCGAGCTGCGCGAGCGCCTGAGCATAGCCGATCGCCCGCCGCGCGGTGACGCCCTGTTCAAGCCCGCGGGCACGCAGGCTTGCGACCTCGTCGAGCAGTCCCCGCTCCCACATTCGCGTCACGCGCTGATCCAGACGCGCGACGAGCTCACCGCGCTCGGCCCGCACCCCCAGGATGCGTGTGCGCGGATGCGAGAGCGCAGGCTTCTCGGGCAACGCCGCGCCGTGCGTGCGCTCCCCCTGGGCGAGCACCTCGAGCGCACGCACGATGCGACGACCATTGCGCGGATCGACACGGGCGGCCGTTGTCGGATCGGCCTCGCGCAGCCTCTCGAAGAGCACGCCGGGGCCGAGCGAGAGGAGTTCCTGCTCGAGCTCGGCGCGAAGGGCCGCATCCCTGGGGGGAAAGCGAAAGTCGAAGAGCACGCTTGACACATACAGCCCCGAACCACCCACGAGAATCGCATCGGCCCCCCGTGCGTTGACCTGCTCGATCGCCGCCCGTGCGAGCGGCTGATACCAAGCGACGGCGGCATCTTCGGTGACCTCGCGCACATCGAGCAGGTGATGCGGGATGCCGCGCCGCTCACTCTCGCTGAGCTTGGCCGTGCCGATGTCCATGCCGCGATAGAGCTGCATGGCGTCGGCATTGACGATCTCGGCGGGGATGCCCCGGGCTCCGAGTGCCTCGGCAAGAGCGAGCGAGAAGTCGCTCTTGCCGGTGCCGGTCGCACCGACGATCGCCCAGAGCTGCCGTCCGGGCGAGGCGTGCGAGATACCGGGGGGTGGTTGTGTCGAGTCGCTCTGCTCGCTCAAGGATCGACGCCCCGCGATTTAGCTGCCAAGGCGCAGGGTCGGAAGCCCGAGCGGCACCGGGCGCGGTGCTCCCGTCGCGCCAGTCGGCACTCCGCACGACTCCGCCTGGGTGCGGTCCCAGGCATCCCCGCCGCGCGTACGCCTGATCCGCAGCGGCGCTCCGCTCGGGTCGTCGGCAAGCAGGTGGAAGGGTGCGGCGTGGGTGATCGTCACGCTCACGACATCGCCAGGTCGGGGGGTGTCAGAACCCGGCGTCACTTCGAAGTGCACGAGGCGGCCATCTTCTGCGCGACCGGTCAGGCGGTGGGTCTCGGCATCCTTTTTGCCCTCGCCCGTCGAGACCAGCACTTCGACCTCGCGGCCGAGCTGTCGCTGGTTCTCTTCGAGCGAGATGCGCTCCTGCAAGGCGACGAGGCGTTCGTAACGCTCCTGCACCACGGCCTTGGGAACCTGATCGGGCATGGTTGCCGCGGGAGTTCCTTCACGAATCGAGTACTGAAAGGTGAAGGCGCTCGCGAAGCGGGCCTGTTCGACAACGCGCATCGTGTCTGCGAAGTCCTGCTCGGTCTCCCCGGGGAAACCGACGATGATGTCGGTCGAGATCGCCGCGTGCGGAATCCTCTCGCGCACGCGGTCGAGGATGCCCAAGAAGCGCTCCGAACGATAGGAGCGTCGCATGGCCTTGAGCACCCGGTCGCTGCCTGACTGCAGCGGCATATGCAACTGCGGGCAGACCTGCGGGGTCTCGGCCATCGCCTCGATCACGTCATCGGTGAACGCGGCCGGATGCGGGCTCGTGAAGCGGATACGCTCAAGTCCCTCGATCTGCCCCGCGGCGCGCAGCAGTTTGCCGAAGGCCTCGCGGTCGCCGAACTCGACTCCATAGGAGTTGACGTTCTGGCCGAGCAGGGTGACCTCGATGGCACCGTCGTCGACAAGCAGACGGATCTCGTTCAGGATGTCGCCGGGGCGACGATCCTTCTCTTTGCCGCGCAGACTCGGCACGATGCAGAAGGTGCAGGTGTTGTTGCATCCCACCGAGATCGACACCCACGCGCTATGGGCGGAGTCGCGCTTGGTCGGCAGCGTCGAGGGGAACACTTCGAGGGATTCGAGGATCTCGAGCTCGGCATCGCCGTTGTGCCGCGCGCGCTCGAGCATGCCCGGCAGGGCGCCCATGTTGTGCGTGCCGAAGACCACATCGACCCACGGAGCTTTGTCGAGCACGGCTTGCTGATCCATCTGGGCAAGGCACCCGCCCACGGCGATCTGCATACCGGCGTGCTTGTCTTTGCGGCTCTTCAGGTATCCGAGGGTGCCGTAGAGCTTGCCCGCGGCGTTGTCGCGCACGGCGCAGGTGTTGATGACGATGACGTCTGCCTCGTTGCCCTCGGGCGCACGCAGATAACCGGCGCTTTCGAGGGAGCCGGAGAGTCGCTCGGAGTCGTGCACGTTCATCTGGCAGCCGAAAGTGCGCACCTCGTAGGTGCGCGCGCGGCCGTCTGCATCGACCGCGGCGAGCGATGGCGCGATGATCGTGGGTTCACTCAGAGGGCTTGACATGATGACAGCCATTCTACGAGTGCGCACGGTAGCGGGCATGCAAAGACCCTCGCAGGCGAGGATATCGACGGCGCAGAGCATCGCGATCGTCGGGCGCACGCCGTCAGCGGAAATGCACTCCGCTCGCCCCTGCACGCGTCTCATCGACGGCTTGGGATGCCGCACTCCGCGCCGATGCCGTGAAACCTCTTCGCACGAGCTGCCCCGCAAGACGCCGCACGGCGACCTCACGTTCCAGAGAAACCATGCTTCTGGCTTTTCGGCGGGCGTATTCGAGCGCCCGTTCGGCGTCGTCGTTCGGCAGCGCCTCAAGTGCCCCATCGATCACCTCGCGTTCGATCCCGCGCTGGGCGAGAGCCCGCGCGAGCGCCGCACGCCCCAAGCCTTTCCGCTCGACGCCCGCGCGCACGAGCAGTTCCGCGAGTGCCGCGTCGTCGAGGTAGCCGCGCCGCACGCAATCGTCGAGAATGTCGTCTGCGGCCAGTGCATCGGCCCCCGCGTCTCGCAGAACCGCCCGCGCCTCGGCGAGCGAGAGGGGTGTGGACCGCAGCTTTCGCAGCAGCGTCTGCTCGGCGAGCGCGCTGCCCTCGTCACCCGCATCCTCCGCGGCGCTCTTCCCGCGATCGATAGCGCTCCGCGCGGGGTGGCGTTCACTCGGCGAAGCCCCGAAGATCGGGATGATGGGAGCGAGCGGGGCGGCGTCACCTGCCGCATCGTTTGCGGCATCCCGGGTATTCGTCATCGCCTCGCCTCGTTCTCTGCTGATCTATCGACGTTCTCCCGCGCATCGGCAGGGTGAGCTATGGTGGCGGACACGGTTCGCCGTGCCCGCCACCCGCATTACGCCGGGCGGCGCTCTGCCAGTTCGTCGACGACGACCGGAGCAACCGCGGGTGCGGCGGCCGCCGCGGGCTGACCGATGCCGAGCTTCTGCTTGATCTGGTTCTCGATCTGAGCGGCGATGTCGGTGTTTTCGAGCAGGAAGGTGCGTGCGTTCTCTTTGCCCTGACCGAGCTGGTCGCCCTCGTAGGTGTACCAGGAACCCGACTTCTTGACGATGCCGTGATCGACACCGAAGTCGATGAGGCTGCCCTCGCGCGAGATGCCGGTGCCGTAGAGGATATCGAACTCGGCCTGCTTGAAGGGCGGTGCCATCTTGTTCTTGACGACCTTCACGCGAGTGCGGTTGCCGACGGCGTCGGTGCCGTCTTTGAGGGTCTCGATGCGACGGATGTCGAGGCGCACCGAAGCGTAGAACTTCAGCGCCTTGCCGCCGGCAGTGGTCTCGGGTGATCCGAAGAACACGCCGATCTTCTCGCGCAACTGGTTGATGAAGATCGCGGTGGTCTTGGTCTGGTTGAGGCCACCGGTGAGCTTGCGCAGAGCCTGTGACATCAGGCGGGCCTGCA
>CAZHIU010000028.1:0-20841 GCA_964532555.1 uncultured Microbacterium sp.
TGTCGGTCTGGAGCGGGAAGTCGCCCATGAAGACCGTCTGCGTCTTGATCTCACCGGTCTGGTGGTTCATGAACTCGGCCTCGACGTACAGCGGCGCGGCGTACGTCTTGCCGCGCTCCTTGCACTCGTCGATCGAGTACTTCTCGGGCTCGAGGTAGGGGTTCGTGAACGAGAGCTGCATCGTCTCGGCGAGGTCTTCGATCGGCGAGATCTCTTCGAAGATCTCCTCCAGACCGCTGACCGGCGCGACGTCTTTGCGGCCTGCCTTCTTCGCCGCCTCGACGCGAGCCTTCCAGGCGTCGTTGCCGACGAGCCAGTCGAAAGACTCCGTCTGCAGCGCGAGAAGGTCGGGGACCGTCAGCGTGTCGGAGATCTTGGCGAACGAGAGGCGGGTTGCTCCGCGTCCGTTCTTGGTGGTGGTGGATGTGGATGCGTTGCGAGCAGCAGCCAAGGGAATAACCTCCGTGAACCCGGCAGGGTCCTAGATTCCTTTGTCGTCGGGGAAAAGCACTCCTGTCATCCCTGGTCTGCGTGACACTCGCCGCTTGTTCAGCGGGATGCGCAGACACATGCCGACCACCATATGAGGGCAGGGGAAAAGACGGAGCGCAGAGATTCACTATACGCCTGTTATCGACTTGTGTCCAGTGCAGGTCTTGATGAGTGTGATTTCGTGCGCTAGCGGGCACTAACTCGGTGTGCGCGCGTGCCGAAACCGCAGCCGGGTGCCGGGGCGCGCTTGCGCGGCGGCGTCGAGGCTGCGAGGGGTCAGCGTGGCGATCACGGGGTAACCGCCGGTCACGGGGCCGTCGACGCCGAGGATCACTGGACGCCCGGAGCCAGGCACCTGCACGGCCCCGGGGAGCATCGCCTCGCTCGGCAGTTCTCCCTCACGGATGCGGCCAAGTTCAGGGCCGTCGAGGCGGATGCCGACCCGGTTGGCTTCGTTCGAGACGGTCCACGTCGCGGCGAAGAGGGTCCCGCTCGCTTCGGGCGAGAACCAGTCGGCCCGCGGGCCGGGCGCGAGTTCGAGATCGAGCACACCGTCGGCGGGCGCACCCCACAGGGCAACGTCAAGACCGGGGATGCCGCCGGGCGGCTCCTCGCCGAGTGAGAGCCGGTCGCCCGCGGCGAGCGGCGCGGGGCCGATAGCCGCGAGCGTGTCGGTGGAGCGGGAACCCATGACCTCCCTCGCGAGCACGCCGCCCCGCATCGCGAGGTAGGCGCGCGCACCGCGGGCGAACCACTCCAGGCACAACTCGGTGCCAGCACGCCAGGGGTGAGCGGTATAGGGATCGACCGCGACTCCGTCTCGCAGGATCGGCCCCCACGCGCCCGTGACCGCGAACCAGCAATCGCGTTCGGCGACGGCGCGCCACCCGCCCATCGTCACCTCGATGGCCGCCGCGTCTTCGGTGTTGCCGAGAATCCTATTGGCCACTCGCAGCGCCTCTCGGTCGAAGGCACCGGAGGGGGCGACACCGAGGTGCGCCCTGCCCGGGCGACCGAGGTCTTGCACGGTGCTGAGCAGGCCGCTTTCGATGATGCGGATGCCGGGGGTGCTCTCGCTCGGGCTCGGGGTGGCTGTCGTGGGGAACGTCTGCGCGCGCTTCTTCGCCGCGGGCACGAAGCGCACGCGGTCGCCGGGAGCGATCAGGGTCGCAGCGGCATCCGGGTCGAACAACGCCGTCGTGCTCGTGCCGATCAGCGGCCACCCGCCCGGCGATTCGCGCGGATACACGCCGCTGAACTCGCCCGCCACACCGACCGCACCCGCGGGCACGCGTGTGCGCGGGCTCGCCAAGCGAGGCACCTCATAGGGCCAGTCATCGCTCACGAGATAGCCGAAGCCTGGCGCGAAACCGGTGAAGGCCACCGTCCACTCAGCGTCGCGATGTCGGGCCGCCAAGGCCTCGGGCGAGATGCCCAGCGCAGCGGCGGTATCGGCGAGATCGGCCCCGTCGTAGACGATGTCGAGTTCGATAACGGAGGTCTGCACCGAGGGCGACGGCACCTCTTCCGGAAGCGCACGCAGAATGCCGCGCACCCGCGCCGCCGAGGTGACGCGAGGGTCGAAAGAGAGCAGCAGCGTGCGCGCGGCCGGAACCATCTCGACAACACCCGGCACCGGGGATGCGGCAAGCCGTCCGCGCATCGCCAACACCTCGTCGAGCCGCGAGAACTCGAGCAGCAGCGCCGTGGTGCCGAAGGGCAGAATCACCACGGGGCGCGCACCTCGATGCCGGCGGCATCCAGAGCCGCACGCACCGCCCGGGCCATCGCGACTGCCCCCGGCGAATCGCCGTGCACGCACAGCGACATCGCCTCGCTCGCCACAAGCGTGCCGTCGACGGCTTCGACGACGCCCTCGGTGACAAGGCGCACGGCGCGGGCGGCCACGAGTTGGGGATCGTGCAGAAGGGCACCCGGCTGCGAGCGCGGAACGAGCGCGCCGTTTCGCGCATAGCCGCGGTCGAGAAAGGCTTCGTGCACAAAGGGCAGGCCGTGTTCGCGCGCACTGTCGGCGAGCGCCCCGTGCATGCCGAGCAAGGGCAGTGCGCGAGCGAGCTGCTCGGAGACATCGGCGACCGCCGTCGCGACGGCATCGGCCGTGTTCGGGTCGTCGATCACGCGGTGGTAGAGCGCTCCGTGCGGCTTGACGTAGCGCACATCCGCACCCAGAGCGACAAGGCCCCTGATCTGTGTGCGCAACTGCCCGCGCAGCTCTTCGGGCGCGACATCGAGCGCGACGCGGCCGAAGCCGGAGCGGTCGACGAAAGAAGGATGCGCGCCGACGGCGACACCGTGCCGCACGGCCCGCTCGATGGATTCGCGCATCGAGGCATCGTCTCCCGCGTGCCCACCGCAGGCGATGCTGGCGCTGGAGATCACCGCGAACATCGCCTCATCGTCGGCGGTCGTGGCGCCGTCCACCGTCTCACCCAGGTCGGCGTTCAGATCGATCGAGACGCGCATGCCTCCACGGTAGCCGTCAGAGCGCACCAGAAGCGTGTCACCGGCAGTAGCGTTGACGAATGAGCAGGGTCAGGCAAAGAGATGAGGCAGCACCCCAGGTGCGCCTCACGGGCGGCGGCATCGCCCGCGTTGTGCCTTCGCGCTTCGCCGCCGGCCACGAACTCATCGTCGATGACACCCCGCAGTCGCATGTCGATCTCGACGACCCCACGCATCTGCACTTCGAGTACATCGCGCGTATGGGCGCGGTGATCGACCAGCTCGGCGAGGCGGGTGCGGCGCTCACCGCACTGCACCTGGGTGCCGGTGCGCTCACGCTGCCCCGCTATATCGAGGCCACGCGCCCCGGGTCTCGGCAGCAGGTGGTCGAGATCGAAGAGCCGCTGATCCGGCTCGTGCGCGAAGAGTTGCCGCTGCCGCGCGGCGCACAGATTCGCGTGCGCATCGGCGACGCGCGCGAAGGGCTGCGCCGGATGCCGCCGGGCATGCGCGGGGCGTGCGATCTCATCGTCTCTGATGTGTTCTCGGGATCGCGCACGCCCGCGCATCTGACCACCGTCGAGTTCTACCGCGAAGCGGCGAGGCTCCTCGCGCCCGGCGGGGTGCTGCTCGTCAACATCGCCGACGGCCCCGGACTCTTCTTCTCGCGTCGCCAACTCGCCACCGTTGGATCGGTGCTGCCGCACGCCGCGGTGCTCGCCGACGCGCAGTTGCTGAAGAACCGCCGCTTCGGCAACCTCGTGCTCGCGGCATCCCCTTCACCCCTGCCGACGAGGTGGTTGCCCCGCATGCTGGCGGCAGGGCCGCATCCGGCGACGATCCTGCACGGGGCAGAATTGGAGCGTTTCGCCCACAGCGCGCTCCCCGTGACCGACGCGGATGCCGTCGACTCACCCCGAGCCGACGCTTCGATCTTCCTCCGCTGAGCCGCGCGGCATCCCGGCTGCGGGCACCTTTGGCGGCACACTAGGCACAGATGGGAGCACAGTTGAGCTACGTTCGCGGCCACGATCCGACGACTCTGCGAGAGATCGTCGATACCGAGGCCTGCCGTGCGCGTCTCGAAGAGATCGCGACCCAGCGGAGCCTGCCCGTGCTTCTGGAGCGTGTCTGGCTGCTGAAGGTTCTGGGGCGAGCGGGTGACGCCCTCGCGGTCGCCGAAGAAGCCGTGCGCGTCTCGCGCATCGCCGGCACCCGAAAAGACCTGCTGCGAGCACGCGTGCTGCACGCGACGATCTTGCAGCATCAGGGCAGTCACGAGCTCGCGAATCAGGAACTCGCGGCGTGCGCATCCGAGGCCGAAGCGAAGGGATGGGCGAGTCTGGCCGCTTTCGCCTATCAGCATCAGGGCAGTAACCACTACGACGCGGGTGCCTTCGACGAGGCGCGCGAGAGCTTCAAGAAGGCGCTGTTCCTGCGCTACGAATCCGGTGCCGATCAGCGGCGCATCGAAAGTGTGCTGCGCGCCATCGAGGCCGCCGAGCGCAGACGCAACGAAGCCGCTGTCGGCACGCGAGCCTAGTCTTTTGTCATGGCCGAGCTTCACCGTGTGCGCACCTGGGCAGAAGCCCTGATCCGTCTGCACCTCGACGCGAGCTGGACCTTCGCCTTCGACAACGCCAAGCGTCGCGCGGGGCAGTGCGACTATGCCCGCCGCCGCATCACCGTGTCGCGCTATCTTGCGGCGCGATTCGATGACGACGAGATCCACCAGATTCTGCTGCACGAGATCGCGCACGCCCTCGCCGGGCACCGGGTCGCGCACGGCGCGGCCTGGAAGAAGATCGCCCGCGAACTCGGCTATGTCGGCGGCGCCACCCACCGCGGCGAGACCGCGAACGAACTCGCCCCCTGGGTGGGGCGTTGCCCCGCGGGCCATGTGAGCTATCGCCACCGCCGCCCCTCGCGGCCCACCTCGTGTGCGAAGTGCTCACGCTCCTACGACGCGCGGTATCACTTCGAGTGGGTGCGGCGAGAGATCACCCCCGCCGTGCGACACGCAGCACTCGTGCCCCGCTAGGACGCGAGTGCCCCACGATCGGGCTTTCCGGAAGAGAGCGTCGGCATCGTCTCGATGAGGCGCAGCTCGCGCGGGCGGGCGGGAATGCCGAGTTCGGCCACGACGCGGGCACGGGATGCCGCGAGCAGCGCCTCGGCATCCGCCCGCTCGTCACCGGCCACAACGATGACCGCCGCCTGGCCCCAGCGCTCATCGGCGATGCCCACCACGACAGCCTCTGCGAGCCCCGGCACTTCGCGCACCACGCGCTCCACCTGGTCGAGTGAGACGTTCACACCACCCGAGATGATCACCCTGTCGACGCGACCGCTCACCGAGACGAGCCCCTCGGTCACCGCGCCCAGATCACCGGTGCGGTACCAGCGCCTTCCTTCTTCGTCTGTCACGAAGGTGCGCGCCGTGCCCTTGGGGTCTCCGAGGTATCCATCGGCGAGCGTCGCACCGGCGATGCGCAGCTCGCCCCCGACGCTGCTCACCTCCACCCCGCCGAGTGCCACACCGTCGTAGACGCAGCCGCCGCTCGTCTCGGTCGAGCCGAAGGTCCGCACAATCGGCATCCCGAGCGCGGCCGCGCGCTCGCGCAAGGGCATGGGTGCTGCCTGACCGCCCACGAGAATCGCACGGTACTCGGAGACCGCAGCATGCACCGCCGCCTCAGACTCGGCCGCCTCGACGAGTGTGGCAAGCTGCGCGGGCACGAGTGCCGTGAACAGCGGTGCGTCGCCGGATGCGGTCCGCGTTGCCGCGAGAAAGGCCGCGGGCGTGAACCGCCCTTCGATAGGCACCGGGCTCGTGCCCGCGAGCAGGGAGCGAGTGAGCACCTGAAGCCCCGCGATATAGTCGCTCGGCAGAGCGAGCACCCAACGACCCTCGCCGATGCGTGCGGCGGTGGCCTCGGCGCTCGCCCGCAGGGCCGCGGCACCCACGACGACACGCTTCGGGATGCCGGTGGACCCCGCCGTCTCGATGACGATCGAGCGGCCCTCGTGCAGCATCCGGCGCAGCTGGTCGATGCCGGGGTGCTCGGCGACGCGCTCGACCGCGCACTCGGCGGCTGCGTTCGCCGCGAAGGCTCGCGAATCCTTCGCGGAGAGCGCTAGAAGTGCCACGGGTACGGCGACCAGTCCGGGTCGCGCTTCTGCAAGAAGGAATCGCGCCCCTCGCTCGCCTCTTCGGTGCCGTAGGCCAGACGGGTCGCCTCGCCGGCGAAGAGCTGCTGACCGACCAGGCCGTCATCGACCGCGTTGAAGGCGAGCTTGAGCATCCGGATCGCCGTGGGCGACTTCGTCAGGATCGTGCGTGCCATCGCCAGCGCCTCGCGTTCAAGCTCGGCGTGCGGCACGACACGGTTCACGGCGCCCATCTCATAGGCGCGCTGGGCGGAGTACTCCTCGGCCAGAAAGAACACTTCGCGCGCGAACTTCTGCCCGGTCTGGCGGGCCATGTACGCCGAGCCGTACCCGGCGTCGAAAGAGCCGACGTCGGCGTCGGTCTGCTTGAAACGCGCGTGCTCGGCCGAAGCAATGGTCAGATCGCACACCACATGCAGGGAGTGCCCGCCTCCCGCCGCCCACCCGGGAACGACGGCGATCACGACCTTGGGCATGAAGCGGATGAGACGTTGCACTTCGAGAATGTGCAGGCGCCCCGCGCGAGCGGTGTCGGCGACGGCCGTCTGGTCCTGGGAGTATTTGTAGCCATCCTTGCCGCGGATGCGCTGGTCGCCACCCGAGCAGAACGCCCAGCCGCCATCCTTCGGGCTCGGACCGTTGCCGGTCAGCAGCACCGCACCGATGCGCGAGTTCTGCCGCGCGGTGTCGAGCGCGTGAGAGAGCTCGTCGACTGTGTGGGGGCGAAAGGCGTTGCGCACCTCGGGCCGATCGAAGGCGATGCGCGCCACCCCGCCGTCGTGCGAGACGTGCGCGGTGATGTCGGTGTAGGCATCCGCACCGGGGGCGAGCTGCCACTGTTCGGGGTCAAAGAGCTCAGAGACCATGCCCTCAGCCTATTGCGGCGGCACGCCCCAGACGATCGGCGCGAACCTTCTTGAGCCATCCGTCGATCACGGCCCACAGCGAGAAGGTGACGATCCCGAAGGCGAGAAGCACGGCGAGGATGTGCAGCACCTCATCGCCCACGCCGTTTCTGGTGAACACCACCTCGAGGAATGCGGGGTTGAAGAGCTTGTCGCGCAGGAGGAGCGAGAGCGAGAGCGTCGCGAAGACCACCGCGACGATGGTGTGGCCGAGAGCGATCGCCGTCGTCCACCGCCCCGTCGCGTGCACGAGGATCGCGAGTGCGGCCTGCGCCAGCAGAAGCGCTGCGAAACCGAGAATCGCCCAGGGCCACAGTTGCGGATGCAGTGCCGATACCCATTCGCCATCGCGCACCGCGAAGCCGCGCGTGACATCCCAGACCAGGGCGGCGAAGACAAGACCCAGAAAGACGAGGCTCGCGATCATGTCGGCACGGCCGGCGCCTTGCGGGGCGGGTTCGGAGAGACTGTCCAGTTCCCAATCGTTCGTGGCGTCGGCTCCGGTGCGCTCGAGAACGGCGAACACGAGCGTCGTCCAGAACGCCACGTGCACCGTTGCGCCCAGAACGGCCACGAACGCAGAGCCGATGATCTCGCCCACGGCCGCCCCGGCGAGGCTCTGGCCGAGCGCGACGCCGCCGAACACGCAGAGCGGCACGATCCACAGCAGCAACTTCAACAGCCGCCACCAGGCAAGGTAGTAGCGCGGCCCGATGAGGTGCAAGGGGCGGTCGAGGTAGTCTGCGGCGAGCGCCTCGGGGTCGCCGAGTTCACTCAGCACCGCGCGCTCGGCATCCTTCGCTTCTTCGCCCTGTGCGATGCGCGATTCGACCGCGTCGGCGATGGATGCCGCGAGCTCCTCGCTCACATCGCTTTGCAGCTTCGCGGGGAGTGCGCGCGTGACGGCGGCGATGTACCAGGCACTCAGATCAGTAGTCATGTTCAGCTCCGATGTTCGTTCAGGGATGCGAAGGATGCGCTCAACGCCATCCACTCGCTCGTCAGGGTTTCCGCCAGGCGCGCGCCCGCATCCGAAGTGCGATAGAAGCGACGCGGCCGGGACTGTTCGGTGTTCCACTCGCTCAGGAGGTATCCCTGCTTCTCCAGACGGCGCAGCAGGGGGTAGAGCGTGTTCGCGTCACTTGCGAAGCCGTGGCGCGCGAGCTCTTCGAGCAGGCCGTAGCCGTAGCCCGGCTCGCGCAGCAATCGCAGGCAGGCGAGCACGACAGTGCCACGCCGCAGTTCCTGCAGGTGGATGTCGAGACTCTCGCTGGATTCCATAGCTGTCACAATACCGTGTGGCACACACTATTGGCAAATGCGCGGTCTATAGGTACTCCGCGAGCAGGCTCAGGGCAGCTCAGGAATGAAGATCGGTGTCGGCGGGGTGAGCCCGGCGAAGTCGGCACGCCGCTCTTCGTACTCTTCGAGCGATGCATTGGCGCTGAAGTACGGGCCGCCGCGGAAGGCGAGTTCGACGTGCTCACCGTGCAGGGTCAGGCTGAGCCTTCCGCCGAGATCGTCGGCCCAGACCCTTTCATAGACGCCACTGGTGACGGCGGCGCTGACCGTGACCTCACTGTCTGGCCAGAGCTCCTGCGCGAAGAGCTCCACTGCCGCCATCAGCACTTCACGCTGCTCGGTCGAGCCGTCGTAGTCATCCGTTGACCAGGTCGGCATATCCACGCGCTGGAACATCGAGTTGCCCCCGAAGCCATTGGGGATCATCGAAAGCCCCGTGATCTTGCCCACGCGCCACGACCAGTCAAGCTCTGCCGAGACACTCAGGATGGCCGCGCGCGAGCCACTCTGCACCGCCCGCACGAGCGCTCCGGTGTCGACCTTGGGAAGAGGGCTAGGCGCCTCCCAACCGACGATGTCGGGATAGTGGTGCCAGAAGACGATGCCGCGGCTGAACTCGAAACTCATGCGCCCCACACGCTCGTCGAGGTGCTGCGCATAGGCGCCCATCACCAAGGGGTTGCAGAGCGCAAGGATGACCACAGCCGCCGGGGCGACGACCATCGATTCGCGGCGCACCGCCACGAAGGCCGCCCATCCGACGAGCACCAGCGCGACGACTACCAGCACCACAGCCGCGACGGGCGACTGCCCCAGCATGAACCAGAGGATGGATGCCACGGCCACCGCGAGGGCGGCGACCATGACCGTTCGCGCTCGCGCCACACGCGGCTGCGCTGTCTGCCCGGTGCTCATCGGATGTGCGGCGCTCATTGGATGCCCAGCATCCATCGCACGAACAACGCCCAGACCGGATTCAGAAAGAAGGCGATCGCCATCGTGGCAAAGCCCGCAAAACGTGTGCGCCGATCAAAGACCGTCACGAGGCCGAGAATCATCAACATCACCAGAATGAATGCGAGATAGCCGGATATGTCCGAGAGTATGGGCGTACCGGTGAGCGTGTAGAGATCGCTCGTGCGCAAAGCCGCGATGCCCACCGCCGCCGTCACCACTGGGAGCGCGCCGATGATGAGCAGTCGCCGCACCCAGGCGCGAAACTTGGGTGTGCGGCGCCGGGGAATCGGCACGAGTTCAGAGGTCGTCACCGCTTGATCTTACGCCCCGCCGCAGCAAGCACCAAGATAGAGCCATGAGCCCAGACTTTCTGCCACCGCTTGCCGAACTTATCCGCAGCGCGCGCGTGGTGAGTCTGCCGATGCGCACGCGTTTTCGCGGCGTCGAGCGGCGCGAGGCGATGCTCATCGAAGGGCCAGAGGGCTGGGGCGAGTTCTCGCCCTTTGCCGAGTACGAGGATGCCGAGGCGGCGAACTGGCTCGCCGCGGCAATCGACTTCGCGTGGCATCCGCAGCCCGCAGCTCTCCGCGAGCGCATCGGGGTGAACGCAACTGTTCCCGCCGTGAGCGCGACAGATGTCGCAGACATCCTGGCTCGATTCCCCGGATGCCGCACCGCGAAGGTGAAGGTCGCCGAGCCCGGCGAACGCCTCGCCGACGACGTGGCACGCGTGCGCGCGGCGCGAGAGACTCTCGGGGCCGAGGGGCGCGTGCGCGTCGACGCCAACGGCGCATGGAACCTCGATGAAGCCGAGCGGGCGATCCACGCTCTGGCCGAATTCGACCTCGAGTACGTCGAGCAACCCTGCGCGAGCATCGAGGAGATGCGGCAGTTGCGCGAGAGGGTGGCGTATATGGGCATCCCGATTGCCGCAGACGAGAGCGTGCGAAAGTCGGCCGACCCGCTCGCCGTGGCGCGCGCGGGTGCCGCCGATCTGCTGGTCATCAAGGCGCAACCCCTCGGCGGGGTTGCCCGCGCGCTCGCGATCGTGGCGGAGGCCGGACTTCCCGCCGTCGTCTCCAGCGCCCTGGACACCGCTGTCGGCATTCGTCAGGGCGTCGCGCTGGCTGCCGCGCTGCCCGGGCTCGACCTGGATTGCGGCCTGGGCACCTCGGCGCTGTTCTTACAGGATGTCGCAGAGACCGCCCTGACAGAAGGAACGCTGCCCGTGGGCCGCGTCACCCCTGAAGCTGCGCGACTCGACGAGCTTGCGGCGGACGCCGAACGTCGGGCGTGGTGGATGGAGCGCCTCGCCCGCTGTCACGCGATGCTCGCCGCATCCGAGTGACCGCGGCGGCGCGCGCTCACTCCACGACGAAGGGCGGGATCGCCGCGTAGGACTCGATCTTCGCCTGGATGCGCGCCATCGCCGCCGCGTCGAGTCCCCCATCTCCCGAGACCTCTCGCCAACCACTGAGCAGCACATCGCCGAAATTGTGGCCGTGGCGTGCCGGCACCGCCGTGCCACCCAGCATGTCAACGGTCACCTGCAGGGCCGTGACGATCGGGATCCACCGCATCGCGCTGCTCACGTCGTCCGCACGCTGTTCGGGCTCGAGCCACTCGGGCGCGCGCCAGAGCAGCTCCGGTGAGAGCCAGGTGACGGCGTCGGTGGCGTGCTGAAGATAGAGCACGCGCGGCGGCGCCCACGGCCCCGGCAGGCGACTCTCGTCACCGAGCTGCGACATCCACCGCACCTGTCGCCCGGCCTCGAGCACGGGTTGCCACGCCGGGCTGCCCGCATCGCGGGCGGCCTGCAGAGTGCGCCACAGCTTCGAACTGCCGGGGCTGCCCACGATGAGGGCGCCATCGGTGCGCGCGCGCATATCGTCGAGGTCGGCGAAAGTGGCCTGGCTCCCGTGCGCCCCCAGGCTCAGCCCGTAGGAGAGCAGCAGCGGGCGCTCGTTCGCCGGAAGCCGCAGCCACCGCTCTTCGACCGCGTCGAAAAGGATGCGGGCGGATGCCACCGGAGCGTCCGGATCGAAAAGAAAGCTCACCCAACTGGGCGTGTAGGCGTATTGCATCGCGGCGATCGCGGTGTTGCCGCCGTGCAGGTATTCGACGGCATCCACCGCCTGCGCTTCCAGCCAGCCCGAACCCGTGGGGGTCGCCACCACCAGCACCGCGCGCTCGAAAGCGCCTGTGCGTTCGAGTTCGGCGACGATCAGCTCGGCGCGCTCACGCATGGTCGGTGCCGATTCCACCCCCGCGTAGACGCGAATCGGGGTGAGGGCGGACTGACCGGTCAGTGCCCGGATATCGGCCGCGCTCGGCCCCCCGGCGACAAAGTCGCCACCGTGACGGCCCAGACTCTCCCACGCGATGGCCGAGTCGGGGCCGGCCGAGCGGAAGGCGGATGCCGGTTCGCGCAACTCCGCACGCGGCGCACCGTTACGCTCCAGATAGATCGCGTCGATCGCCACCATGACAGCCACCGAGAAGGCGGCGAGCACCGCGGCAACCACGAGCGTCGAGCCGAACCACGCCAGCCCCGTGCCCGCCGTGCGGCGCAGCCCCGACCACATGCCGCGCACCAGCTTGCCGCTGACGATCAGCACGGCCGCCACGGGCACGAAACCGGCCAGGAACAACCCTGTGTGCGCACCGGCGAGCGGCGGCATCTCGACGTGACCGCGCACCTCGTTCTGCCAGTAGACGGCGAGTACCGAGAGGCCAGCGAGCGCGACGAGCCACAGCACGGCATAGAGCGGCCACCACCAGCGCGGTGCACGCCCGGCGTGACGCCGCAGCATCCGGCGCAGCAGCGCGGCAAGACCCGCCCCGAGCAGATAGCCGATGCCGAACAGCAGGGCCGCGAGCGCACCCTGAAGCAAGGCCGGGCGCGGCACGAGCGAGGGCGTCACCGAGAGAACCGCAGCGGCGAGGCCGAAGAGCGAAGCCATCGGGTCAAGCGCCCAGAAGCGCCGCCTCGTCGCGGTATCGGCCATCACCCCGGTTGTCGCCTCTTCGCTCACTTCGACCCCTCTTTCGACACCCGAAGCCTCGGACTCAGTGGATGAGCACCTTGAGCAGAATCATCACGCCGCCCAGGGCCGCCGTCAACAGTGCGCCACCCAGACGATGCAGCACGCGCGAAGTGCGTGCGGCAGTGATCGCCCAGCCGAGGATGCCGAGAAGGAGCACGTCCAGCGCGAGCGCCAGCCACACGGCATCCGAACGCCCGAGCACACCGACGACACCGAGAAGAAGCACGATCACGGGAATCGAACCGAGCACGAGGAGCCCCGCGGAATCCTGAATGCCGTGGCGGATGGCTTCGCGCAGGCTCGATTCGCGATGACGCACGTCGGCAAGATAACCCACCACATCGGCGTAGACATGCGCGATGAAGAACACCACGAGGGTGGCGACCACCACCCCCAGCGCCTCTATCGAGGAACCGGTGAGATTGCGGCTGATCACGATCATGCCCGCCACGAGCACGAGCCCGTATACGCTCCCGGCGCTGGTGACAAGGTGCGCGAGACCGCCACGACGCACTTCCGTGACGTCGCGCGTATCCTCGTTCGCCATCGTCGCTCTCCCCCCGGCTACCGCTCGCGCCCCTCGACGCGCTCCCTGCTCTCGGCCCGCTGTGTCCCGATCTTAGCGCGGCAATGATGCCGCACATCCTCTGCGAGGGAGGATGCCGTGGCTCGCTCTGGGGGTATGGGCACCGCGGCGACGATCAGCTAGTGTCGTCAGTGCCGGACACCATCCAGCCTGTCGCCGCGGGAGTCATGCGACAGGACGGCTTCTCAGAAAACCGGCGAACAGGGGTGAGATCGTGCACGATCCGGTCGCGGTAGCCATCACCTTCGTCGTCACCGCGGCGGCGATCGTCGCCTTCGCCTCCAACCGCATCCCGATCGGTGTCGTCGCTGTGGGCGTGAGCCTGGCGCTGTTCCTCAGCGGCACGGTGACCTTCGAGCAGGCCATCGCGGGCTTCGGCGATCCGGTCGTGGTCTACATCGCCGCGCTCTTCGTGGTGAGCGAGGCTCTGGATACCACCGGAGTCACCGCGTGGGCGGGGCGCCAACTCGTGCGCCGAGCGGGCAAGAGTGCGAACTCGGTGATGATCGGGATGATGCTGCTCGTCGCGATCGTGACCGCGCTCATCAGCGTGAACGGTGCTGTTGCCGCCCTCGTGCCGGTCGGTGTGGTACTCGCGATGCGGCTGGGCAAACCCCCCTCGCGTCTGCTCATCCCCCTTGCCTTCGCCGCGCACGCGGGCTCCATGCTGGCGTTGACCGGAACACCGGTGAACCTGCTCGTCTCAGAGATCGCGGTCGATGCCGGAGCCCGGGGCTTTGGCTTCTTCGAGTTCGGGATCGTGGGTCTGCCTCTGCTGACCGGCACGATCATCATCGTGCTGCTGCTCGGCCCCCGCCTGCTGCCCGAGCGGGTGCCCGACTACGCCTCGCGCGATCTCAGCCGTCATGCGCAGACTCTGGCTGCGCACTATGGTCTCGACGAGGATCGCACGCGCCTCGGTCACGACGCCGGTTTCGTCGAGGTCGTCGTGCCACCGCGTTCCCCCTTCATCGGCGATGTGGTCTTCCCCGGGATGCGCACCGAAGACGGCAGTCTCGTGATTGCCGCGGTGCATCGCTCGGGCGAGCACCTCACCGAGAGCACCACCCTGCAGGTCGGCGATGTCCTGCTGTTGCAGGGCGGCTGGGACGACCTCGAGCGAAAGGCCGCCGACCCCCGGCTGCTCACGGTCGACGCACCCCCCTCGATCCGCAGTCAGGCAGCCGGCCTCGGACCCCGCGGTTACGCGGCCATCGCCGTGCTGACCGGGATGCTGGTGCTGCTCGCAACGAATCTCGTTCCCGCCGCGATCGCCGCTCTCCTTGCGGCTGTCGCGATGGTGCTGCTGCGCACGATCTCGGTGCCGCAGGCGCATCGTTCCATCTCGATCACGACGCTGCTGGTCGTGGCCGGGATGATCCCCCTCTCGACGGCGACGCAGACATCCGGTGCCGCCGACCTCATCGCCGACGGACTGCTGGCCGCTCTCGGCGGAGCCGGCCCCCATGTGCTGCTTCTCGGGATCGTTCTCGTCGTCGCGGTGCTCGGTCAGTTCATCAGCAATATGGCGACGGTTCTGGTGGTCGCTCCCATCGCCTTGACGGTCGCCACGCACGCCGGGTACTCACCGCTGCCCTTCCTCATGGGTATCGCGGTCGTGGGAGCCGGCGCCTTCCTCACCCCCGTGGCGACGCCGGCCAATCTCATGATCCTCGGCCCCGGGGCGTATCGCTTCGGCGACTACTGGCGTCTCGGACTGCCGCTGCTGGCCTACTTCGTGCTCATCGCGACAGTTCTCGTTCCCTTCGTCTGGCGATTCTGAAGGAACCCTTCGCGGGCGCGCCTCTGAGCGAGCGATCCGGGGCTTAGTTCAGCCCGGAATAGGCGTGCAGCCCTTTAAAGAAGACGTTGACGATGGTGAAGTTGAAGATGACCGCCGAGAAGCCCACGATCGAGAGCCACGCCGAAGGGGCACCCCGCCAACCGCGGGTCGCGCGGGCGTGGATGTATCCGGCGTAGAGCACCCAGATGATGAAGGTCCAGGTCTCTTTCACATCGAAGCCCCAGTAGCGGCTCCACGCGTCGTTGGCCCAGATGGCACCGGCGATAAGGGTGAAGGTCCAGAGAATGAAGCCGATCGTCGCAAAGCGGTAAGCCATGCCTTCGAGTCGCTCCGCATTGGGCAGCGTGCGCAAAAAACGCGGGCTGGACTTCTCGGCGCCCTCGGCAAGAAGGCGCTCGCGCCGCAACTGCAAGAGCTGGGTGACCGAAAGCGCAAAGGCGAGCGCCAAGAAAGCCGTCGCCAGCGAGGCAACGAAGACGTGGATGACGAGCCACACGCTCTTGAGCGGATCGGCAAGCGGGGTCACGATGACATAGAAGCTGACCGCAGAAGCACCGAGCAGCGCCACGACGAGTCCCGTGATGAAGGTGCCGAGAAATCGCAGATCGAGCCGGGTGAGCACGACGAGATAGACGGCGACGATCAGCAGAGTGCCGGTCATGGCGAACTCGTAGTTGTTCGCCCACGGCACGCGCCCGGCCGCGATGCCGCGTGTCACGGTCGCGCCCAGATGCAAGACGAACGCGAGCACCGTGAGCGCGGTGCCGACGCGGGCGAGCGGGTTTCGCTGTCCCTCGCTGGGCGACAGCGTTGGCGAGGCGACTGTCGGTGCCGGGGATACCGACGAGCGCCGACTCCCCGCGGCGACGAGCTCTGCCTCACCGCGCAGTCGCGCATCCGAAGCCACCTCGGAGCGACGCGCGAGGTCGAAAGCGTAGACCACGAAGGCGAGCACATAGACGGCGATCGCCGTCCACAGCAGAAGCACCGAGAGCTCGTCGAGGTTGGTCATGTCGTCAGTCTACTTTCGAGGAATCGGACGAGGAATCCAGACGCTGCGCCGCAAGAGTCTGCCCGTGCCGATGCGCGAGATCCTCGACCGCGGCGGCCAGCGTCGGATCGTCACCGCGGGCGAGACCGGCGTACTCCAGCGTCAGCGTGCCCGCGCTCGGCGTCGCCTTGACCCACATCCTTCGGCGCGGCACGAAGAGCGCCAGCATGAGCCCGGCTAGGGCCAGCAGCGCGAAAACGAGCACCCAGACCGCGGAACGATCGTGGTGCACCTGAAGTGCCGCAAAGCGCTTCACCGATTGCGAGAGGTCGCTCTGGCCGAGCGGCGACACATTCTCGAAGGTGATCGTGCCCATGCCAGCCGGAAGATCGACCGTTTGGCCGGGGGTGAGTTCCAAAGCGCGCACACCGCTGTCGCCCCCGGCGAGCTGGGTCATATCCTTCGTGTCGAGCACGTAGACCGAGCGGGGAGTGCCGTCGTCGATCCCGAGATCGCCGACGAAGACGTTGAGCGTGAGCACGGGGTGGATGAGAGCGCCATAGAGCGAAGTGAAGGCACCCGTCGCCATCTGCACCTGGGTGGGGTAGAACACGCCGTGCATGCCGAGCTGTTGCGGCATCCCGTCAGGAACCTTCACCACGCCGAAGGAGGTCATCGCGGTGTCTTGCGGCAAGAACGGCACCGCCTCACGAAAGACCACGACGCCCTCCGGGTTGCGCACCACGATCATCGGCGCGTAGCCGTTGCCCATCAGATACAGCTTGTCGTTGGCGACATCGAGCGGGTGATTCACCCGCACCGAACCCTGCCAACTCGAGCCGTCGATCTCGCGCACGGTCACCTTGGCCGAGAAGTCTCCGGCTTGCCCCGCCCCCGGCATCCCCACCGGAATGTAGCTGACTTCGAAGCTGTCGAGTGTCACCGAGTAGGGGGTGAGTCCGTTCTCGGAGACGAAACGCCCACGGTTCATCGAGGAGTAATCGAGCAGGGTGTTCACCACCGTCGTGCCCTCGACGATGACCTGCTGACCGCTGTAGGAAAAACCCCCTCCCACGCCCACGGTCACGAGCACGCCCACAAGAGCGATGTGGAAGGCCAGGTTGCCGGTCTCGCGAAGGTAGCCGCGCTCGGCCGACACCGAGACGCTGCGCGCGTCGTCGTAGCGCGCCGTGCGATAGCCGAGCGCGCGCAACTGCCGCTCGGCGTCGTCGATGGCGTCGCTCGCCGCCCCCGGGGAATCGCTGAGTTCATACTGTTCGGAACGGAAGTCTGCCAGCCGCGACAAGCGCGCCGGAGTGCGCGGCGGCTGGGCGCGCAGCGCCTTGGCGTGGTGCTTCAGGCGCGGGATGACGCAGCCGATCAGAGAGGTGAACAGCAGCAGGTAGATCGCCGAGAACCAGGGCGACACATAGACATCGAAGAGGCTCAGCGCGTCGATGACCGGGAAGAGATCGGGGTTGTCGCTGCGCCATTGCGTCACGCCGTTGGGGTCGGCCATCCGCTGCGGAAAGAGCGAGCCCGGGATCGCGGCGAGCGCGAGCGCGAGCAGCAGCAGAAGGGCCGTGCGCATCGAGGTGAGTTGTCGCCATCCCCAGCGAAGCCACCCCATAACACCCAGGCGCGGCTGGGCGATGTCAGCGTCGCCATCGACGTGATCAGAGGGGCGCAGCGGATCAGACGCCACGGGCGATTCAGAGCGGGAGTTCGACACTGCCGATCACCGCCCCGAGACGCGACATGATCATCGTCCACACGCCGCTGATCATCAGAAGCCCGAGAAGAATCAGCAACGAGCCGCCGATGATGTTCACCACGCGAATGTGGCGACGCAGAAAGCTCGTGGAGCGCACGGCCCAGCCGAAGCCGAGAGCGATCAGCAAGAAGGGGATGCCGAGCCCGAGCGCATAGGCGAGCCCGAGAAGCGACGCCCGCCAGGGGTCGCCCAGGCTCCACGAGAGGCTCACGATCGCGGTGAGCGTGGGGCCGAGGCACGGCGCCCAGCCGATGCCAAGGGCGAGGCCGAGCAGGGGTGCGCCGATGAGACCGACGCGGCTGTTCACCGGCATCCGGATGCTGCGCTGGGCGAAACCGAAAAAGCCCAGAAAGATCAGACCCATCAGCACGATGACGCCGCCGAGCACGCGGGTGAGCAGATCTTCCCAGCGGATGAGAAAGGCACCCGCCGCCCCGCCGATGATCGAGAAGGCGATGAAGACGACGCTGAAGCCGAGGATGAACAGCAGCACCCCGAGCACGAGACGACCGCGAGCGGGGGCAGAAGCGTCACCCCCCTCGAAATCCGGTGTCACCGCCCCGCCGATGAACCCGAGGTATCCCGGAACGAGGGGCAGCACGCAGGGCGAGAGAAAAGAAATGAGGCCGGCGAGCATCGCCACCGGAATCGCCAACCACAGCGCACCGCTGCCGATCAGCGCATCGGGGTTCATGCGTTCTCCGCGAGGATGTCGCGCACGATGGTCGAGAGAATCGACTCCTCTCGCAGCGCACCGATCAGGCGCGCCGCGGCGCGACCCGAGCGATCCAGCACAACGGTCGTCGGCGGCGTCTGCACCGGCACGATCGCGGTGAAGGCGAGCTTCGCTTCGCCACCGCGCGCGTCCATGATGCTCGGATAGCTCACCCCGAAGGTGTTGGCGAAGGCGCGCGCGGTCTCGGCTTCGTCCCGAATGTTGATGCCGATGAAGACGACGTCGTCATCCTTGTACTTCTGCCAGACCGACTCCAGCACAGGCGCCTCCACGCGGCACGGCCCGCACGAGGCGTACCAGAAGTTGACGATGACGACCTTGCCGAGCGCATCGGCGCTGTCGAATCGGTCGCCGTACTCGGTGAGCCCCCCGAAGGTGACCGACGCGCCCCGCTGGGCTTCAGCAATCTCCACATAGCGGAAGCCATCCACGGCCTCGTATCCGACGCCCGTACCGTCGATGTAGTCGTTCGAGACGGAGTCGGGGGCACAGGCGGCAAGCCCCAGCGTCAAAGCCGCGACGACGGCACCCGCCACCGCGCCGCGTGCGCGGCGAAGCGGAGACATCGGGGATGCACCAGACACGCCTTCCAGCCTAGCTTCGCTCCCTATGCGAAAGCCGCGTGAGCTACACGGCCCCCACATCGACCGCGTCTTCGGTGACGGCGGGTTCCGCATAGTCGACTTCGCGCCACCCCCGCTCCTCGCGCGTGAAACTCGTCACGCTCGAAAGAGCGCAGCGCCGCGCGCGCGGGTCGTGACGCAGCGGCAGCCCGGCGATCGAGAGATGAGCGATCCAGATCGGCGCCTGGTGGGAGACGATGACCGCATCCGCGCCCGCGGCCGCATCCCATGCCGCATCCATCGCCTCGTGCATCCTCGCCGCGATCGAGGCATAGGGCTCGCCCCAGCTCGGCCGCGAGGGTCGCCGCAGATGCCACCAGTTGAGCGGGTTCATCAGGGCAGCCCGCATCCGGCGCCCCTCGAAGACGTTCGCCGGCTCGATCACGCGCTCGTCGAGAACCACCTCACGCCCCAGCAGTTCGGCAAAGGGCGCCGCCGACTCCCGCGTGCGCTCGAGAGGAGAGCAGCGCAGAACCGTCACCGCGCGCCCGAGCGAGGCGATGTGGGATGCCGCGGCACGCGCCATCTGCTGCCCCGCCGCGCTCAGGTGATAGTCGGGCAGGCGCCCGTAGAGCACGCGCTGGGGGTTGTGCACCTCGCCGTGACGAACGAGGTGCAGCCGGGCCTCTGGCACGCTCAGACCTTGCGGTACTCCGCAGAGCCGAAGCCGAGCGCGAAGTAGCCGATGATCGGCAGGAGCCACAGCAAGAAGATCGAGAATCCGGCACCCTTGCCGAAGTTCTTGCCGATGCCGAGGGCCACCATGATCGCGAAGACGATGTTCACGACGGGAACCAGATACAGCAGCGTCAACCACGCCGAGTAGCCCGAGATCTTCACCAGGATGACGATGTTCACTATGGGGATGAAGGCAAGGATGCCCGGGTACCCCGCCTTGCTGAAGACCTTCCACAGGGCAACGGCGAGAAGCACATAGATCGCGAGCGCGGCGATGCCCATCGGCATAGCAGCCTGTTCGAACAGTTCGGTGAGGTCGGAGAGATCGGGCAAGTCGGGCATGATGCACACCTTTCGAGACACTGCTGATGACAGGGATTGAGGCGAGTCTACTGAATCGGCCCCGCGTAGAATAGCGGGAATCCCCCATCGACCAGAAGGATCCCTCCGTGCTGCGCACCCACTCGGCTGGCGCCCTGAACGCCTCTCACATCGACCAGACCGTCACACTCGCGGGCTGGGTCGATCGCCGTCGCGATCACGGCGGGGTCGCTTTCATCGACCTGCGGGATGCTTCGGGCATCGCCCAGATCGTGATCCGCGACGAAGCAGTGGCCCACCCGCTGCGCAGCGAGTTCGTGCTGAAAGTCACCGGCGAGGTTTCTCGTCGCCCGGCGGGCAACGAGAACCCGAACCTGCCCACGGGCGAGATCGAGCTTGTCGCAAGCGAGGTCGAGGTGCTGAACACTTCGGCTCCGCTCCCCTTCCAGGTCGCGACCGCTCTGGAATCGGCCGAATCGGTCGGTGAGGATGTGCGCTTCGCGCACCGTTACCTCGACCTTCGCCGCCCCGAGCCCGCCCGCATGATGCGGCTGCGCTCGGAGGTCAACAAAGCCGCCCGCGACACCCTGCACGCACGCGGCTTCACCGAGGTCGAGACACCGACGCTCACGCGCTCCACCCCGGAGGGCGCCCGCGACTTCCTGGTGCCGGCACGCTTGCATCCCGGAAGCTGGTACGCCCTGCCGCAGAGCCCGCAGCTTTTCAAGCAGTTGCTCATGGTGGGTGGCATCGAGAAGTATTTCCAGATCGCACGCTGCTACCGAGACGAAGACTTCCGCGCCGACCGGCAACCCGAGTTCACGCAGCTCGACATCGAGATGAGCTTCGTCGAGCAAGAAGATGTGATCGAGATGGTCGAAGACGTCATCCGGGCGATGTGGGCGACCATCGGCGTCTCGGTGCAAACGCCGATCCCCCGGATCACCTATGCCGAGGCGATGGCACGCTACGGCTCCGACAAGCCGGAGCT
>CAZHIU010000029.1:0-20373 GCA_964532555.1 uncultured Microbacterium sp.
CATGGAGGATTCGCCTAGTGGCCTATGGCGCACGCTTGGAAAGCGTGTTGAGTGAAAGCTCTCGCGGGTTCGAATCCCGCATCCTCCGCTCTCTTTCGCTCAGCCCGCCACGCCCAGCGCCTCGGCGACGGCGGTGTTCACGATCTTTCCGCCGGTGGCGTTGAGTCCCCGAGCCAGAGCCCTGTCTTTCTCGGTCGCAGCCTCCCAGCCCTGGTCGGCAAGGCGCAGCACATAGGGGAGCGTCGCGTTGGTGAGCGCCCGTGTCGAGGTCTCGGGCACCGCCCCGGGCATATTCGCCACGCAGTAGTACTGCGTGGCATGCACGGGGAAGGTCGGCTCATCGTGCGTGGTCGCGCGCGATCCTTCGAAACATCCGCCCTGGTCGATGGCGATGTCCACCAGGAGCGAGCCTTCGCGCATCTGCGCCACCATCTCGTCGGTGACGAGTTTGGGGGCTGCGGCCCCGGGAACAAGCACCGAACCGATCACAAGGTCGGCCTCGCGCACCTGAGCGGCGATCTCGAAGGGCGAAGAGTGTCGGGTCTGGATGGTGTTGCCGAAACTCGCTTCGAGATAGCGCAGGCGCGGCAGCGAGAGGTCGATCACGGTGACATCCGCGCCAAGGCCCACGGCATTGCGCGCCGCGTGCTCTCCGGCGACGCCGCCGCCGATCACGACGACCTTCGCCTTGCGGGTTCCGGGCACGCCGCCCATGAGCACACCGCGTCCGCCGGTCGGTGCGAGCAGGTGATAGGCGCCCACGATGATCGCCAGGCGTCCCGCGACCTCGCTCATGGGTGCCAGAAGCGGCAGCGAACCGTCTTCGGCTTGCACCGTCTCATAGGCGATGGCCGTGGTTCCGGCATCCATGATCGCCTGTGCGCACTCGCGGGCGGCGGCCAGGTGCAGATAGGTGAAGAGCGTCTGATCCGCGCGCAGCCGCGAGAACTCGGGAGCGATAGGCTCTTTGACCTTGAGCAGAAGGTCGCCCTTCGCCCAGGTCTCGTCGGCGTCTGCGGCAAGCTGGGCGCCCGCGGCGACAAAGTCGTCGTCGGAGATGCGCGAACCCAGGCCCGCACCCGACTGGACCCACACCTCATGGCCCCGCGCGACGAGCGCGTGCACACCCGCGGGGGTGATCGCGACGCGCTGTTCGTTGTTCTTGATCTCGGTGGGAATGCCGACGCGCATGGTTTTGCCTCTCTGCATCGGGTGGTTTTTCGAGGGGTCTATCGGCGTCGAACTCAGACGGATGTCATTAGCGAGGCCGTGCCCATTATGACAAATCTTCGGGCTGAGCACACCCAAAATTACGCGCCGTGAAAGTCGCCTTCTCGTGGGGTGAGAAATACTGCGAAACTATGAGGAAGCATGCCCACTCGACTAAGGAGACTTCATGCCCAAGGGTGACAGCCCTCGCATCCCCGAGCTTGCCGACGAGGCCGTTGCCCTCGTTCAACAATGGCTCATCGAGAGCCGCAGCATTCCTGTCGACAAGGCCGCCGAGCGCTTAGCCGGTGTGCTGCGGGATGAGAACGGGCTGGCTTTCACCGTGGGATTCGTCGACGGCGTCGTGCGCCCAGAAGACACCCGAGTAGCCGCGCGGAACCTGCGCGCGATCGTGCCGCTGACCCCGAGATTCTTGCCCTGGGTGCTTCGCTTTCTCATCCGTCTCGGCGGGCTGTTCGCGCCGATTCTTCCCGGCATCGTTGTGCCGATCAGCCGCCGGGTGCTGCGCGGCATGGTGCGTCACCTGATCGTCGATGCCACCGACGCGCGTCTGGGCAAAGCCATCGCGCACATCCGCAGCGACGAAGGCATCCGCCTGAACATCAACCTGCTGGGCGAGGCGATCCTCGGCGAAGAGGAGGCCGCTCGTCGCCTCGAAGGCACCCGTCGCCTGCTGTCGCGGCCGGATGTCGACTATGTGTCGATCAAGGTGTCCTCGACCGTCGCGCCGCACAGCCCCTGGGCATTCGAGGATGCTGTCGCGCACGCGGTCGGCGCGCTCAGCCCCCTGTATACGATCGCTGCGACGCCCCCTTCGAGGGGCGCGGGGGCGAGTGGCAAGAAGTTCATCAACCTCGATATGGAGGAGTACAAAGACCTCGACCTCACCCTCGCGGTGTTCACGACCATTCTCGACAAAGCGGAGTTCCACACGCTCGAAGCCGGAATCGTGCTGCAGGCTTACCTGCCCGACGCGCTCGCGGCGATGATCCGTCTGCAGGAATGGGCCGCCCAGCGCGTGGCGGCCGGGGGCGCGCCCATCAAGGTGCGTGTCGTCAAGGGCGCGAACCTGCCGATGGAGATCGTGGACGCGGAGTCGCACGGTTGGCCGCTTGCCACCTGGCACAGCAAAGAGGCATCCGATGCCTCGTACAAAGCGGTGCTCGACTACGCCCTGCGCCCCGAGCACACCGCTCATGTGCGTATCGGTGTCGCCGGACACAACCTCTTCGACATCGCCCTCGCCTGGCTGCTTGCCGAGAGGCGCGGCTCCACCGAAGGGGTCGAGTTCGAGATGCTGCTCGGCATGGCTTCGGCTCAGGCAGAGGTGGTGCGCCGCACGGTCGGTTCGCTGCTGCTCTACACGCCGGTCGTGCATCCGGCTGAGTTCGATGTGGCGATCGCCTACCTCATCAGACGTCTCGAAGAAGGCGCCTCACAAGAGAACTTCATGTCGGCGGTCTTCGATCTGGATGCCAACCCAGCCCTCTTCGCCCGCGAGCGCGATCGCTTCCTCGCTTCCATCGCGTCGATGCCGAGCGATGTTCCGCACCCGAACCGCGTGCAGAACAGGCAGCGTGTGCCGGAGCCTGCACCGCGAAAGGGGTTCCGCAACACCCCCGACACCGACCCGAGCCTGGCCGCCAACCGCGCGTGGGGCGACGGCATCCGCTCTCGGATGCAGCGCTCTACCCTCGGCAACCACACCGTTGCGGCTCACACTTACACCACGGTCCCGGCACTCGACCGCGTCATCAACTCGGCCGTTGCGGCGGGTGCTTCGTGGCGAGCGCTCGGCGCGAAAGGTCGCGCCGAGATTCTGCACCGCGCGGGCGATGAAATGGAACGCCGCCGTGCGGAACTGCTGGAGGTCATGGGCTCCGAGTGCGGCAAGGTGCTCGAACAGGGGGACCCCGAGGTCTCCGAGGCGATCGACTTCGCGCACTACTACGCCGAGAGCGCTCTTGCCCTCGATGCGGTCGACGGCGCGCACGCGGAGCCGGTGGGGCTCACCGTTGTCACCCCGCCCTGGAACTTCCCCGTCGCGATCCCCGCGGGCTCTGCCCTTGCGGCGCTCGCGGCGGGTTCGCCGGTCATCATCAAGCCCGCCCGCCAAGCGCGTCGTTCGGGAGCCGTCATGGTCGAGGCGCTCTGGGCAGCGGGGGTGCCTCGCGAGGTGCTGCAGTATGTGCAGCTCGAGGGGCGCGAACTCGGCACGCGTCTGGTCAGCCATCCGGCGGTCCAAAGGCTCGTGCTCACGGGCGGCTACGAGACGGCCGAGCTCTTCCGCAGCTTCCGCCTCGATCTGCCGCTGCTGGCTGAGACGAGCGGCAAGAATGCGATCATCGTCACGCCGAGCGCCGACCTTGACCTCGCCGCGAAGGATGCCGCATACGCGGCCTTCGGTCACGCGGGGCAGAAGTGTTCGGCGGCATCCCTTGTCATTCTTGTGGGGTCGGTGGCAAAGTCCGACCGCTTCCGCCGTCAACTCGTGGATGCCGTGAGTGCGTATCAGGTCGGAATGCCCTGGGATGGTGCGAACCGCATCGGCCCTCTGATCGGCCCCGCCGAAGGCAAGCTGCGCCACGCTCTCACCACGCTCGACGAGGGCGAAAGCTGGGTCATGCAGCCGAAGCAACTCGATGACAAGGGTGCGCTCTGGACCCCGGGCATCAAGCAGGGTGTCGCTCCCGGTTCGGCGTATCACCTCACCGAATACTTCGGCCCCGTGCTCGGCATCATGACCGCCCGCACGCTCGACGAGGCTATCGCCTATGTCAACACGATCGACTACGGCCTGACCTCGGGTCTGCACTCGCTCGACGAGAGCGAGATCCAGCGCTGGCTCGCCGAGATCGAGGCGGGCAATGTCTATGTCAACCGCGGCACCACGGGGGCCATCGTGCAGCGTCAACCCTTCGGCGGGTGGAAGAAAGCGGCCGTGGGGGCGGGCACGAAGGCCGGTGGACCCAGCTATCTCTTCGGTCTGACCCGCTGGGTCGACCGAGCGCCGAAGGCGAGGGATAGCGACGAGCTCGCCGCATCCGCGGCCGCGGCTCTGGGCGGCACGAAAGAGGATGTCGACTGGCTAGCCGCCGCCCTCGCCACCGATATCGTCGCCTGGCGCGAGGAGTTCGGCGTGGTCAAAGATGCCACGGGCCTCGCCACCGAGCAGAACGCCTTGCGTTACCAGGCGGTCGCGGTGACCGTGCGCTTCGAGGGCGCACGCACGGCAGAGCTTCTTCGCGTCGCGGCAGCCGGTGTGCGCGCCGGGGCTCGCGTCTCGGTCAGCACCGCGAGGGTGCTCCCCGAGCGAGTGCGCGCCTGGCTTTCGGCGCACGGCGTGCCGCACCGCACCGAGCAAGACGGGGAGTGGGCGACGCGCGCGGCGGTTCTGGCACGACGTGGTGGTCGCATCCGACTCATCGGCGGTTCGGCGGTCGCACTCGCGGCAGCGACCGGAGGCTCGCCCGCGGTCGCAATCTACGCGAACGAGGTTGTCTCCGCCGGTCGGGTCGAGATGCTGACCTTCCTGCGCGAGCAGGCGGTCTCGGTCACCGCCCACCGCTTCGGCACTCCGCGCCACTACCCGATCGGCGTGCTGGCACCCGCGAGCCGATAAAGGCACCGGCGAGACGGCGCAGCAGAAGAGGGAGAATCGAGTAGTGTCCACCCCGAAGATCGTGCTGTTCTATGCCTTCACGCCGTTGCCCGACCCCGAGGCGATCAGGCTGTGGCAGCGTGACCTCGGCGAAGCACTGCGTCTGCGCGGTCGCATCCTCATCTCACCCGACGGCATCAACGGCACGCTCGGCGGCGACCTTCCGGCACTGAAAAAGTGGGTGCGTGCCTTTCGCTCCTACCCGGGGTTCGCGAAGGCCGATGTGAAGTGGAGTGCAGGCACCGGGCTCGACGAGAACGGTCACAGTCTCGACTTTCCCAAGCTCAGCGTGAAGGTGCGCGAAGAGATCGTCTCTTTCGGCGCGGCCGGTGAGCTGAAAGTGGATCACGACGGTGTGATCGGCGGGGGTACGCGGCTCGACCCCGACGCCCTGCATCGCCTGCTTGCCGAGCGTGGCGACGAAGTGGTGTTCTTCGACGGCCGCAACGCCTGGGAGGCGCAGATCGGCCGCTTCCGCGACGCGGTGGTTCCGGATGTGAACACCACCCGCGACTTCGTACGCCTGCTCGACGAAGGCACCTTCGACGCCCTCAAGAACAAGCCGGTGGTGACCTATTGCACCGGCGGCATCCGCTGCGAGGTGCTCTCCGCATTGATGCGTTCGCGCGGCTTCGAAGATGTCTACCAACTCGACGGTGGGATCGTGCGCTACGGTGAACGCTTCGGTGACGAGGGGGTGTGGGAGGGTTCGCTCTATGTCTTCGACGGGCGCGGCTCGATTGACTTCAGTGACAACGCCGCCGTGATCGGGGTGTGCGCGGGATGCGGTGCCGCCACCAAAACCACGGCAAACTGCCCCGAGCCATCCTGCCGCCGTCAGTTCGTTGTGTGCGCAGACTGCGTCGCTGTCGCCTGCGCCGATCACACGGTCTCGGGCAGCGGGAACAATCCCGGGGCGAGCGAGCGTGGCAGCAGCGCCGCGCTCACGCTTTCGGCCGAACCCGCCTGAACGCGCAGAGCCTTCGTGACGTCGCGGAGCGGCGTGGCAAGATTGCTCGCCTCTGCCGGTGAGTGCGCGTAGCTTGCCGCCTCCACCGCGTCGATGAGAACACGCAGCGCTGACGCGGGAGCACCGTAGCTCGCGACGAGGCGCGCCCCGAGGGCTCGGATGCTTTCGGCATCCGGTATCGGGATGCGTAGATCGATGAGAGTGTCTTCCAGCTCGATCCACGCCGCCACCGCATCGCCGTTCGCCGCGCGCCGCATCCGGCCTCGTCGCCGCATCGCGCGAACGATGCCGGGCGCCGCGAGTGCGAGCAAGACGATAGGCACCGCGATCAAGAAGGGCACGGGGTTGATCGCGGGGGGAGCGGGCGTGCGTCCGCCTCCGGGGGTCTCGCCGGGGGCGCTGGGGTCATCACTCGGGTCGAGACGATCGGGTAGCGTGACGTTCGGGTCGGTGGGGTCACCCGTCTCACCGCCCTCGCTCTCGGAGGTCGCCGGTGGTCGCATCGCCGTGCCGAGCGAGGCGGTGGGCTCGAAGGGGATCCATCCCCACTCCTCGAAGTGCACCTCGGGCCAGGCGTGCAACTGATCGCTCGTCACGCGATAGATCGCCTCGGTGCCGCGATACTCGCCCGTGAAGGTGCCGGGCAGAAAGCCGACGACGATGCGCGCCGGAATCCCGAGCGAGCGCGCCATCAGCGTGAATGCCGCGGCGAAGTGCACGCAATAACCCTCACGCACCTCGAGAAAGGCGCCGACCGCCTCTGCGCCAGAGCCGTCGAAGCCCTCCTCGACGGGCGTGTTCAGCGAATAGCGGAACTGCGTACGGAACCACGTTTGCAGGGCGAGTAAACGGTCGATATCGGTGGACGCCGATGCGGTCACCTGCGCGGCAAGGGCGGCGATGCTCGGCGGGGCATCCGCCGGTACATCGATGTGCATCGGATCAAGCGGGCCGCCCGCACGGTCGAGCTGCAACTGCGCAAGTGTGGGCGTGGAGCGCAGGGTGATCACGGTGTAGTCCTGATCGCGCGTGCTCGCCCTTTCGCTGACCACCGTGCGGTTCTCGGCATAGCCGAACCACTCGCCGTTCATCCCCTGCACACCCAGGGCGGGGTAAGGCACCGGAAGCATACGGCCGTCGACGTTCTGCACACGCAGAGAGACGGTCTGCAACGGTGCCTGCTCGGGAAGCCCCGCGCGGCTCAGGGCCGTGCCGAGCGCCTGTCGCTCGAACTCATCGGTGCGCCACACCTGTCCTTCAAGCTGGGTGAGCGTGGCGACTCGCAGGTACGGTGCCGAGGTCGCTGAGGTGGCCAGCGAGATCACATCCACGCTCTCGGGCTGACGCAGATCGTTGCCGAGATTCAGGCTGGCGTTGAGCACGACGCGCTGGCCGAGACCGAAGGCACCCATCGACACCGGCACGCTCGGCCCGAGCACGACGGTCGAGCCGATCGCTGCAACCCCGACGACGGCAGCGAGCCAGAGGGGCGAACGGCGGGGAGCAGAGGCCTCACGGCCGAGACTGAAACGCAGCAGCAGCAACACCAGTAGCCCGAAGAGCGCGAACCACAGCACATCGACGCCGCCTCCGGTGACGATGAGAGGCACGGCGCCGATCGTTGCGACGATGACGGCGGCGATGATGACTCTGCCCGCTCCGAGCAGATGGTCGAGCAGGATCGCCAGCAGCCCGAAGGCGGCGGTGATGAAGAAGATGACCCCGGCTGAGGGAACGAGAGGGGCATTGCCGAAGTAGACCTCGCTGCTGGCGCGCTCGAAGTAGTAGGGCAGCAGTTGCAGGGTGCGCCCCGTCGGCACGAAGCCCCATTGTGAGGTCTGACCGCCGAACATCGCCGTGAGCCACACGATCACGATCAGAGACTGCGCAAGCAGGGCGAGCAGAAGGCCCAGAAGCGGTGCGCGTTTTGCGAAGAGACCGCGCAGGAGCATGCCTAAAGCGATCAGCGTCGCTGCGAGGTAGATGATCGGCGGCACCCATTCGAAGCGTTGGATGACTGTGGTGTAGCTCCACAGCGCCATGATCACTCCGCCCAGTGCGAGGGCGCCGGGGGTGAGCACTCGCCCGAGGAGCGCGAAAACGGAGGGGGCGTGAGCGTCAGGCATCCGATACGCCTTCGTCAAGGGAGTCGGCTCGCCATCCCTGCGCTCTAAGGGACTCCAGCGCCCCCGGGGCAGGTTCGGCGGCCAACAAGAGCGAGGCACCCCCCGGATGCCGAGGCAGCTCGCGCGCCTCGTCGGCGATGCGGCCGGTGACCACCACGAGCGGTCCACGCGGGGCGGATTCGATGCGTATCGGGGTCTCGGGCGGGCGCGGGTTCACCGCGGCAAGCTGAACCATGAGTGCGTCGCGGTCGTCTTCGTGACCGTAAAGGGTGCCCAGCAGCGCACCGGCAGAGTCGACGACATCCACGAGATACCCGTTGTCGGCCAGCAGCAACGCGGCCCCGGCCACGGTGCTTACAGCCTGCTCGAAGAGGGGATTCGCCGCATCCGACCGCGGTGCCCAGCGCGAGGGGCTGAGATCGAGCACGATGAGGGCGTCAGGGCTTGTCTCTTCGTCTTCTTGGCGCACCATGAGTTCGCCGCGGTGCGCGGTGGCGCGCCAGTGGATGCGTCGTGTCGAGTCGCCGGAAAAGTAGCGGCGCGGCGCGAGGTTGTCGACACCCGGTCCGATGCGTTGCGAGACGGTCTGGGCTGTTCCTCCCGCAGCACCGGGCAGTGTGCCCAGCGCCTCCAGGGTGGCGAGGGCGGGAATCACCGTGATCATCCGACTCGTACCCACCCGCTGGCGGCGCTGCACGAGCCCGAAGGGATCGCGGGTGTGCACATGCAGAGGCCCGAGCGGCCAGATGCCTCGGCGCACGCCGCGCACCCGGTAGTGCACCACGAGCGGCTCGCGCGTATCCGTCGTGTTGTCTTTCTCGGCGACGAAGCCTTCGGCCTCACCGCTCAGCGCGGGCGGCAGCGTGTCGCTCCAGCGTGCTCGCCGGATGAGGCTGCCGCGCACGCGCAGACGAACCGCGATCTGGGAACTCTCGCCCACGGTCATGAGGTCGGTCGAGACCGTGCGCGTCACCTCTCCTCGGGCATCGGGCAGAAAGATCGCCAAAGCCCCGAAGACAAGCAGCAGGGCGAACAGCAACGCAACATGGGCGAGGGCCGGGGCCGATAGCAGGTTCGCGGCGACGAAGCACAGCACAGACGCCGCGAGCACCGCCACCCCGCGCCTGGTCAGCAGCCCGTGCGCGCGCATCTCATCTCCGCGCCGCGTGCGGCACCGGGGTGGTCTCGATAATCCGTGCCAGCACTTCGTCGATGTGACCCGCCCCCACACGTTGTGAGCCGCGCGTGGTCAGCAGCCGGTGCGCGAAGACCGGCACAAGCAACTCGGTGAGGTCATCGGGGATCACGAAGTCGCGCCCCGCCAGGGCTGCCCACACCTTCGCGGCTCGCACGAGCTGCAAAGTCGCTCGCGGGCTCGCCCCCAGGTGCAGGGCCGGGTCGGTGCGTGTGGCGTGGGCGAGGGCGACGGCAAACTCCTCGATGGCGGGCGAGACATGGATGCGACGCGCGACGCGAATCAACTCGGTGAGCTGGGCGACATCGGTGACCGGCGTGATCGCGGTGAGGGGGTTGACCGTATCGCGCTGGCGCAGCATGAGCGCTTCTGCCGCGGCATCCGGATACCCCATCGAAATGCGCATCATGAAGCGATCGCGTTGCGCTTCGGGCAGGGCGTAGGTGCCTTCCATCTCGAGCGGGTTCTGCGTCGCGACAACGAGAAAGGGCGAGGGCAGGGGATGGGGGTGACCGTCAGCGGTGACTTGGCCTTCTTCCATCGCCTCCAGCAGCGCCGATTGCGTTTTGGGCGAGGATCGGTTGATCTCGTCGGCGATCACGATGTGCGCGAAGATCGCGCCCGGGGCGAATTCGAAGGCCTGGGCGACCGGGTTGTAGATCGAGACGCCGGTGATGTCGCCGGGCAGCAGATCGGGGGTGAACTGCACTCGCCGCACCGTGGCGTCGACGGTGGCGGCGAGCGCTCGGGCGAGCATGGTCTTGCCGACACCAGGCACGTCTTCGATCAGCAGGTGCCCCTCGGCCAGAAGGCACACCAGCGTGAAGCGCACCGCGTCGGGTTTGCCGTCGATGACCGTGCCGATCGAGTCGAGAATCGCGTCCGTACGGGCGGCAAACTCTTCGAGATTCGGGGGAGCTTCGGATGTCGTCATGCTGTCCTTCCCACCGGCGCGCTGCCGTGCACGCGGTTGGTCGATCGTAACCCGCCGAGCTTGGAGTCGCGACAGACGGAACCCGGGATGCGGCATCCCCTCGCTCGTGTGGGGACGATAAGATAGTCACCGGCTCTCCGCGTGGCGGCATCCAGGCCAACTCCCCCAGGGCGGAAACGCAGCAAGGGTAACCGGGCTCTGCCGGGTGCGCGGAGGGCCTTCTGCGTGCTCTGGACACCACGGGCGCACTCGCGGCATCCGAGGCACCACCTAGGCTTATCATGTGGCGCGCAGCATCTATCTCACCTCTGCGGAGGGGTTGACCGGCAAGTCGACGGTCGCCCTCGGTGTGCTCGATGCCCTTATGCGGGTGACGCCGAGAGTGGGGGTTTTTCGCCCGATCACGCGCTCGACGACCGAGCGCGACGATGTGCTCGAACTCATGCTCGCCCACGACGGCGTACAGCTCGACTACGACGAGAGCTTCGGCGTCAGCTATGACGATGTGCGGGCAGATCCGGATGCGGCCATGTCGCGCATCATCGAACGCTTCAAGGCCGTCGAAGCGCAGTGCGAGTCGGTCGTGATTGTCGGCAGCGACTACACGGATGTCGCAAGCCCCGCTGAACTCGGATACAACGCCCGCATCGCCGCCAACCTCGGCGCGCCCGTTCTGCTCGTGCTGAGCGGTCGGGATCGCCAGCAGCAAGCAGATCAACTCGGCACCTCGATCGCGCGCAGCCCCGAGCAGATCGCTCAGATCGCAGCTCTCGCGCTCGCCGAACTCGCCCAGGAGCGCGCCGAACTCTTCGCCGTGGTCGTCAACCGCGCCGACCCCGCTCGTCTGGTCGAGATGATCGACGCCGTGCGCGGCGTGCACACCGAGACCGCGTCGGTGTGGGCGATCCCCGAAGACCGCACCCTGGTCGCCCCCTCGATGCGCGGCATCATGGCCGCAGTCGACGGGCGCTTCGTCTCGGGCGACCCCGAGGCGCTCAGCCGCGAGGTGCTGAGCGTTGTCGTCGCGGGGATGTCGATGGTGAACGTGCTCGCGCGCCTGGTCGAAGACGCGGTGCTCGTCATCCCGGCCGACCGCACCGAGGTGCTGCTCGCCGCCATCTTGGCCCAGGCATCCGGAACCTTTCCTTCGATCGCCGGGATCGTGCTCAACGGACCGTTCGAACTGCCGGAGCCGATCACCCGCCTGCTTGATGGCACCGACCAGATGCTGCCCATCGTGGCCACCGACCACGGCACCTTCGACACGGCGGTGCGAGTGATGAATGCGCGCGGTCGGCTTGCCGCTGATTCGCGACGGCGCTATGACACGGCGCTCGCGCTCTTTCAGGCGCACGTCGATCTCACCGAACTCACCATCGCGCTGGGGGTTGCCGAATCCAGCGTGGTGACACCCCTCATGTTCGAATATGGCTTGATCGAAAGGGCGCGCGCCGACCGCCGTCACATCGTGCTGCCCGAGGGCGACGACGATCGCGTCCTGCGCGCCGCCGCCACGGTGCTCGCCCGCGAGATCGCAGACCTCACGATTCTGGGCGACGAGGCGGCGATCCGTGGCCGTGCCACTGCACTCGGGATCGACATCGATGCCGCGCGCATTCTGAGCCCTCACGATCCCGAACTCGTCGCGCGCTTCGCGAAAGAGTACGCGCGAGTGCGCGCTCACAAGGGTATGACCGAAGTGCAAGCCGCCGACATCGTCACCGATGTCTCATACTTCGGCACGCTCATGGTGCACCTCGGCCTTGCCGACGGGATGGTGTCGGGTGCCACGCACACCACCGCGCATACGATCCGCCCCGCCTTCGAGATCATCAAGACCGCGCCGGGGGTGGATGTCGTCTCGAGCGTCTTTCTGATGGCGCTTGCCGATCGCGTGCTCGTCTACGGCGACTGCGCCGTGATCCCCGACCCCACGAGCGCACAGCTTGCCGACATCGCGATCTCCTCGGCGGAGACGGCGGAGAGATTCGGCATCGAGCCGCGTGTGGCGATGCTCTCGTACTCGACGGGGGAGTCGGGTTCGGGCGCCGAGGTCGAGAAGGTGCGCGCGGCGACGGCGCTTGTGCGCGAGCGGATGCCCGCCCTCCCCGTCGAAGGCCCCATCCAATACGATGCGGCTGCCGATGCCGCCGTCGCCCAGGCGAAGCTGCCGGATTCACCCGTGGCGGGGCGGGCGACCGTGTTCATCTTTCCCGATCTCAACACGGGTAACAACACCTACAAAGCCGTGCAGCGATCGGCCGGAGCCGTCGCGATCGGGCCGGTTCTGCAAGGGCTCAACAAGCCCATCAACGACCTCTCGCGTGGAGCGCTCGTGAGCGACATCGTCAACACCGTGGCGATCACGGCGATCCAGGCGCAGGAGTCGGGCCTATGAACGTCATCCTGGTCATCAACAGCGGCTCTTCTTCGCTGAAGTACAGCCTGATCGATCCGGATGCCGGGCGCACCCTCGCGGAAGGTCTCATCGAGCGGATCGGCCACGAAGACGGTGTCGCCAGCCATACCGTGCGCGCCTTCGGAGAGCCCGGCGGCCCCGCGCCCGCGGCGCTCGAGGCGACCCGCACCCGCGAGGAGCCGATCAGCGATCACGACCGCGCCTTCGCGGTCATGCACGAGGCCTTCGCCGCCTACGGCCCCTCTCTCGACGAGTATCCGCCGATGGCCGTCGGCCACCGCGTCGTCCACGGCGGCTCGCGCTTTGTCGCCCCCGCGCGGATCACCGCCGAGGTCGAGGCCGAGATCGACGCGCTCTCGGTGCTTGCCCCTCTGCACAACCCGGCCAATCTGGCCGGCATCCGTTCGGCGAAGAAGGCCTTTGCCGACATCCCTCACGTCGCCGTCTTCGACACCGCCTTTCATCAGACCCTCTCGCCTGCCGCCTACAGCTATGCGATCGATGCCGATCTCGCCCGCGAGCATCAGCTTCGCCGTTATGGCTTTCACGGCACGAGCCACCGCTTCGTGAGCCACGAGGCCGCGCGTTTTCTCGGACGGGATATCGCCGAGCTTCGTCAGATCGTCTTCCACCTCGGCAACGGTGCCTCGGTCACGGCGGTGGAGGGTGGGCGCTCGGTGCAGACGTCGATGGGGCTGACGCCGCTCGAAGGGCTCGTGATGGGCACGCGCTCGGGCGATATCGACCCGGCCATCATCTTCCACCTGGCACGCACCGCGGGCGCCTCCTTCGACGATCTCGACAGCCTGCTCAATCGCCGCAGCGGGCTGCTGGGGCTTTCTGGGCGCTCGGACATGCGTGATCTTCTTGCCGCGGTCGATGCGGGGGATGCTGCGGCGACCCTCGCCCTCGAGGTGTACATCCGGCGCTTGCGCAGCTACGCGGGCGCCTATATCGCCCTGCTCGGTGGGGTAGAGGTGATCTCTTTCACGGCGGGCGTGGGGGAGAACGTCGCGCGGGTGCGTGCAGGCGCCCTGGCCACCCTCGGATTTCTCGGCGTGCGGGTGGATGCCGTGCGCAACGAGGCGCGTGAGCGCGGCATCCGACGCATCTCCAGCGACGACTCCGCGGTCGAAGTGCTCGTCGTGCCCACCGACGAAGAGCGCGAGATCGCGCAGGAGGTCTTCGCGCTTTTCGCCTGAGCGTGAGCGGCCACGGATGCCACCGCGCCATTGTCGGATGCACGCCCTAGGCTGGGGTGGTGACCACAGCGCTCTACCGCCGCTACCGGCCCGAGGCCTTCGGTGAGATGATCGGGCAGTCGCAGGTGACCGATCCGCTGATGACGGCGCTACGCGGCGATAGGGTCGGTCACGCCTATCTCTTTTCCGGCCCCCGCGGATGCGGCAAGACCACCTCGGCGCGCATCCTTGCTCGCTGTCTCAACTGCGCGGAAGGTCCCACCGACACCCCCTGTGGCACCTGCCCGAGTTGCACGGAGCTCAGCCGCTCCGGCGGCGGCTCACTCGATGTCGTCGAGATCGACGCGGCCAGCCACGGCGGCGTCGATGATGCGCGTGACCTTCGCGAGCGGGCCATCTTCGCCCCCGCGCGCGACCGCTACAAGATCTTCATCATCGACGAGGCGCACATGGTCACCTCGGGAGGGTTCAACGCGCTGCTCAAGCTCGTCGAAGAGCCACCGCCGCATGTGAAGTTCATCTTCGCCACGACCGAGCCCGAGAAGGTGCTCGGCACGATCCGTTCGCGCACACACCACTACCCCTTCCGCCTTGTCGCGCCCGCAACCATGCTCGAGTACATCGATGCGCTGTGTCGATCCGAGGGCGTGGAGGTCGAGGCGGGGGTGCTGCCCCTCGTGGTGCGCGCCGGAGGCGGCTCGCCGCGCGACACGCTCTCGCTGCTTGATCAGCTCATCGCGGGGTCAGACGCCGCAGGCGGCGTCGTGACGGTGCGCTACGAGCGCGCGGTCGCCCTGCTCGGCTACACCCACGCGGCGCTGCTCGACGGCATCGTCGACGCGCTGGCGGCGAGGGATGCCGCGGCGGCGTTCCCCGCGGTCGACCAGCTCGTGCAGACCGGGCAAGACCCGCGCCGCTTCGTCGATGATCTGCTGGAGCGTCTGCGCGACCTCATCGTGATCGCCGCCGTCGGCGAGGGCGCTTCTCAGGTTTTGCACGGGCGCAGCGCCGATGAGCTCTCGCGGATGCAGACACAGGCGGTGACTTTCGGTGTTGACCGACTCTCGCGCACAGCCGATATCGTCAGCGCCGCCCTCGACGATATGGCGGGAGCGACCTCGCCGCGGTTGCAGCTTGAGTTGATGGTCGCGCGGGTGCTGGCGGGCGCTTCCACGGATAGTTCGGGCACGGCGGACTTTGGCGTCTCGGAGATGCGCGCAGAGGGCACGAGCCCGACAGCTGTGGCCGCTGCGGCGGCAAAGGTGGCGCCGCAGCCTCAGAAGGGCTCGGCACCCAAGACCGAGCCGACTTCTGAGTCCGCTCCGCCCGCCGAGCCGGTCGAAGAGCCAGCGGTGATCGCCGCGCCGGTCACCTTCGCGCAGCTTTCGGCATCCTGGCCCGCGATCCTCGCGCGGCTCGAGAATCTCAGCCGTGTGTCGTGGCTCGCGGTCGTTGACGCACAGCCGCTCGATTTCGACACCGAGAGTGCAGTTCTCCGGCTCGGTTTCGCCAATCCCGGCGCGCTCGCCGCGTTCAAGGGCAGCAAGCCGGGAGCCGGGCCTTCCGATCAGTTGCGCGAGGCGATCGCCGAGGAACTGGGCGTGCGGGTGAAGTACCTTCCCGCAGCACTGCCAGGCAGCGACCCCGCCACCGGTTCCTCGGGCGGCTCGACGCCACGGCCACGCAAAGCCGCACCCCCTTCGCGCCCGGCGAATGCCGCGGTGGCCGAGTGGGCCGTCGCCCCCATCCCGCAGCAGGATGACACGGCACCCCCAGAATCACCCGTCGCTCTCGCCCAACTTGCCGTCGACGACGAGCCGACAGAGGCCGAGGCGACTCCTGCCGAGGCACCCGTCGACGGCGTGATCGACGAAGAGGAGCCGCCGTTGCCCGGCACCGAGGAGTCAGAGGCACCTGTCGCATCCACAGCCCTGCTCGCGCCGCAGGGCACGAACGAACGCTACGGCGAGGCGGTCGTGCGCGAGGTGCTGGGCGCGACCTTCATGCGCGAAGAGCCTTACGAGCCCGCGACGAAGTTCAACTGATGTACGACGGCATCGTTCAAGAGCTGATCGACGAGTTCGGTCGTCTTCCCGGCATCGGCCCGAAGTCTGCGCAGCGCATCACCTTCCACATTCTGCAGACGCCGAACTTCGACGTGGCCCGGCTCGCCGAACTGCTCAGCGACATCCGCTCGCGCGTGCGTTTCTGCGATATCTGCGGCAACGTCTCCGAGAGCGATCGCTGCGCGATCTGTCGCGATCCGCGACGCAACCCCGCCCTCATCTGCGTCGTCGAAGACGCGAAAGATGTCGCGGCCATCGAGCGCACGCGCGAGTTTCGAGGGCTCTATCACGTGCTTGGCGGCGTGATCAGCCCGATTGCCGGCATCGGGCCTGAAGATCTGCGCATCCAACCGCTCATGACTCGCCTCGCCGATGGCACGGTGCAAGAAGTGATCCTTGCCACGAATCCGAACCTCGAAGGTGAGGCGACCGCGACCTACCTCAGCAGGCTGCTCGGCACGCTGGAGATCGCGGTCTCACGTCTGGCCTCGGGGCTTCCCGTGGGTGGCGATCTGGAATACGCCGACGAGGTGACACTCGGTCGCGCATTCGAAGGCCGAAGGAGACTGTGAACACTTCGCACACAGGTGCGATCTCGCTGCGCGGATGGGTGCTGTTTGCCATCATGTCGCTGCTGTGGGGGATGCCGTACCTGTTCATCAAAGAGGCCGTCGACACGATCTCACCCGCAGGGGTGGTCGCCGGGCGCACGCTGCTCGGCGGTCTTCTCCTGCTGCCCTTCGCTCTTCGCCAGGGTGCGATGCGCCCCGCGCTCATCCAGTGGCGCTGGGTGCTCGCCTTCGGCGCGGTAGAGATGGCGGGGCCTTTCTTGTTGCTCGGCTATGCCGAGCAGACGCTGCCTTCGGGCCTTACCGGTCTGCTCGTTGCTACCGTGCCGCTCTTCGCGACGCTCATCGCCGTGCTCGGCGGCAACCGCGCAGTGCTCAAGCCACTTCGTCTGCTCGGACTCGTCACGGGCTTTGCGGGTGTTCTCGTGATCGTCAGCGGGCCGGGTCTTTTCGACGGAGGTTCGGTGGCCGTTCTGGCGGTGGCCGCGGTGCTCTTGACCGCGGTGCTGTATTCGACGGCGCCGTTCATCGTCTCGCAGAAGCTGCACAGTGTGCCCTCGCTCGGCTCGATCACGGTGTCTCTGCTGGCCGTAGGCATCTTCTACGCTCCCATCGCGGCCTTCAGTCAGCACGAGGTGCCGAGCACGCGCAGCGTGGTCTCGCTCGCTCTTCTCGGGGTGTTGTGCACGGCACTCGCCTTCATCGGCTTCTTCGCGCTCATTCGCGAGGTGGGTCCGGTGCGCGCGCCGCTGTTCACCTATGTGAACCCGGTGGTGGCGATCATCCTGGGCGTGCTGATCCTGAACGAGAGCCTTACCCCGGCCTTGCTCATCGGATTCCCGCTGGTGCTTCTGGGATGCTGGCTGGCGGCGACCGGCGGCATCCCGCGCCTGCGCAAAGGCACCGGAGAAGGCCCTCCTCTCGAGTGATTCGTGCGTCGCGCGGCGGCGTCCGGCTGCGTTCGAGGTGACGGTCAGAGAACTAGACTGGTCGGGTGAACGAAACCGTCGACGTCGTACTGATCGGTGGTGGCGTGATGAGCGCCACGCTCGGAACTCTGCTCCGTGAACTGCGACCCGAAGCGCGCATCGTCGTCTTCGAGCGGCTGTCGGATGTCGCGCAAGAGAGTTCTCAGGCGTGGAACAACGCGGGCACCGGGCACGCGGCCCTGTGCGAACTGAACTACATGCCCAAGGTCGGGGATGCCCCACTCGACCCCGCAAAGGCCGTGAGCATCAACGAGCAGTTCCAGCAGAGCCGGCAGTTCTGGGCGTCGCTGGTCGAGCGAGGCATCCTCGATGAGCCGGCGACCTTCATCAACTCGGTGCCGCACATGACTTTCGTGCGCGGCGAGAAGGATGTCGCCTACCTCAAGGAGCGCTTCGAGGTGCTCGCCAAAGAGCCGCTCTTCGACGGCATCCAGTACAGCGAAGACTCGCGCGTGATCAACCAATGGGCACCGCTGCTCATGCAGCACCGTCGCAAGGGTGAGCCCTTCGCGGCGACCCGCATCGCCGCGGGCACGGATGTCGACTTCGGTGCCGTGACGCGGCAGCTCTTCAGGCACCTCGAAGCCGAGGGTGTCTCGCTGTGGAAGAACCATGAAGTGCGCGGCCTCACGCGGCAGAAGGATGGCACGTGGCTCGTGCGCTACCGCAACCGCATCGGGCGCACGCCCGGGGAGCTTCGCGCGCGTTTCGTTTTCGTCGGCGCCGGCGGGTGGGCGCTGAAGCTTCTGCAGCGCTCAGGCATCCCCGAGATCAAGGGCTACGGCGTCTTTCCGATCGGTGGCCAGTTCCTCAAGACCACGAACCCCGAGATCGTCGCCCAGCACCGGGCGAAGGTGTACTCGCAGGCATCCGTCGGCGCCCCTCCGATGTCGGTGCCTCATCTCGACACGCGCGTCGTCGATGGCGAGGCCTCTTTGCTGTTCGGTCCTTTCGCGACCTTCAGCCCCAAGTTCTTGAAGAAGGGTTCACTCTTCGACATCGTGACGCAGGTGCGGATGCACAACATCTGGCCGATGCTGCGGGTGGCTTTCGCCAATCCGGGGCTCGTCGGCTACCTCGTCGGTGAGCTGATGAAGAACCATCGCCGCAAGGTCGACAGCCTGCGCATCTTCATGCCGACCGCGAAAGATGAGGACTGGACCCTCATCAATGCCGGACAGCGCGCACAGGTGATGAAGAAAGACCCGGTCAAGGGCGGAGTGCTGCAGTTCGGCACCGAGGTCGTAGCCGCGGCCGATGGATCGATCGCAGGGCTTCTCGGGGCCTCGCCGGGCGCCTCTACGGCCGTGCCGATCATGCTCTCGCTGCTCGAGCGCTGCTTTCCCGATGAGTATCCCGCGTGGCAACCGACGTTGCGAACGCTCGTGCCGACGGCGGGTCTCTCCCTCAATGAAGACGCGGCAGCGGCCAGGGCGTCGTTGGCGGCCACGGCATCTGTGCTCGGTATCGAAGGCTAGGGCGCGCGGTGGCGAAGCTGTACTTCCGCTACGGAGCAATGAACTCCGGCAAGTCCACCGCTTTGCTGCAAGCCGCGTACAACTACGAGGAGCGCCGCCAACGCGTGCTGCTGGCCAAGCCCGCACTCGACACGAAGGGCGCGAGCGAGATCACCAGTCGCCTGGGTGTGACGCGCGAGGTCGATTTTCTCATTCGCGACAAGGATGATGCCCGTGCCCTCGTCGCGAGCGAGCGCGAGCGCATCCGGCGCGAGAGTGAAGAAAGCCTGCTGCCGGCGGAGCCAGCGGATGTGGCGTGCCTGCTGATCGACGAGGCGCAGTTTCTCACCCCGACGCAGGTCGACGAGCTCTTTCGCGTCGCGGTGGAGGACGGCATCCCGGTGCTCGCCTACGGCATCCGCAACGACTTTCGTACTCAGGCCTTTCCCGGTTCGGCACGACTTCTGGCGATCGCCCACGCACTGGAAGAACTCAAGACCATCTGCTGGTGCGGGCGCAAGGCCGTCTTCAACGGGCGGCGCATCGGGGGGCGCTTCGTCTTCGACGGGGAACAGGTGGCGATCGACGGGGCGGGGGATGTGGAGACGGTGACGTACGAGTCGCTGTGCGGCAACTGCTATCTGGCCGCGTCTGGGGGGCGTCTGAGCTGAGGGTCAGCTCGTGACGCGCGTCACCTTGAGGCGGGTGCTCAGGCGTGCGGCTCGTGAAAGGCGGCGAGCAGCGCCGCAAGCTTTTCGGCGGTGTCTTGCCAATCGGTGACGGCGATCGAAGGGATGCCCAGCGCCAGCACCGGGTAGTCATTGCCGCCCTCATCGAGCCGGTCACCGTAGAAGAGCATCTCGTCGAAGCCGATACCGCTGCGTTCGGCGAGTTCTCGCATCCCGAAGGCCTTGTCGATGCCTTCGCGCGTGATGTCGATCGAGGTGGATCCGCCGGAGCGCACTTCGAGACCGGGAAGGCGCGCGGCCACGGCCGCCCGCAGAGCCTCACGCTTGCGCCCGTCCGGGTCCCAGCCGTGCTTCGCCTCGCGCGGCGCCTGCTGGCCGAGCGCCGAGAAGGTCACCTGCGAACCACGATCTTCGAGAATGTCGCCCCAGGGTTCCGCTTCCCACAGACCCAGAGCCTGGGCCTCTTCGCGCAGGGCCGTGAATGCGGCATCCCGCTGCGGGGGATCGAGGTTGAGCGCGTAGAGCAGGCTGAACTCGCCGTTCTCATGGCGGAGGTAGCGCGTGCCGCAGGTGGGCAACAAATGCAGGCGGTCGAGTTCCTCGGGCGTGGCGTGCTCGAGCCTGCTCAACACCTGCTCGCGAAACTGCGCCTCGGTGCCGCCCGAGATGATCGCGACCTCGACCCGCTGCAGCAGAGCACGCAGCAGATCGGCGATCCGCCCGTCGATCGGACCTTTCGAGGGGGCAAGAGTGTCATCGAGATCGAAGGCGACCAGGCGCAGTGTGGGCACGATAGTCCTCTCCCGGTGGAGTCGGGGTGACAGGATTTGAACCTGCGGCCTCTTCGTCCCGAACGAAGCGCGCTA
>CAZHIU010000030.1:0-19772 GCA_964532555.1 uncultured Microbacterium sp.
CCAAGCTGCGCCACACCCCGTGGCAACCCTCCGAGTCTACAGCCTCATATCCGCTGCGACGAACCCGCTGCCCCGGCGTTCAGCTGCGCGCGGTGAGCGTCAAAAGCGTCGCCTCGGGCCGACAGGCAAAGCGCACCGGCGCATAGATGGAGTGCCCGATCCCGGCGCTGACGTTCAGCGGCACCCTGCGGCCGTCGTGCTCCCAGGTGCTCAGCCCCTTGGCCTGCCGCAGCGGGATGTCGCAGTTCGCCACGAGTGCGCCGAAGCCGGGCAGGCACACCTGCCCGCCGTGGGTGTGGCCCGCGAAAATCGCTTCGGCGCCGAGATCGGTGAATCGGTTGAGCACTCGCTGATAGGGGGCATGGGTGACCCCGATCCGCGTGGTGGCGCGCGTGCGCCACCCCTTTCTGCGCACGAGTGCGCTCACGCGGTCAAGATCGTCCCACCCGCGATGGGCGTCGTCGACACCGAAGATCTCAAGCGTGTGCCCGGCCACCGTCATCCGAGTCGAAGAGTTGTTGATATCTGCCCAGCCGAGCTCCTCGCCCAGAAAGCGGGTGAGCGCCAAGGTATCCAGAGCTGTTTCGGTGTCGTCCTGCGAGGGACTGCGCAGATAGCTGAAGGGGTTGCGCACCTTGGGCGCATACTTGTCGTTCGACCCGTATACGAAGACCCCAGGCACCCCTGCGAAGGGCGCGAGCGCCGCACGAACCCCCGCCAACCCCCCAGGATGCCCGAGGTTGTCGCCCGTGTTCACGACCAGGTCAGGAGCGAGTTCGGCAAGGGATGCCATCCAGCGCTGCTTGCGGCGCTGCCAGGGCGCCATATGCGCATCCGCCAGGTGCAGGATGCGCAGCGGCGAGGAGCCTTCTGGCAGAGCCGGCACCGACATCTGACGCAGAGCGTAGAGGTGTCGTTCGATCCCGATACCCCAGATTGCCGCGGCTGCGCCCGCCGCGCCGACCGCGGCAAGCGCGAGCAGGCCGGCGCGGGCAGGCTCAACCGTTAGGGGCACACGGGTGCTTCATACAGGATGCTGATGGGCGTGCTGCGGTTGACCGTCGAGCCCGGCCCGGGGCTGGTCGTGACCGCGGCCCCGCCTTCAGGTGCCGTCGGATCCTCCGTGCAGGCGCCGATCGTCACATGTGTGAAGCCGTACGACTCCAACTCGGTCTTGGCGGCGTTAGGTGCCATACCCATGACGCTGGGGATATCGAGTCCGAGACCATTGCTGAGCACAACGACGACCTCAGAACCTCTGATCGCCGTTCCCGGGGCTCGGCTTTGCGTGACGACGAGTCCCTCGGCCAAAGGTGAGTCAACGGTCTCTTCGGCAACCGTCAACGAGAATCCTGCTTCTTTGAGCGCGATGGTCACTTCGTCGATGTTCATGCCGACAACCGAGGGAACGACGGCCTCCACGGTGCGCAGCAGGTACGGGTCAGGCGAGGGGAAGCGTCCGCCACCGTACTGTGCGTTCGCCTCACGCACGATCGCGCGGGTGATGACATGACGCAACTGCGAGAGTTCCGCGCCGTTGTAGTACTTGCCATAGAGCGTGACGTGACCGACCGTGTTGCCCACCCAGACGGCGGTCGTCGTTCGGGTGGACGAGGCCACCATCATCGTCTGATGGCGCTCGTGCGTGCCGGTCTTGCCGATCAGCGGGATGCCGTCGCCCGGGCGGGATGCTGTGCCGGTACCGCTGGACATGACGCCCGCGAAGGTATACGCGGCGGTTGCCGCGATGTTCGGCTCCAGCACGCGTTCACAACTGTGCTCCGGCAGGGGCAGTTCGACACCGTCACGGCTGATGATCTTGTCGATCACCTGTGCGGTGCAGCGGATGCCGCCGTTAGCGATTGTCGCGTAGGCGTTGGCGATGTCGAGGGCGGGGATGTTCTTGCTGCCGATGATGTCACCGAGAGCATTTTGCTCGTTCACAGCACCACCGGTTCCTAGACGCATGCCCATGCGGTCGGCGATGTCGTTGATATCGCACACATCAGTTTCGGCGGCCATGGCGAAAAAGCCCGTGTTCAAAGAGCTCGCGGTGAACTGAGCGATATTGGAGATCGAACCCTTGTTGCCTGCGAAGTTGCCGATCTCAACGTCGTTGGTGTTCCGACGACCATGGCAGGTCCATTCGGTGAAGACGCGCGCGCGGCCGTCGAGAACCTCGTTGACCGAACGGCCGTTCTCCAACCAGTTCAGCAGCGTGAAGAGCTTGTAGGTCGAGCCCACCGAGAAACCGCTCGATCCGCCGTGCGTTCTATCGGCCGCGTAGACGAGGCCGGTGTAGCCGGGCAGGTCTTTCTGGTCTTCTCGCTCGGTGAAGGTGGTGTTCTGCACCATCGCGAGAATCCGGCCGGTGCCGACTTCGATCGTGACCGCCGCCGCACCGAACTCCATGTTGTCTCGGTATGCCGGAACACGCTCTTGCATCACTTCGATGCCTGCCGTCTGCACGGCGATGTCCATCGTGGTGTAGATCTTCATCCCACCGCGGCGCAGGTTCTCGGTGCGCTCGGCCTGAGTCTCGCCGAAGGCCGGGTCGGTCTCGATGGTGCGCTTGACGTACTGGCAGAAGTAAGCGTGAGCGCCGGCTGCGGCACAGCCGTTGATAGGCCCGTGAATGTCTGGCACGATCGGGGTGGCAAGAGCCGCGTCGTACTGCGCCTTGGTGATGTTCTCGTTCGCGTACATGCGCTCGAGCACGTAGTCGCGGCGTTCTCTCGTCGTGGCGTAGCCGTCGTGAGCGCCGTTGACCCGTACGCCGTCTCTGTTCGTCCACGAACCGTTCGGCTTGTCGAGGCGGTAGGTGTTGGGGTTCTGCACGATTCCGGCAAGGGTCGCCGTCTCGGAGAGCGTGAGGTCTCTCACGGTCTTGCCGAAGTAGTAGTTTGCCGCGGCCTCGATGCCGTAGTTCGTGCCGCCGAAGTTCGCGATGTTGAGATAGCCGGTGAGGATGTCTTCTTTCGAGTAGTCCTTGTCGATCTGCAGGGCGTAGCGCATCTCGTTGAGCTTGCGCTTCATGCCTTCTTGACCGCTGGCGTTGGTGGCTTCCTCCCAGCACTGCCGAAGCTTTTCGAGGTAGTCCTCGTCGGCGGGCACAACGCTTTGCTCGCACTGCTGGATGAGAATGTTCTTCACGAACTGCTGGGTGATCGTTGATGCGCCGCGCGACGAGGTTCCACGGGCATAGTCGAAGATGGCTTTGAGGGTCGCGCCGAGATTGATGCCGCCGTGCTCGAAGAAGGTCTTGTCTTCGCTTGAGAGGATCGCGTCGATCAGCATCGGCGTCAACTGCTCGTAAGTGAGCGGCACGCGGTTCTGGTCGTAGAAGCTCGCAAGCTCGACCTCGTTGCCTTCGGCATCGATGTAGTAGATGACCGAGGGGGCCATCGGGGTGTTGACCGGCAGCTCGGAGTCGAGCGAGTCGAAGGCGTCGATCGCCTGTGTCGCCACAGCCCCGGTGACAGCGATCGCGGGGGTGATGGAGGCGGCCACGAGCACACCGGCGACGGCGCTCAAGGCCACCAGGCCGAGCACCCCGCCAAGCGCACCAGTCGTCATATTTTTCGTCTCAGGCATACGCTAGATGTTAGGGGAGTTCCCTGAGAGTGAACTGACCCGGATCGTGTGGCGATGAGATGCCCAGGAAGTACACAGGAGGACCATGACCCGCTGGGAGTATCTGACGACGCCGCTGCTGATTCACAACACGGCCGCGATCCTCAATAACTGGGGCGCCCAGGGCTGGGAACTCGTGCAGGTCATCACCGGCCCCGAGGGCGGGCTGGTCGCCTATTTCAAGCGGCCGGTGGGCGTGACGGCAGGCGATGCCGCGCAGAACGCAGGACTGAGCGCAGCCGCAGAGGCGGCGCGTCACTTCGAGGAGGAATCAGCATGAGCATCTCGGCACGGCTAGAAGAATTGGGCATCGAGTTGCCCACAGTGGTGCCGCCGGTCGCGGCCTATGTGCCCGCGGTGGTGCACGGCGGGCTCGTCACGACATCCGGGCAGTTGCCTTTCGTTGCGGGGGCGCTACCCGGCATCGGCAAGGTGGGCGCCGAGGTATCGGCAGAGGATGCCAAGGACTACGCCCGCGTGTGCGCGCTCAACGCGCTTGCTGCTGCGGCTGCGGCTGCGGGCGGCGTCGACCGGCTCGCGGGGGTGCTGCGAGTGGGGGCATTTGTGGCGTCTGATCCCTCGTTCACCGGTCAGCCCGGCGTCGCCAACGGCGCCAGCGAGTTTCTCGGGGAGGTCTTCGGGGAGGCAGGAAAGCACGCCCGCGCCGCGGTGGGGGTGGCGGTGCTGCCCCTGGACACGCCCGTCGAGGTCGAGGTCACCTTCCTGCTGGCCGAGTAGTCGGCGCCGAAGCTTGCGTCGCTCTCGTGGTGTCAGCGCAACTGCGCCGAGATCACGCTCATCACCGCCGTGTCGGCAAGGGTGGTGGTGTCGCCGATCTCGCGCCCCTCGGCGACATCGCGCAGCAGGCGTCGCATGATCTTGCCCGAGCGGGTCTTGGGCAGCTCTCCCACGATGTAGACATCGCGGGGGCGGGCGATCGCGCCGATCTGCTCGCTGACCCACTGGCGAAGCTGCTCGGCGAGGCCCTCGGGGGAGTGACTGGCCAGGTAGCTCTCTTTGATGATGACAAAAGCAACAACCGCCTGTCCGCTCGTATCATCCGGTGCCCCGACAACGGCCGCCTCGGCGGTGGCCTCGTGTGCGACGAGCGAAGACTCGATCTCGGCGGTGGAGAGGCGATGCCCCGAGACGTTCATGACGTCATCGACACGGCCCAGGAGCCACAGATCGCCGTCGTCGTCGAGACGGGCACCGTCACCGGCGAAGTAGAAACCTTGATCCTCGAACTTCTCCCAATAGATGGCGCGGAAGCGCTCGGGATCGCCCCAGATGCCGCGCAGCATCGAAGGCCAGGGCTCGGTGATGACGAGCAGCCCGCCGTTCCCCCCGCCCACATGCGTGCCGCCGTCATCCACCACATCAATCGAGATGCCGGGCAGCGGCACTTGTGCTGAACCGGGTTTGGTCGCGGTGACGCCGGGCAGGGGCGACACCATGATGGCACCGGTCTCGGTCTGCCACCAGGTATCGACGACCGGGGCGGTGCCCGCACCGATCACCTCGCGGTACCACATCCATGCTTCGGGATTGATGGGTTCGCCGACCGAGCCCAGCACTCTGATCGAGCTGAGATCGAATCGGCGCGGGATCGCCCGCCCGATCTTCATGAAGGAACGGATCGCCGTGGGCGCGGTGTAGAAGATCGAGACGCCGTATTTCTGGATGATCTCCCACCAGCGTCCGCTGTGCGGAGTATCGGGAGTGCCCTCGTAGATCACCTGGGTCGCACCGTTCGCGAGCGGCCCATAGGCGACATAGCTGTGACCGGTGACCCATCCGACATCCGCGGTGCACCAGAACACATCGCTTTCGGGATGCAGGTCAAAGACATTGCGGTGCGTGTAGGCGACCTGGGTGAGATAGCCGCCGGAGGTGTGCAGAATGCCCTTGGGTTTGCCGGTCGTGCCGGAGGTGTAGAGGATGAACAGCGGGTTCTCGGCGGGGAACGGTTGAGCGGTGTGCTCCGCGGATGCCACAGGCACCACATCGTGCCACCAGATGTCGCGCCCCTCGGTCCAGTCGACCTCGTTGCCGCCGCGCCGCACGACCAGCACATGCTCGACGCTCTGCTGCCGACCTTCACCGCGGTCTGCGAGCGCCTGGTCGACCGCAGGCTTGAGCGGAGAGACCTTGCCCTTGCGATAGCCGCCATCAGCGGTGATAACGAGCTTTGCTCCCGCATCGTCGATGCGCGTGCGCAGACTCTCGGCACTGAACCCGCCGAACACAACCGAGTGGATCGCGCCCAGGCGTGCCACGGCGAGCATCGCGGCGATGGCCTCGGGGATCATGGGCAGGTAGATCGCCACACGATCGCCGTGGCCGATGCCGAGTGCGCTCAGCACGGTGGCGAGGCGTTTGACCTCTTCGGTGAGCTCCGCGTAGCTGATGCGGCGTTCGTCACCCGGTTCGCCCTCCCAAAGCAGTGCAATGCGATCGCCATTGCCCGCCTCGACATGACGGTCGAGACAGTTGTAGGCGACGTTGATCAGGCCGTCGCCGAACCAGCTCGCGAAGGGCGGGTTCGACCAATCGAGCACCTCAGTGAAAGGAGTGTGCCAGTGCAGCAGCTCACGAGCCTGTTCGGCCCAGAAGCCCTCGCGGTCGGCGGCAGCGCGCTCGTAGAGTTCGGGGCGGGCGACGGCATCCGCGGTGAACGCCGGCGACGGCGGAAAGCGGCGCTCTTCATCGAGCAGGTGGTCGATCTGGCCTTCGGGCATCTCTCTATCGCTTCCGGGGTCGGCGGAGACGGTCGTGGGATCAGTCTGCCGCATCCCTCGCCGCTCGGGCACACATTCTGCACGGCGTGCTGTCGGGATGAGCTTGTTCTTGAGCAGGCAGTTTCCCGTCGGCGGAGGTGTCGGCATCCCTAGCGTCAGGGGATGACCACCCCCTTCGTGATCCAGCCTCGGAACGCCCCTTCGCCCGCGTCGACACCTTCTTTCGTGTCGATGCGCGAGAGCGCACCCGATGCCGACCCCCTCGGCGGCGCCTTGGCCGCATACATCGCCGACGAGCGCGTCACCGACATCTTCATCAACGGCGCACAGGGTCTTTTCGTCGACCGCGGAAGCGGTGCCGAGCGCGTCGAAGGCTGGCACAGGGCCGAACGCGAGGTGCGTGATCTCGCTGTATCGCTCATCGGCGCGGGCGGTCGACACATCGACGACAGCACGCCCTGCGTCGACGTACGACTGCGCGAGGGCATCCGGGTGCACGCGGTGCTCGCGCCGGTCGCGCGCATGGGCACGGCGATTTCGATCCGTGTGCCACGCGTGCTCGCCGCAGACCTGGGAGCGCTCCGCGAACTCGGGTGCTTCGACGAACCCCGCCGGCGATGGCTGGAGCGGCAGGTGCGCGAGCGCGCGAACCTTCTGATCACCGGTGGCGCGGGCACGGGCAAGACCACTCTGCTGGCGGCGCTGTTGTCGCACATTCCCGATACGGAACGCATCGTCACGATTGAGGATGTCGCAGAACTCGCGCCGCGGCATCCCCATCAGATCTCGCTGGAAGCCCGCCAGAGCAACCTCGAGGGTTCCGGGGGCATTGCCCTCGCCCAGCTCGTGCGCGAGTCGCTGCGGATGCGACCCGACCGTCTGGTCGTCGGCGAGTGCCGGGGCGAAGAGGTGCGCGAACTGCTCACGGCGCTCAACACCGGCCACGACGGCGGTGCCGGAACCCTGCATGCCTCGAGCCTGGCCGATGTGCCCTCGCGGCTGGAAGCACTCGGGGCGCTCGCCGCCATGGATGCCACAGCTCTTGCCCGCCAGGTCGTGAGCGCCTTCACTTTCGTCATCCACCTGGAGCGCGGCAGCGACGGGCAGCGCCGGGTAGCCCGCGTCGGCCGCTTTCTGCTGCGCAAAGAGAGGCTGCATGTCGATGAGGTGCCAGGCATATGATCCGTCCCGCGGCGCCGACCGTGCCCGACACACACCACGCGGATGCAGCCACCACCCTACGCACTCTCGCGGTGCTGTTGCACGCGGGAGCCTCTCCGCGCACAGCATGGGGTCACCTCGCCGAAGGGGGAGACGTTCTCGCCTCGGCGATTGTGCGTCGAGCAGAAGCCGGCGTGGAGCTCACGACGGCGATCGCCGAGCAGCACGGGCCATGGCGCGATGTCGCTGCGGCGTGGGAGATCGCCTCGATCGTGGGTGCGCCGTTAGCCGAAGTGCTGCGGGCGTTCGCCGAGACGCTGCAGAATGCCGCCGCCACCGCCGACGAGGTGCGTGTGGCCCTCGCCGAACCGGCGGCGACGGCGCGGTTGATGACGTGGCTGCCGGGTATCGGCCTGTTGCTCGGGTTCGCGCTCGGCTTCGACACCCTGGGCGTGATCTTCGGCAGCCTCGCGGGGGCGCTCTGTGTCGTGCTGGGTCTGGGTCTTGTTGTTCTTGCGCGACGGTGGACGAAGAGACTGGTTCTTGCGGCGCAGCCGCGTTCTGGCACGCCCGGTCTGCACGCCGAACTCACCGCGGTCGCCTTGCAGGGTGGCACTTCGCTCGATCGCGCTCTTCGGCTTGTGAGCGAGGCAACGGGGGTGGTGGCGAACGACTCGGCCACCGAGAGAGTGCTCGCCCTTTCGCACGCCGCCGGTGTCCCCGCCGTTGAACTCCTGCGCGCATCGGCGATGCAGCAACGCCATTGGGCACGCATCGAAGGGCGGATGCGAGCTGCGGCCCTATCGACGCGCCTGCTCGTCCCGCTCGGGGTCTGCACACTGCCCGCCTTTCTTCTGTTGGGGATCGCCCCGTTGATCCTCAGCGTGCTGGGCGGCACCTCGATCACGCCCTGAACTGCTCGGGCGAACGCAAGAGCCGCCGAAACAGACCCACCCAAAGAAAGGAACACCATGAACACTCTCCCCACCCTCAACCGTCGCCGCGCCATCGCGCTCTTCGCCGACGAAGAAGGCGCTGCGACGGCGGAATACGCTGTCACCACGATGGCGGCCGTCGCCTTTGCGGGGCTCCTTGTCGTCATCATGCGCTCTGACGAGGTGCGCGGCATCCTCACCGATCTCGTGCGGCGCGCGCTCTCGATCTCGTGAAGCGTGCCGCGACGAACGAGCGGGGCTCGGCGACAGCCGAGTTCGCCCTGACACTGCCCGCGGTGGTTCTTGCCCTCGTCATGGGCATCGCTGCGCTCTCGGCGACGGCAACCCAGGTCTCGTTGCAAGACGCCGTCGCCGATGCCGCACGTCTGCTCGGCCGCGGTGAGTCTGCCCAGCGGGCGAACGAGGTCGCACGCGCCTCGCTCGCGGGCATCCGCCTCACGAGCCTTCGGACAGATGGCCTTGTCTGCGTCACAGGCGAGGTCGAACTCTCTATCGGAAGCGTGCTCCACCTGCCCCTGCGCGCATCGGCCTGCGCCCTTGACGGCGGTGGCTGACCGGGGGCAGAGAATGGCGGGAACAAGCCTTGCGGTCGGGATGGTCGCGGTCGTTGCGACGCTGTCGCTGGGTTTGGTCGTCGCCGGTGGCGCAGCGGTCGCGACGCAGCGGGTGGCAGCAGCCGCGGATGCTGCGGCGCTCGCGGCAAGCGACGTTGCAACCGGCGCGGTCGTCTCCGCCGACAGCGCCTGCACAGTGGCCGCTCGCGTCGCAGAGGCGAACGGTGCGCACCTCGTCCGCTGCGCGTTGCGCGGGCTTGTGGCAACCGTCGAGGTCGCGGCGTCCTATGTCGGTTTCGGCACCTCCGCACGCGCTCGAGCCGGGCCACCGGGGCATCGTTGAGGGCTCGCTCATTCACAGCGGTGTACTCACTTGCGCATTTCGGTGTGTATGGTGTGCATCGTACGAAAGGATGCCGCGTGGCAGAAGGCAAGAAACTCGTCATCGTCGAGTCACCGACGAAGATGCGCTCGATTCAGGGGTACCTCGGCGACGACTATGAGGTGCTGAGCTCGGTCGGGCACATCCGTGACCTCGCGGACAAGCGTGACATCCCGGCCGAGCACAAACAGGCCTACGGAAAGTACTCCATCGATATCGAGAACGACTTCGAGCCCTTCTATGTCGTCGCGAGCAACAAGACCAAAACCGTCGCCGAACTCAAGCGCGCGCTCAAAGGCGCCGACGAAGTGCTGCTCGCCACCGATGAAGACCGTGAGGGCGAGGCCATCGCCTGGCACCTTCTCGAAACCCTCAAACCCAAGGTTCCCGTCAAGCGCATGGTCTTTCACGAGATCACAAAGGATGCCATCCAGCAAGCCGTGGGGAACACGCGCGAACTCGATCTCGCCTTGGTGGACGCACAGGAGACCCGCCGCATCCTCGACCGTCTCTACGGCTGGGATGTCTCGCCCGTGCTCTGGTACAAGGTGCGCTCGGGTCTCTCGGCAGGCCGCGTGCAGTCGGCCGCGACCCGCATGATCGTCGAGCGCGAACGTGAGCGCATGGCCTTTGTCGAGGCGGAGTACTGGGATGTCGAGGCGACCGCCACCGGCGGCTCCACCGCCGAATCCTTCCGCATCCGCCTCGCCCGCCTCGACGGTGCACAACTCGCCCGCGGCACGGACTTCGACGACAAGGCTCAGCTCAAGAAGGTCGTCTTCGTGCTGGACGAGAAGGCCGCGACAAGCCTCGCCCGCGCGGTCGATGTCGCCGCATCCGGCGAGGTCACCAAGGTCGAGGCCAAGCCCGGCACACGCCGCCCTTACGCCCCCTTCACCACCTCGACTCTTCAGCAAGAGGCCGGGCGCAAGCTCTCGATGAGCGCGAAGCAGGCGATGAGCGTTGCTCAGCGTCTCTATGAGCGCGGCTACATCACCTATATGCGCACCGACTCAGTGGCCCTCTCGGCCCAGGCGGTGCAGGCCGCGCGCAGCCAGGCCGTTGCGCTCTACGGCGACAAGGCCGTGCCACTGAACCCGCGCGTCTACGCTTCCAAGAGCAAGAACGCGCAGGAGGCGCACGAGGCCATTCGTCCCTCCGGTGAGAGCTTCCGCACCCCCGCATCGCTCGCCAGCGAACTCGACGGCGATGAGCGGCGTGTATACGAACTCATCTGGAAGCGTACGATCGCCAGTCAGATGTCCGATGCGCTCTACGAGACGACGACGGTCACGGTTGCGGTGACGGCGGGCGAGCAGCGTGCCGAGTTCACAGCATCCGGCACGGTGTACACCGTCAAGGGCTTCCTCGAGGCCTACGAAGAGGGCAAAGACGAAAAGCGTCGCGACGCGGATGCCGACCAGAGCCAGTCTCTGCCCGCGGTCGCCGTGGGCGATCGCGTGACGGTCGCGGGTGCCGAGCCGAAAGGTCACCGCACCACCCCGAAGCCGCGCTATACCGAGGCATCCCTCGTGAAGGCGCTGGAAGAGCGCGGGATCGGACGCCCTTCGACCTTCGCGAGCATCATCGGCACCGTGCTCGACCGCGGATATGCGAGCAAGCGCGGTCAGGCGCTCGTGCCCACCTGGATGGCATTCAGCGTCGTGCGTCTTCTGGAACAGCACTTCGCCGAACTCATCGACTACGACTTCACCGCCGCGCTCGAAGACGACCTCGACGCGATCGCCCGTGGCGAGCAGAAGCGCGTGGAGTGGTTGCGCAGCTTCTACTTCGGCTCCGATTCACGGCCGGGGCTTCGGCAAGTCGTCGACAAAGTGGGCGAGATCGATGCGCGCGCGCTCAACGCGACGCCGATCTCTGAGAATGCCATCTTGCGCTTCGGCAAGTACGGCCCCTACCTCGAAGTCGTCGACCCGAACGACCCCGAGGCGAAACCCCGGATCGTCAACGTGCCCGAAGAACTCGCTCCCGACGAGCTGACCGCCGCGAAGGCCCAAGAGCTGATCGACGCACCGGTTGCGGGCGACCGGGTTTTGGGCGAGCATCCCGAGACCGGCCTTGTGATCGTGGTCAAAGACGGACGCTACGGGCCTTATGTGCAAGAGAATCTGCCCGAGGCCGACACCGATGTCGACCCGGGAACAGGCGAGGCGAAGGCGGCCAAGAAGAAACCCAAGGATGCGCCCAAACCCCGCACGGCGTCGCTCTTCCGCTCGATGTCGGTGGATCAGATCGACCTGGAAACGGCGGTCACCCTGCTGAGCCTGCCACGCGAGGTCGGTGTCGACCCCGAGTCGGGCGAGACGATCACCGCGCAGAACGGTCGCTTCGGGCCCTATCTGAAAAAGGGTGCTGATTCTCGTTCGCTCGAAAGCGAGCAGCAGATCTTCGAGGTCACGCTGGAACAGGCGCTCGAGATCTACGCACAACCCAAGTACGGTGCGCGGCGGGCATCCAGCGCGCTCGCCGAGTTCGCCGAGGATCCGGTCAGCGGCAAACCGATCCGCGTGCGGGATGGCCGCTTCGGGCCTTACGTCACCGACGGCGTGACAAATGTCACGATTCCGCGCGGCGAGAAGCCCGAAGAGATCACCTATGAGAAGGCCGTGCAGATGCTCGCCGACAAGCGGGCGAAGGGACCGGCGCCGAAGCGCGGCGTGCGAACGAACGCGGCCAAAAAACCTGCGGCCAAGAAGAAGACCACGACGGCCAAGAAGAAGCCCGCCGCCAAGAAGCCCGCCCCGAGCGCTGAGTCGTGAGCGCAGGAGTCTGGATCACTCTTGAGGGCGGCGACGGCTCGGGCAAGTCGACCCAGGCATCCCTGCTCGCTCAGTGGCTGACGGCGCAGGGGCACACGATTCTGCGCACTCGGGAGCCGGGAGGTTCGGATGTCGGGGTGAAGATTCGCGACATCGTGTTGCATCACCGCGGTGATGTCGCTCCGCGCGCCGAAGCTCTGCTCTACGCGGCCGATCGCGCCCACCATGTCGCCACCGTGGTGCGCCCCGCGCTCGCGCGCGGTGAGGTCGTCATTCAGGATCGCTACCTCGACTCCTCTGTCGCCTATCAGGGGGCGGGAAGGGTGCTCGAAGCCGCCGAGGTGCGCGAGCTGTCGCTCTGGGCGACCGAAGGGGCGCTGCCCGATCTGACGATTCTGCTCGATCTCGACCCGCGCGCCGCGCGGGCGAGGCTCGACTCCGACGCCAAGCCTTTCGACCGTGTGGAGGCAGAACACGAGGAGTTTCACCAGCGCGTGCGCGAGGCGTATCTGGCGATGGCGGATGCCGAGCCTCGGCGCTTTCTGCTGCTCGATGCGACGCTTCCCGCTGAAGAGATCGCCACGCGAATTCAGGATCGCGTCGCAGCACTGCTCTAGCGGCATCCAGGCGCTATCCTCGCACTGTGGCCTGGGTGCTGGTGATCGTCGGACTCGTGCTGCTGGTCGTCGGCGCCGAACTCATCGTGCGTGCGGGCTCGCGACTCGCGGCCAAGCTCGGCGTTCCCCCGATCTTCATCGGCCTGACGATCGTGTCGATCGGCACGAGTGCCCCCGAACTCGCGGTCGGCATCGAAGCGGCGCTCAACGGGGCAGGCTCGCTCGCAGTCGGCAACATCGCCGGAACGAACATCGTCAACCTGCTGCTCATCCTCGGACTCTCCGCCGCCATGCGCCCCCTCCTGGTGGCGCGGCAGACTCGACAGCTAGATCTGCCCATGATGGGTGTCGTGGCGATGGTCGTGCTGTTCTGCGCCATCGACCTCGAACTCAGCCGCCTTGAGGGTGCGCTGCTGACCGGGATCGGGATCGCCTACCTCGCGGCCCTTGTGCGGGTGACACGTCGCGATCACCCGAGAGAGCGTGCCGTCCTCGCCCCGAAGAGCACCGTGGTGGGCAGAAACGGTGCCGGTGACGCGATTCTCTCGGCGGTCGTGCTGCTCACGGGTCTTGTCATCATCGTGGCGGGAGCGGGATGGCTTGTCGACGGTTCGGTGGACATCGCACGCACCTGGGGCATCTCGGAGGGGTTCATCGGCCTCACCATCATCGCCATCGGCACTTCGGCACCGGAGCTTGCCACGGCGGTCATCTCGACCATCCGCGGCGAACGCGACATCGCCATCGGCAACCTCATCGGATCGAGCACCTTCAATCTGACCTTCATCCTCGGCATCCCGATGCTCGTCGCGCCCATGACGCTGGATCCCGAGTTGATCCTCTTCGATCTGCCGTTGATGATTCTCGCCACCCTGATCACGGGTGTGCTGATGATCACACGCGGCGTGCTGGGCCGCAGAGAAGGCACCGTGATGGTCGCGCTCTACCTGGCCTACCTCGCCTATCTGCTGACCGCACGTCTCTGAGTTCGCTCGCGCAGCCGAGACGGCGGCGGTGTCCACCGCGGCGGTTAGGCTGAGGGCATGACGGTCGCCGCCCCCCTGCCCTTTCCCTGGGCGGATGTCTGGGGGCAAGACGACGCGGTCGCCGCGCTTCGGGCTGCCGTGTCTGACCCTGCCGCGCTCTCACACGCCTGGCTCATCACCGGCCCTCCCGGATCGGGCCGCTCGACCCTCGCCTACGCCTTCGCCGCGGCGCTGATCGCCGAAGGCCCCGAGGATGTCGCCACGATGCGGCAGGTGCTCGCGGGCACGCATCCGGATGTCACGGCGCTGCGCACCGAGAAGGTCATCATCTCCATCGCCGAGGCGCGCTCCCTCGTAGAGAGATCGTCTTTCGCACCCGCCGCCGGACGCTACCGGGTGATCGTGATCGAAGATGCCGACCGCATGATCGAACGCACCTCGAACGTTCTGTTGAAAGCGCTGGAAGAGCCGCCACCCCAGACGGTGTGGGTGCTCTGTGCCCCCAGCGAAGCAGACCTTTTGCCCACCATCCGCTCGCGCGTGCGCACCCTGCGGCTGCGCGAGCTCGAGGTAGACGATGTGGCGCGGCTCATCGCGCAGCGCACGGGAGTCGACGAGGCCTTAGCTGAGCGGGCTGCCCGTCATGCGCAACGGCACATCGGGATGGCGCAGCGCCTCGCGAGCGATGACGCGGCGCGCGAAAGGCGTGAAGAGGTCGTGCGCAGCGTGCTCGGCGTGCGTGGGGTCGGCACGGCGGTCGAGGCCGCCGGCCGTATCGTGCAGGCGGCGACCGAGGATGCGAAGGCTCTCACGGCCGAACGCGACGAGACAGAGCGGGCAGCGCTTCTGCGGGCCGTCGGCGTCACCGAAGGTCAGGCGGTGCCCCCCGCCGTGCGCGCCCAGGTCTCGGCGCTCGAAGAGGATCAGAAACGGCGAGCGACACGGAGCCTTCGCGATGGCCTGGACCGCGTGCTCACCGATATGCAGTCGCTCTTTCGCGATGTGGTGATGTTGCAGTTCTCTCGCGAAGAAGGACTCATCAACCGCGAGTTTCGTGCGGAGCTGCAGGCGCTCGCCGACTCATGGCCGATTGACCGTACGCTAGTTGTTCTAGATGACATCGCTCGCACGCGTGAGGCGCTAGAACGTAATGCAGCCCCGGCCTTGGCCCTCGAGAGTCTGCTGGTCACCGTCGCCAGCGGAAGGAAACTGTGAACACGACCTCGATCGCTTCCCGTCCCTCTCGGTTCCGGCGCGCCTTTTCCGCCGTCGCGGGGGTCGCCGCGGTATCCCTCATGCTCTCGGGATGCTTGTATGTGATGATCCCCGAGCAGACCGCAGGGCCGCTGCCTGATCGCACACAGGCACCGGATATCGACGGGGTTTCGCCTGAGCTCTTGCGTTTCTACAGCCAGACCCTGGAGTGGCACGGTTGCGGGATCGGTTTTGACTGCACCGTCGTTGTGGCACCCCTGGATTGGGAGAACCCTGATGACGGCGAGATCGAGATCGCCGTCGCGCGTCACGCATCGACCGGAACCCCGCGTGGCTCGCTGCTGATGAACCCCGGTGGCCCCGGCGCCAGCGGGGTCAACCTCGTGCTCGACTCCCTCGACTTCGTCGTCGGCTCAGAGCTCATCGCCAACTACGACATCATCGGTTTCGATCCTCGCGGTGTAGGAGACTCAACCGCCGTCGTGTGTCTTGAGCCCGAAGAGATGGACAGCTTCCTCTTCGACATCCCGGCGGCGGCTCGGGGCACGCGCGCATGGGAGAACGAGCTGTTGGATGCCGCGCGCCAGTTCGGCGCGGCCTGCGAAGCCCACAGCGGTGGCATCCTGCCGCACATCAGCACGGTCAACGCGGCCCGTGACATGGATCTGCTGCGCGCTGTGCTCGGCGATACGCAACTGAACTACCTCGGCTTCTCTTACGGCACCTTTCTCGGCGCCACCTACGCCAAGCTCTACCCTGAGCGTGTCGGGCGCATGGTGCTCGATGGCGCGGTCGACCCGTCGATCTCGGGGATAGAACTCGGCGCCGTGCAAGCCGTCGGTTTCGAATCGGCGCTGCGCGCGTATATGGCCGACTGCCTCACCGACCGTAACTGCCCTTTCTCGGGCACGGTGGATGAGGGCATGGCAGACATCGCCGCGCTGCTGGCGAGCGTCGAGGCCAAACCGCTGCGCAATGGTGACGGCCGGATGCTGGGCGCTGACTCCTTGCTGCGAGGCATCATCGCGACCCTGTACTTTCAGGGCAATTGGGTCTACCTCACGATGGGCTTGAGTGATGCGCTCGCAGGAGACCCCGAGATGGCGTTCCTGCTGGCCGATTTCTACTACGGGCGTGAAGACGGGCACTACCGCGACAACTCCGAAGAGGCGTTTCGCGCCTACAACTGCATCGACTATCCGGCCGACGACGACCCTGTCGCCGAGGCCGCCGCGATGGAGCGCATCCGTCGCGATGCTCCCACGATCGCCGCGTATTGGGAGGGGCCGGATTCCTGCTCGGTGTGGCCGCATCCCCCCACGGGAACGCGAGGTCAGATCACCGCTCCCGGCACTCGGCCGATCATCGTCATCGGAACGACGAACGACCCGGCGACGCCCTATGAGTGGTCGGTGTCGCTGGCAGATCAGCTCGACGCGGGGGTGCTCGTCACCCGCGTGGGAGAGGGACACACCGGATACATGAAGGGTAATCGCTGCGTGGATCGCGCGGTGGAGAGCTTCCTTCTCGATGACATCGTTCCCGACCACGGGCTGCGCTGCGGCTAAAGGTTCGGACGGCTCGCAGGGTTTCGCGGCATCCGATTCGACACGGTAAGATCGTCTTTCGTGCCGCTTGCGCGCACGCCACCTTAGCTCAGACGGCAGAGCGATTCACTCGTAATGAATAGGTCGAGGGTTCGATTCCCTCAGGTGGCTCCGATTCACAGGCACCGATTGGCTCTGGCGGGGTTCGGGCGTACCCTCGAGTTATGAGCACCGCACTTCTCATCGTCGATGTGCAGAACGACTTCACCGAGGGTGGCGCGTTGGCTGTGGCCGGCGGCGACGCTGTGGCCGAGGGCATTTCGGCGTTTCTCGACGATCATGCCGGCGACTACGCCATGATCGTTGCCTCACGCGACTGGCACGACGCCGATAGCGACAATGACGGGCACTTCTCCGAGGAACCCAACTATGTCGATAGCTGGCCGGTGCATTGCGTGGCCGGCACCGAGGGTGCCGACTACGACCCTCTGCTGGTGACGGATGCGATCACTCACCATGTGCGCAAAGGGCAGGGCACATCGGCCTACTCGATGTTCGAGGGTGTCTCCGATGACGGCGAGAGCGTGGCACATCTGCTGGCGGAACACGGGATTCTCACCGCTGATGTCGTCGGCATCGCCACCGATCACTGTGTGCGCGCGACGGCGCTCGATGCTCTCGCGCACGGTGTGCATGTGCGAATCGTCGTGGATCTTGTCGCGGGTGTGGATGAGGCAGCGAGCCAGGCCGCGCTCGCCGAACTCGCCTACACCGGGGCGGAGCTTGTGGGCTATGGTGCGGAGGGTGCAGAGAACGACGTGGAGTCGTGAGCCGTAGCGTTCTGCTCCTTCGTGCCGTGAACGTCGGCGGCAAGAACACCGTGCCGATGGCGCGCCTGCGCGCGCTGCTTGCGGAGCGCGAAGTTCTTGAGGAGGTGGAGACCTTCATCGCGAGCGGCAATGTGCTGTGCGCGACACCGCCGGATGCTGTCGCCGCCTGCGCCGCGGTGCGCGCGCTCATCCACGAGGAGTTCGGTGTGGAGACTCCGGTGATCGCGCGCACGCACGAACAGTTGCGGGCGAGCCTTCTGGCACAACCCTTTGCCGAAGGTGAGAAGAGCCGCGTCCACGTCATGTTCCTGGAAGCGACCCCCGTCGTCGGTGCGATCGAGGCGCTGACGCCGCGTCTACTGCCTGGAGAGCGGCTTGCTCTGGTGGGCAATGACCTCTGGATCGACTACTCCGAGGCCGGTGTGCACGCGACGAAACTCAGCAAATCCGTGCTCGATCGCGCCTTGGGAGTAGCCGGTACGGCGCGCAACATTCGCACGACTCGCACGCTCGCCGAACTGACCGCATAGCATCCGAAGCCGCTCGGTACATACGCGAAACGGCATATGGCCAGGGCTAGTCTGAGAGCAGCGATCGGCATCCGCCTTTGGCTTCCCTCCCGCCACCGCCGGGTGACGGGCCGTCCAAAGAGGTGATGCGATGACGCTCACGACCACCGCCCCCGAGAGCGTTCTCGGCCCGGTACGCCAGACCTACGCGCGCAGCGAGGATTTCCCATCGGTGACCAAGGCCTACACGCAGGTGTCGCAGGTCATCCGCGAGATGGGGCTGCTGCGCCGTGAGCCGTGGTTCTACGCGCTCGTGGGCCTCGGGATCGCCCTCTGCTTCGGCGGCGTCATCACCGGCTTCATTCTTCTCGGGCAGAGTTGGTTTCAGTTGCTCATGGCTGCGGCGCTCGGCATCCTTTTCACCCAGCTTGCCTTTCTCGCCCACGAGGCGGCGCATCGGCAGATTCTGGCATCCGGCCCTGCGAATGACCGGCTCGCTCGTGTTCTCGGTTCGCTCGTGGGAATGAGCTACTCCTGGTGGGACAACAAGCACAGCCGCCATCATGCCAACCCCAACCGCGTCGGCAAGGACCCCGACATCGAGGTGGACACGATCGTCTTCCTTGACGAAGACGCCGCGAAGGTGCGTGGCCCGTTGCGCCTGATCACCCGCAAGCAGGGCTGGTTGTTCTTCCCGCTGCTGACGCTGGAAGGTCTGAACCTGCACGTCATCAGCTTCCGACACCTGTTCGGTCGCGGCGAGGTGAAGGGTCGCTGGGCGGAGCTCGGCATGATCACGGCACGTATGGCGCTCGTCTACACCCCGATCTTCCTGTTCCTGCCGCTGGGCATGGCCTTCGCCTTCACGGGTGTGATGCTCGCCGTTTTCGGCGTGTACATGGGGGCCTCCTTCGCTCCGAACCACAAGGGGATGCCGGTCATCCATCCGGATGCGCGACTGGACTTCTTCACCAAACAGGTGCGCACCTCGCGCAACGTCAGCGGCGGCTGGTGGGCGACCTGGCTCATGGGTGGGCTGAACTACCAGATCGAGCACCACCTCTTTCCGAGCATGGCGCGCACGCATCTGGCCAAGACTCGTGAGGTCGTGCGCGACTTCTGCGCGAGCAATGACATCCCCTACGCCGAGACCTCGTTGCTGCGCTCCTATGCGATCGTGATCGACTACCTCAACCGCGTGGGGCTTGCCGCCCGCGACCCCTTCGACTGCCCGATGGCCAGCGAATACGGTTACGCCTCGGCATAGCGGACGCGGGAGACTGCCGGGGGCGAACCACAGGCAGGAGGGTGGGCCCGGTGGGGCTCGAACCCACGACCCGCGGATTAAAAGTCCGATGCTCTGCCGACTGAGCTACAGGCCCGTCCTTTCAGTTTAGAGGGTCGGGCTGGGCGCCTCGTGCAGGTCGAGGGCGTAGCCTGGGGCGATGCCGGCATCCCCGAAGAGACCTGTGCGTCGCCCGACGAGCACCTTCGACAACATCTCTGCGAGAGATGCGGTAGAGGCGAACCGGGTCGCGCACGAGACGGCTTCTGCGCTGCTCGCTCGCGCTCGCGCGGATGACACGGGGCAGAGCGCCGAGAGGATGGTCTCCGTGGTCGCCGACCACGGCATTGACGAGATCGCCGAGCTCTGGTCGCACGCCTCGCCCCGCTCGCTGCCCGGCGCGCTATGGCGGCTGTACCTCATCCAGTTGGCGATTCACAGCGACGCCGCCATGGCTGCGCTCCTCTACGAACGCGGGCGCGCGGAGTTGTCTTCGGCGGATGACGCGATCGCCGGGGCACCGATGCCCGCGACGGCGCAGGAACTCGTTGCGCTCATCGACAGCATTCTGCGCGG
>CAZHIU010000031.1:0-17476 GCA_964532555.1 uncultured Microbacterium sp.
TACCTGCGCGACCCCGACGGGCACCGCGTGGAGATCTACACACAGGACTACTACACCGGCGACCCGGACAACCCCGTCGTCACCTGGGATGTGCACGACAACCAGCGCCGGGACTGGTGGGGCAACCCCGTCGTGCCGAGCTGGTACACCGAGGCATCCCTCGTGCTCGACCTCGACGGCACGCCGCAACCGCTCGTCTCGCGCACCGACGACAGCGAAATGGCCGTGACCATCGGCGCCGACGGCTTCTCCTACACCCGCGCGAGCGATACCGAGCACAAACTGGGCAACCAACTGTGACCCTCCCCGCCGAGACGATCGCGGCGCTCGCCGAAGAACTTGCCGGTGCCGAGAGAGCGCGCGCGGTGATCCCGCGCATCACCGCGCGGCACCCCGAGGCGACCATCGAGGATGCCTATGCCATTCAGGGCATATGGCGGGAGAGAAATCTGGCTTCGGGGCGTCGGCTCGTCGGCCGCAAGATCGGTCTGACCTCGCGGGCCATGCAGCAGGCGACCGGCATCACCGAGCCCGACTACGGGGTGATGTTCGACGACACGGTGTATGCCTCGGGCAGCGACATCCCTTTCGACGACTTCTCGAACGTGCGCATCGAGGTCGAACTGGCCTTCGTGCTGGAGCGCGAGCTCGAAGGCCCGGGATGCACGCTCGAAGACGCCCTGGCCGCCATCGACTATGCGGTGCCTGCGCTCGAAGTGCTGAACTCCCACATCGAGCTTGAGGGTCGCACCATCGTCGACACGATCAGCGACAACGCCGCCTATGGCGCGATGGTGCTGGGGGATGTGCGAAAGCGCGCGGATGAGATCGACCTGCGCTGGGTGCCGGGAGTTCTCTCGGTCAATGGCCAGGTCGAAGAGACAGGTGTGGCAGCCGGGGTGCTCGGGCATCCGGTCACCGGCGTCGCGTGGCTGGCGAACAAGCTGCACCAGCACGGCGCGCGGCTCGAGGCGGGCGAGATCAGCCTGGCCGGATCCTTCACGCGACCCGTCTGGGTCTCGCGCGGCGATACAGTGTCATGCGACTACCGAGAAATGGGAGAGATCACATGCCGCTTCGTCTGACGACATCCTTCCGCGAACACCTCGCGAGCACCGAGCGGGCGCTCGTCGGCATGTGGGCATGCAGCGGTTCGTCGCTCGTCACCGAGATCTGCGCGGGCTCCGGCCTCGACTGGCTGCTCATCGACATGGAACACGCTCCCAACACGCTGGAGTCGGTGCTCATGCAACTGCAGACGGCCGCCGCCTATCCGATCACCCCGGTCGTGCGGGTGCCCTCGAACGATCCGACCACGATCAAGCAGGTTCTCGACCTCGGCGCGCAGACGATCCTGGTGCCGATGGTGTCGACGGCCGCGCAGGCGCAGGCAGCGGTCGAAGCCGTGCACTACCCCCCACGCGGGCGACGAGGAGTGGGCAGTTCGCTGGCGCGCTCTTCGCGCTGGAACCGCGTGGAGGGATACCTCGCCCAGGCAGAGTCCGCGGTGACGCTCATCGTGCAGATCGAGACCGCCGAGGGAGCCGCCAACGCGCAGAAGATCATCGAAACCGAAGGCATCGACGCGGTCTTTGCCGGTCCTGCCGATCTCGCCGCATCCATGGGGCTGCTGGGGCAGCAGGCGCATCCCGATGTGTTGATCGAAGTGCAGCGCGTCATCGCCGCGGCCAAAGCGGCGGGCACCCCTGTCGGCGTCAATGCTTTTGATCCTGCCGTGGCAGATGACTACATCGCCGGTGGCATCGATTTCATCTCGGTCGGGGCGGATGTGGCCCTGCTGGCCCGCTCTTCCGAAGCACTGGCCTCGCACTTCGTCGGCGAAGACGCCGCAGGGCGCGCGAGCTACTGACCCCTCGCGAGAACATCCGATCCGACTCTGGTCGAGAGCCGCGCGATCTGCCAGTCTGGGTTCATGAGAACTTGGATCATCCGTTTCGCATCCCTCTTCGTCTTCAACATCGCAGTTCTGCTCGTGATCGGCATCTTCACCCCCGCAAAGGTCGGCTGGTCGGTCATCTGGGCTTCGCTCGTGATGACGGCGCTGGTCTTGTTCGTGAAGCCCCTCGCCGAGCGCTGGGCACAGACAGAGGCCGAGAAGACCCGCCCGCACCGTTCGCGCACGGGTGAGCAGTTCATCCAATTGCTCATCGTCTTCGCTCTGGCTGGCGCGGTGTGGGTGGCAACGCTGATTTTCAGCGGTGTCAACGCCGGTGACAGTTGGTTCTGGTCGTTCGTGTTGCCGCCGATCATCATCGGTGCCGGTTGGTTCGTCTATGCGAAGGTCTCTGACCGCATCGAAGCGAAAGCTGGCGAGCTCTACGATCGTGTCGATCCGGCTCGCGGCACCCCGGCCACAACGACCGTGCCCTCGGCCGCTGAACACCTCGGCCGTGCCGAGCTCGCCGACGAACTCACCCCCGAACAGCGCGCGCTGCTCGAAGATCTCTAAGCAGCCGGGGTCGCCGCCCGCTCGGCGGCTTCCACCACGTTCGTCATCAGCAGGGCGACGGTCATCGGCCCCACCCCGCCGGGGTTGGGCGAGAGCCATCCGGCGACGTTCGCAACATCCGGATGCACATCGCCGAACACGCGCGCCCGGCCCGTTTCTTCGTGGAGCTCACGTGTGACGCCCACATCGAGCACGGCGGCTCCCGGCTTCACATCCTTCGCGCGCACAAGATGCTTGACACCCGCGGCCGCGACGATCACATCGGCCTCGCGCAGATAGCGCGGCAGATCGACGGTGCCCGTGTGCGTGAGCGTCACGGTCGCGTTGACTGCACGGCGCGTGAGCAGCAAGCCGATCGAGCGACCAATGGTCGTTCCCCGCCCGACCACCACGACATGCTTGCCCTCGAGTGCGTAGTCGTTGCAGCGCAGCAATTCGATCACCCCACGCGGAGTGCACGGCAACGGCGTCTGGATGGGACCGTTGACGTTGAGCACGAGGCGCCCGAGGTTTGTAGGATGCAGGCCATCGGCATCCTTCTTCGGATCGATCCGCCCGAGGATCGCGTCGGTGTTCAGGTGAGCGGGGAGCGGAAGCTGCACAATGTAGCCGTGGCAGCCAGGATCGGCGTTCAGTTCGTCGATCACAGCTTCCACCTGCTCCTGCGTGGCGTCGCCTGGCAGTTCGCGTCGAATCGAGTGCATCCCGATCTGCTGCGACTGCTCGCGCTTCATCGCCACATACAGCCGTGAGCCCGGGTCATCGCCCACGAGCACCGTGGCGATTCCGGGAACCACCCCCGCGTCGCGCAGCGCCGTGACGCGCCCCGCGAGCTCGGCACGGATGACGGCCGACGCCGCCTTCCCGTCGAGAAGCTTCGCCGTCACTGATCCAGGCCGGGGTAGAGCGGAAAGGCCGCCGCGAGCGCATCGACACGCGCGCGCAACACCTCAAGGTCGGCGCCCGGCTGCAGGGCGCGAGCGATGACGTCGGCCACCTCGGTGAACTCCGCATCCCCGAAGCCACGGGTTGCCAGCGCCGGGGTGCCGATGCGCAGCCCCGAGGTCACCATCGGGGGGCGCGGGTCGTTCGGTACGGCGTTGCGGTTGACGGTGATGCGAATCTCGTGCAGCAGGTCTTCGGCTTGCTTGCCGTCGATCGCGGCATCCCGAAGATCCACCAGCACCAGGTGCACATCGGTGCCTCCCGAGCGCACCGTGATTCCCGCCGCCGCGACATCCGGGGCCGTCAAACGTTCCGCGAGGATCGCCGCCCCCCGGATGACGCGCTCTTGCCGCTCGCGGAACTCCGCAGTCGCCGCGAGCTTGAAAGCCGTGGCCTTCGCCGCGATGACGTGCATGAGGGGGCCGCCCTGCTGCCCGGGGAAGACGGCCGAGTTGATCTTCTTGGCGATCTCGGCGTCGTTGGTGAGAATGAAGCCCGAACGCGGGCCACCGATGGTCTTGTGCACGGTGGAGGAGACCACATCGGCGTGGGGAACCGGGTTGGGGTGCAGGCCCGCGGCGACGAGGCCGGCGAAGTGGGCCATATCGACCCACAGCAGTGCCCCGACCGAATCGGCGATCTCCCGGAAGGCGGCGAAATCGAGCTGACGGGGGTATGCCGACCACCCCGCGATGATGACCTGGGGTTTGTGTTCTTCGGCGAGGCGTCGCACCTCGGCCATGTCGATGATCGAGGTCTCGGGGTCGACACCGTAGGCGACGATGTTGTATAGGCGTCCGGAGAAGTTGATCTTCATGCCGTGGGTGAGATGCCCACCCTGATCGAGAGAGAGACCCAGCAGAGTATCGCCCGGGCGCGCGATCGCGTGCAGGACCGCCGCGTTGGCCGTCGCCCCCGAGTGCGGCTGCACATTGGCGAACTGCGCACCGAAGAGGCTCTTTGCCCGCTCGATCGCCAATGACTCGGCGACATCAACCTCTTCGCATCCCCCGTAGTATCGACGCCCGGGGTAGCCTTCGGCATACTTGTTCGTCAGCACCGAGCCCTGTGACTGCAGCACCGAGACGGGCACGAAGTTCTCGGAGGCGATCATCTCGAGAAAGCTGCGCTGACGGTCGAGTTCACGCTGCAGCACCTCGGCGATCTCGGGGTCGACCTCGGCGAGCGCAGCGGTGAAAGTGGGATCGTTCATGAGGCACTCCTCGGGGCAAAACTGCCGTGTTGTCTTCGGCCCAGACATGAGACCGCGGGGCGCGAGACGCGTCCCGGTGGAATGCACCGCGATGCCCGCCGCGCCGCTTCGAGCATAGCGGATGCGGTCGCCGGGCCCCCGGCGCGCTGTGCACACTGAAACTGAGATTTCGGCGTAGTCTGACGCCGATGCGTGCATCCTTCAGCGCCTATGGCGTACACCTCATCACCGCAACGGGGGCGGTCCTCGCCCTGTGCGCGCTCGTGGCGGCCGCCGCGGGTGATTGGCGCGCGATGTTCCTCTGGCTGCTCGCGGCGCTGCTTCTCGACGGCATCGATGGCCCCCTGGCGCGCCGCCTCGAGGTGAGCCGACGCGCGCCGGTGATCGACGGCACGCTGCTCGATCTCATCGTCGACTACCTGACGTACGTGTTCGTGCCGGTCTTCGCGCTGGTGACCTCGGCCGTACTCCCCGGCCCCGCGGGATGGATCGCCGCGCTCGTCATCTGCTTCGGCAGTGCACTGTACTTCGCCGACACCCGAATGAAGACGGCGGATCGTTCCTTCAGAGGCTTTCCCGCGTGCTGGAACATGGTCGTGCTCGGCATCTTCGCCGTACAACCCCAGCAGTGGTTCACCCTCGCCGTGGTCATCGCGCTCGCGGTGCTGATGTTCCTTCCTCTGCGGTTCGTGCACCCGCTGCGCACCGCCCGCTGGCGACCGCTGACGCTCATCGTGACCGCTACCTGGGCGGTATGCGCGGTGTACGCGGTCGCGGTGGACTTCGCTCCCGGCGCGGTGGTCGTGTGGGGTGTGATCGTCACGAGTGTGTACCTGCTCGTCGCCGGAGGGATGCAGCAGCTTCTGGATCGGCGTCGCACACGGGCGCCTCGTGCGGCATCCGCTCTAGACTGAGCGCATGCCCGACACAGCCGCAGCCGACACCGCACCCACCGCACGCTCGCGCATCACGCCCCTTGACATCGTTCGGGTCGGAGTGCTCATCGCCGCACTCGCCTCGCTTGTCGTATGGGGCTTTGCGGAGTTCTCGCTTCCGCTCTCGCTTGTGGTCGGTGTCGGGGCGCCGGCGCTGATGTTGATCCTGTGGGCGCTCTTCCTCTCGCCGCGACCGGTGCTGCGGGTGCACGCGTTCATCGCGGCGATTGTGGAACTGGCGATCTACGCCGCGGTCACTATGGCGTGGTGGGCGATGGGTCAGGCGTGGATCGGCATCGCCTTCGCGCTCGTCGCCGTTGCCGCCGGCCTTGTCGCCGGGCGCCGCAGGCTGGCGTGAGAGGGCATGCCCGAGTGGCGGGCTACGCAGCTCTTCGAGTGGTCGCCTCGCGGCATCGAGGTTCACATCCACAACTGAGCCGGGCCGAATGCCCGATCAGTTCATCGTGTCGATGATCTCGTTGAGTGTTGCCGAAGGGCGCATGACGGATGCCACTCGCGCGGCATCTGGGCGGTAGTAGCCGCCGATGTCGACCGGCTTGCCCTGCACCGCGAGAAGCTCGCCGACGATCGTGTCCTCCGCGGTGGTGAGGGCTTCGGCGACAGGGGCAAAGACAGCCGCGAGCGCGGCATCCTTCGTCTGTCGCGCGAGTTCCTGTGCCCAGAACATCGCGATGTAGAAGTGGCTGCCGCGGTTGTCGATCGTGCCCAGTTGTCGGCCCGGCGACTTGTCTTGCTCGAGGAAGGTGCCTGTGGCGGCATCCAGAGTCTCAGCGAGAACAGTGGCCTGGGTGTTGCCGGTGAACTCTGCGAACTGCTCGAAAGAGGGAACGAGCGCGAAGAACTCCCCCAAGGAGTCCCAGCGCAGGTAGTTCTCTTCTACGAGCTGCTGCACATGCTTGGGGGCAGAGCCTCCGGCACCTGTCTCGAAAAGGCCACCTCCGGCGAGCAGGGGCACGATCGAGAGCATCTTCGCGCTCGTGCCGAGTTCGAGGATCGGGAAGAGATCAGTCAGGTAGTCGCGCAGAACGTTGCCGGTGACCGAAATGGTGTCCTCACCCTTGCGCATGCGCGCGAGGGTGTAGCGGGTGGCGTCTTCGGGGGCGAGAATCGCGATCTCGGCACCTGCGGTATCGAGCGCGGAGAGTGCGGCGCTCACCTTGGCGATGAGTTGCGCATCGTGCGCGCGCTCCTTGTCGAGCCAGAAGATCGCCGGGGCACCGCTGGCTTTGGCTCGAGCGACGGCCAGACGCACCCAGTCCTTGACCGCGACATCCTTGGTCTGTGTCGCTCGCCAGATATCTCCCGCGGCGACCCGATGCTCGATGACAGGCGAACCCTCGCCGTTGACGATCTGCACCACACCGGCAGAGGCGATCTCGAAGGTCTTGTCGTGGCTGCCATACTCTTCGGCGGCCTGCGCCATGAGGCCGACGTTGGGCACGGTGCCGATCGTGGCCGGGTCAAGCGGTCCGTGCGCGATGACATCGTCGATGGTCGCCTGGTACACGCCCGCATAGGAGGAGTCGGGGATGACCGCGATGGTGTCGTCTTCGCCGCCGTCTGCACCCCAGAGCTTTCCGCCGTTGCGGATGAGGGCGGGCATCGACGCGTCCACGATCACATCCGAGGGAACGTGCAGATTGGTGATCCCGCGGTCGCTGTTGACATACGACAGACGCGGACCGGCGGCCATCGCCGCGGCGAAAGCCGCGGCGACCTCTTCGCCGCCCTCGATCTGCTCGAGCCCGGCAAGAATCGAACCCAGCCCGTCATTGGCGCTGAGGCCCGCCTCGGCCAGCGCGGTGCCATAGCGAGCGAAGACATCGGCGAAGTAGCTGCGTACGACATGGCCGAAGATGATCGGGTCGCTGACCTTCATCATCGTCGCCTTCAGGTGCACCGAGTAGAGCACGTCATCGCGTGACGCCTCGGCGAGCGTTTCGGCAAGAAAGGCGTCGAGGGCGCTGGCCGAGAGGAAGGTCGCATCGACGATCTCTTCGGGCTGCACGGTGAGCGCCTGCTTGAGCACCGTCTCGGTGCCGTCGTCGGCGATATGGCGAATGGTCAGCGTGTCGGCGTCGGCGGCCACCCATGACTTCTCGTTCGAGCGGAAGTCGTCATGACCCATCGTTGCCACGCGGGTCTTCGATCCGGCCGCGAAGGGCTTGTTGCGGTGGGGGTGCGTGCGGGCGTAGCTCTTGACCGAACCGGGCGCACGCCGATCGCTGTTGCCCTCGCGCAGAACGGGGTTGACCGCCGAACCCTTGATGCGGTCGTAGCGTGCCCGCACCTCGCGCTCGGCTTCGCCCTCGGCCTCGTCCGGGTACTCGGGCACCGCGTAGCCCTGAGCCCTGAGTTCGGCGATGGCGGCCTTGAGCTGCGGAATGGATGCCGAGATGTTCGGCAGCTTGACGATGTTGGCCTCGGGTTCGGTGGCGAGCTCTCCGAGTTCGGCGAGGGCATCGCCCACGCGCTGATCGGGGTTCAGGCTCTCGGGGAACGCCGCGAGGATGCGCCCGGCGAGAGAGATATCGCGGGTTTCGACTCGGATGCCGGCCTGGCGCGTGTACGCCCGAACGATCGGCAGAAGCGATGCGGTCGCCAGCGCCGGCGCCTCGTCGGTGTGGGTGTAGATGATGGTGGGCTCGGTCATCCCTAGTCTCTTTCGCAGCGGAGCGGCACCCGGCGCATAGCCATATGAACCGCGGGAGCGGTGGGCGGAGGGCGTCACCCAGCCTACCGCTTTCGGGTGCGGCATCCCGCCCGGATCGATGCCCGGCGCGGGTGAGGATGTGAGGGTTTCCACAAGCGAGAGGCCACGGCGCACGCAATGCGACTACCCTGGGCGTATGTCGGAACTGCGTATGGTCGAGTTGTCCGCCGCGACGATCGTCGCCGTGAACTCCCTCTCGCTCAAACCGGGGCAGGAGCAGTTTCTCGCGCCGGTCTCCTACGGCACCGCCGCCACCGTCATCAACCCCGAGACCACCTGGCAAAGAGTCGTTGTCGACGACGACGGAGTCGTCGGATTCGTCAGCGCCAACTTCGACGTCGATGCCTTTCACGAGTACTTCCGCTGTGTGCTGTGGCGCATCAACGTCGCGGCGAGCGCACAGGGCAAAGGCGTGGGGCGGTTCGCGGTATCGAAGCTCATCGAAGAGGCACGCAAGCGCGGATTCGATCATGTCACCGTCATCTACGAGCCGGGAGAAGGCAGCCCCGCACCCTTCTTCGACAGCGTCGGCTTCGTGCCGGTGGGTGAGACGGAATACGGCGAGGTTGTCGCCCAGGTTCAGTTAGGCTCATAGTCTGGCGGCGGGGTCTCGACATTCCCTCCCCCATCGAGACCTCGCCGCTCACCCCCTTGGCCTAGCGGGCGCGCCGGTTCCAGAGCGCGGCGAGTGAGGCTGCGACATCCGCGACCTTCTCCACGACCTCGGTTGATCGGGCGATCATGTGCTGCGCGGTGTCGTGCCACCCGCTGTCTGTCACGCCGCTCGCCTCGCGTCCGCGAACCGTTCTCTCGGCATTCTCGAACGCCTCCTCCAGGGCGTGCACGGCATCCCGGTATCGGGCGAACTGCTCGGGCGTGACCCTCGTGTTCGCGGCCGGGCGGAGCCATCCGGCTCTTTGGGATGCCGCGAAGAACTCTCCCGTCGTGGGCACCGAACCGTCGCTCATCGCGGGATAGGCGATCACCATCGCGGGGTCGGTCTCGTAGTCCAGCCAGCGGCGCAGCACCGCGTCGTGCTGTGCCTTCACCCGCGCAAGAGGGTACTTCTCAGGGTCTTTCAGCAGCGACAGCTCTTGGCGAGCGGCGCTTCGCCGGGCGTAGGCGAGGCGTGTCGCCGCATCCGCCGCTCGTACGGCCCGTTCCGCGTCGCGCACGCTCCGACGCGACCCGCTGAGATCGACGCCCGTCTCACGGCGAAATGAGCGCTCGGTGACGTGACGGCGATACTCCGCGCGCGCCACCTTCAGCTCCGCGCGACGGCGGATGGCGGTGCGCCTCGCCTCGCCGACGTCGAACTGCGCTGCACGGTAGGCGAGACGTCGTGGGTCGTTCCTCTGTACGCGACGCACGCCGACGACGCCGATCGCCCCCACGGCGACGATCGAAGGGGCAAGCCACCACGACTCGCCCAGGGCGAGGAGCACCTCATTCACTCTTCGATGCTAACGACAGGCTCGGCGAAAGGCATCCTTCGCGTTCATACAAGCGATTCGCGCCAGGCCGCGTGCAACTGCGCGAACTTGCCCGTGCCCGCGATCAGCACCTCGGGTGCGTCATCCTCGATGATCCGCCCGCGCTCCATCACCAGCACGCGATCGGCAATCGACACCGTCGAAAGCCGATGAGCGATGATGATCGCCGTGCGATCTGCCAGAAGCGTCTGCAGGGCTTTCTGAATGAGCCGTTCCGAGGGGATGTCGAGCGAGGCGGTCGCCTCGTCGAGAATGAGCACCGCGGGGTCGGCGAGGAAGGCGCGCGCAAAGGAGATCAACTGACGCTGACCAGAAGACACGCGCCCGCCGCGCTTGTTGACATCGGTGTCGTAGCCATCGGGAAGGCGCCGGATGAAGTCATCCGCCCCCACCGCGCGCGCCGCCGCCTCGATCTCCTCCGGCGTCGCATCGGGCTTTCCGAGCGCGATGTTGTCGGCGACCGTGCCGCTGAACAAATACGCCTCTTGGGTCACCATGACGATGGCGCGACGCAGGTCTTTGGGATGCAAGGATCGCAGGTTCACGCCGTCGAGCGTGATCTGCCCCGCCGAGGGATCGTAGAAACGCGAGACGAGCTTCGCGAGAGTCGACTTGCCCGCCCCCGTCGTGCCCACCAGTGCCACGGTCTGCCCCGCCGGAATGTCGAGCGAGAAGTGCGGCAGCACCACACGATCGTCGGAGTAGCCGAAGGTCACATCGACGAACTCCACGTGACCGCGCGAGGCCCAGAGGTCGATCGGGCGCGTCGGATCGGCAACGGTCGGCTGCTCTTCGAGCACACCCGAGACTTTTTCGAGCGCGGCCGTCGCCGACTGGTAGGAGTTCAAGACGAAGGCGATCTCTTGCATGGGCGAGAAGAAGTTGCGCACATAGAGCACTGCGGCAAGCAGCGTGCCGACGAGCAGGCCGCCCTCGACCACGCGGATACCTCCCCACAGCAGCACGACCGCGACAGAGACTGCGGCAAGGCCCATGAGACCCGGTTCGAACTTGGCGAACAGGAAGATCGAACGCACGTTGATGTCGCGATACTGACCGGATAGCTCGCCGAACTCGTCGTCGTTGCGGCGCTCTTTGCGGAAGGCCTTGACCGCACGGATCCCGGTCATCGTCTCGACGAACTTCACGATCACTTTCGCGCTGATCACCCGTGACTCGCGGTACACGCGCTGCGAGTTGACGTAGAACCAGCGCATCAAGAAGTACACCGGCGCCCCCATCAGCAGCATGATGAGACCCGACTGCCAGTCCAGCAGCATGAGAGCGAGCACCGTGAAGACGCCATAGACCACACCGGAGACGAGTTCGTTGAGACCGCCATCGAGCAGTTCTCGAATCGAATCGAGATCGCTCGTCTGACGCGAGATGATGCGCCCCGATGTGTACGACTCGTGGAACTCGAGACTCAGACGCTGCGTGTGCAAGAAGATGCGTTTGCGCAGGTCAAGCATCACCGCCTGGGTCAGGCGCGCGGCCAGAACGACATACCAGCCGATCAGCAGCGCCCCGCCGAAACCGGCGACGAGATACACCGCGACCACGCCGATCGTCGGCATCCAGTCTGCTCGCTCGATCAGCGCAGGCAGCGCCGAGTTGATCCCGAAGGCGATCAGCGCGGGGCCGGCCACGCGCAGAACGGTCGAGACCAGGATGACGACCGCGACCAGCACGATCTGCCAGCGCAGCGGCGAGAGCAGTGAGCGCAGCAGCGTCAGCGAACGGCGGCGGATCGCGCGCGACTCTTCGCGGGTGTAATCGGTGCGGTCTTCGCCGCTTGTGCCCTGCACGCTCATGCCTGCCCCCCTTCGTCGTTGCCGGATGATCGTTGTTTCTTGCCTTTTCGCTCCGCCTCATCCTCGAGGCTCGAGATGACGTGCCGGTAGTGCTCGCTCTCGCGAAGAAGATCCGAGTGCTTCCCCACCGCGGTGATCCGACCCGCCTCGAGCAGCGCCACCCGGTCGGCGAGCATCACCGTCGAGGGGCGATGCGCGACGACGAGAGCGGTGGTCTCGTGCAGCACTTCGCGCAGGGCATCCTCCACGAGAGCCTCGGTGTCGACATCCAGCGCCGAGAGCGGATCGTCGAGCACGAGCACGGAGGGGCGTGCCGCGACCGCGCGGGCCAAGGCGAGGCGCTGACGCTGACCGCCCGAGAGCGAAAGACCCTCCTCGCCGATGATCGTGTCGATGCCCTCGGGCAGATCGTCGACAAAGCCCGCCTGGGCGACCTGGAGCGCTTCGCGCAGCACCGCCTCGCCCTCGGGGCTGTTCGGATCGAGGTCTTCGCGGCCGAGCAGCACATTGTGACGCACCGACTGCGAGAAGAGCGTCGCATCCTCGAAGGCCATGCCCACGCGCGTGCGCAGATCCTGCAGCGTGAGATCGCGCACATCCACCCCGTCGAGGGTGACGCGACCGCCGGTGACGTCGTAGAGCCGCCCGGGAAGGGTCGTCAGAGTCGTCTTGCCCGAGCCGGTGAGGCCGACGAGCGCCATCGTCTCGCCGGGTTCGAGCACGAGCTCGATGCCGTCGAGCAGATCGCGCTCGGCATCCGAGGCATCCTGGTAGCGGAACTGCGCGCCCTCGAATGCCAATCTCCCGCGTCCGTTCTTGACCGAGCGAGGCTTCGCCGGGTCGGTGATCGTGTTCTCTTCGTCGAGCACTTCGAAGATGCGGTCGGTTGCCGTGCGCGCGTCGAGCAGAAAGGAGAAGAGAAAACCGAGCGAGTCCATCGGCCAGCGCAGCACCGTGGCCATCGCGAAGAAGGCGACGAGTTCGGCGATGTCGAGTTCGCCGCGCAGGGCCAACACGACACCGACACCGAGGCACAGGGCGAAAGCGATATCGGGCAGCAGCACGAGCCAGAACCAGATCGACCCGAGCGCGCGCGCTTTGCGCATCTCCGTCTGGCGCAGCGTCTCGGCCTGGCGGGTGAACTTCTGCATGGCGTGGGCGCCGCGACCGAAGGCCTTCAGCACCCGGATGCCGTGCACGCTCTCCTCCACCGACGTGGCCAGGTCTCCCGCTTGATCCTGGCTCTGTCGTGCGAGGGTGCCATAGCTCTTCTCGAAGCGGTACCCGGCGTACCAGAGGGGTGCGCAGACGAGGAGGAAGGTGGTGCCGAGCGCCCAGTGCCAGCGGAAGAGCAGCACCGAACCGACGATGATCGTGAGGGTGTTGACGACGAGCAGCACGAGACCGAAGGCCAGGAAGCGGCGCAGCATCCCGATGTCCTGCATCATGCGGCTGAGCAACTGCCCCGACTGCCAACGGTCGTGGAAGGCGACGGGCAGGCGTTGCAGTCTCGCATAGAAGGTGGTGCGCATCTCGTATTCGACGCGCGTCGAGGGGATCGTCACGAACCAGCGGCGCGCCCAGACCATGAGTGCCTCGAGCAGTCCCAGCACGAGGATGACGGCCGAACCCCACACGAGCTGCATCCGGTCACCCGAGAGGATCGGGCCGCGCACGAGAACCTCGAGCACAAGCGGCACCGCAAGGGCGAGCAGGCTCGCCAGCAGCGCCGCGAGCCCGCCGAGCGCGAGGTGCGGCAGCGCACGCTTCGCGAAGGGGTACACCCGGGCAAGCGAGCGAAAGGTAGAGAGCGAAGGGCGTGGGGTTTCAGGTGAAGAAGACATGTTCCTAGACGTGGTCAGATGCAGACACGAAAGCCTTCCAGGCTATGTCACCTGCTCCGGCTCGCGCAACACGGAGCCCTGACGTTCGATTGCCCTCTTCACCCGTCGCTGAGCGAGCAGGATGCCCAGCAGCACGAAGACGGCACCGAGCGGCTCGTTCCAGTGCAGGGACTCGCCCAGCACGACGACCCCCAGCAGCACGCCGATCACCGGAGTGATGTAGGTGACCGTCGATACCCCGGTCGGACCCCATGCCTCCAAGAGGTTCTGATTCCAGATGAAAGTCACCCCGGTGCCGATGCACCCGAGAATGAGAACGCTCGCAACGATCCAGAAGTCCAGCCGCACGGGGGCGAGGGCCAGCACGGGGGTCAGCAACAGCATCATCATCGCAGCGATCCCCACGAACATGAAGACGGTCACGAGAGGATTCATGGTGCCCGCGGGAACGAAGCGGCGCAGGTACGCGAGGCTGAAGCCATAGCAGGCAGTTGCGCCCAGGCACGCGGCCTGCGCCAGCAGGCTCTGGCTGAAATCGAGCCCCTGCCAGGGAGCGATGATCACGATGACGCCCAGCATCCCGAGGAGTATCCCGACGATCTGCATGAGCCGCAGCTTCTCGACGCGAAAGACCGCCCAGGCCATGATGGCGGTCATGATGGGCGTGGTGGCGTTGTAGATGCTGGCGAGCCCCGAGGTGATGTATTGCTGCGCCCAGGCGAAGAGCATGAAGGGGCCGAGGCAGAAGACCGCCGCGATCACCGTCATGTGCATCCAGATGCGAAGACGGCGGGGGAGGCGCTCTCTTCGCAACAGCATGAAGACCCCGAGGGTCATCGCCCCCAGAAGGATGCGCGCCCAGGCGATCTGCCCCGGTGCCATCCCCTCAAGGGCGACCTTCATGAAGAGAAAGCTGGCACCCCACACGACGCCGGCGAGGATGAACTGCGTGATCAGTAGCGCGTTGTGAGGGGCCTTGGTCACGAAGCGCCTGCTTCACGGGCAAGCAGTGAACGCTTCACTGCCGTGCCCCAGGCGAAGCCGCCCATCGAACCGTCGCCGCGCAGCACCCGATGGCAGGGCACGAAGAGCGCGGGGGCGTTGCGCGCACAGATGGATGCTGCGGCGCGCGCGGCAGCGGGTCGCCCGAGCTTCGCGGCGAACTCGGTGTAGCTGAGGGGATGAGCCGGTGCGATGTCGCGCAGGGCGTGCCATCCCTCCCGCTGAAAAGGGGTGCCGAACTGGCGTACGGCAACCGAATCGATGGCATGCATATCGCCAGCGTAGAACGCGAGAACCGCGGATGCCGCATCCGCCTCACCGCGAGTTACCGTGGCGGGGCGGTGCGCCGGGTGAAGGCGGTGGAGAATCGCTTGGGCCTCGCCGGTCCACCCCGATGCCAGCACGCGCTGCTCGGGGTCGACGAGCACGGTGAAGGGGCCGTCGGGGGTGTCGATGGTCTGGATGATGGCGGTCATGAGTGCTCCTTGTCTCGGATGGTTTTTCGGGTCGTTGCTCGGGCGGCGTTGCGCCAGAGATGCGCGGTCAGGTAGCTGCGCCATGGCGAGACGCGCCGCGTCCATTCGCTGAGTGCGCGGGCCTCGGCGGGGATGCCGGCCGCGGCAGCGCCCGCACGCACGGCAACATCACCGGGCAGAAAGATGTCGGGGTCTCCGGTGACGCGCATGCGCACGTAGTCGGCCGTCCATGCGCCGATGCCGGGTCGAGCCAGAAGAGCCTCGCGCTGGGCGGCACTGTCGTCGCCCGCGCTGAGTGCGAGTTCACCCGCGGCGAGTGCGGCCGCCGTCTCGGTGATCGCACGGATGCGCGCGGCAGGCCCGCGCAGCACCTCGGTGCCACTTTCGGCGATCGCCGCCATCGAGGGAAAGAGGCGCTCGCATCCAAACATCTCCGGCACCTCTTTTCCGAGCGTCTCGGCTAATCGCGAGAGCGCCGTGCGAGCGGCCGCAACCGTGATCTGCTGGCCGACCATCGCGCGCATGAGCATCTCGGCGGGATCGGTCGTGCCTGCGACACGGATGCCGGGTGTGCGCGCGACCAGCGGGGCAAGCGCGGGGTGGGTGCTGAGCACCGCGTCGACGGCGAGCGGATCGGCGTCGAGGTCGAAGAGTCGTCGCACGCGGGCCACGAGCACCGGGAGGTCGCTGAGCGCGCCGAGACGGGCGCTCAGGCGCAGGGTGGCGCCCTCGCGCCGCACGCGAAGCCACGCGGTGCCGCCGGGTAGGGCGAGGGTGCGCGCGTAGTGCGCCCCTCCGGCGTCTTCCACCCCGGGAAGTGCGCGCGCGCACATCCACGCGAAAAGACCCTCGTCATCGAGCGGGCCGCGAAAGGGCAGGGCGAGGTCGATGGGTGTTGCCTGCGCAGCGGGGGTTTCCGCATGGGCGCCCATCGTGACCTGCCCCCGCCCGCGGAGGGCTGTGGGCGTCACCCCGAACACCTCGCGGATCGTGTCGTTGAACTGGCGCACGCTGGAGAATCCGGCGGAGAAGGCGATTTCCGAGGCGGGCAGGCCGGTGCCGACAAGCAGCATCCTGGCGGTGTGTGCGCGCTGCGCACGCGCGAGCGCGAGTGGCCCCGCCCCCAGCTCTGCCTGCAGCAGCCGACCGAGATGGCGCGGCGAGTAGCCGAGGCGCGCGGCAAGCCCGTCGACGCCCTCGCGCTCGACGACGCCCTCGGCGATCAGTCGCATAGCCCTGCCCGCGGCATCCGATCGCGCATTCCACTCGGGTGACCCGGGAGCCGCCTCGGGCAGACACCGCTTGCAGGCCCGATACCCGGCTTCGTGAGCGGCGGCGCTCGTCAGATAGAAGGTCACGTTCACGGCCTTGGGTGTGCGCGCGGGACAACTCGGCCGACAGTAGATGCCGGTCGAACGCACCGCCGTCACGAACTGACCGTCGAAACGGGCATCGCGCGCGTCGATAGCGCGATACCGCTCGTCGAAGGTCATTGTCAGGCTCACGACATCAACTCTGGCATGTCGCAAAGCCGCGCGCTAGCGGAAATCGGACATCACCGTGGGGGACTAAAGCAGAGGGGCGCGGGTGTGCCGATTCCTGTCACCTCTGCGGAAGAGGGGTGCGGCATGCTTGTCTGCCACACTCCGAAAACGCATCCGAGCGATGAGAATCGGCACACCCGCACCCCGGAACCCGGCCCACGGTCAGCTCAGTGGAAAAAGTGCCGCTCGCCTGTGAAGAACATCGTCACCCCCGCTGCCTGCGCCGCCGCGATCACCTCATCGTCACGCAGCGATCCGCCCGGTTGCACGATGGCAGAGACCCCGGCCTCAATGAGCACCTTGGGTCCATCAGCAAAGGGAAAGAAGGCGTCGGATGCCGCGACCGCCCCGAGAGCCCGATCCCCCGCCCGCTGAACCGCGAGCCGACAGGAGTCCACGCGGTTGACCTGACCCATGCCGATGCCGACCGTGGCGCGATTCTTCGCGAGCACGATCGCGTTGGATTTCACGGCCCGACACGCCTTCCAGGCGAAGATGAGGTTCGTCATCTCCGCCTCATCGACCCCTTCGCCGGCGACGAGCTGCCAGTTCTCGGCGACCGAGGCGATGTCGGTGGGAAAGCGGTCTGCATCCTGCAACAGCAGACCCCCCGAGACGAGCCGGACATCCATAGGCTCCTGCCGCCAGTCATCCGGCAACTGCAGCACGCGCAGATTCGCCTTGGTCCTGAACACCTCCAGCGCCTCCGGCTCGAAGGCGGGAGCAACGATCACCTCGGTGAAGATGTCTTTGAGGTTCTCGGCCATTTTGAGGGTCACGGTGCCGTTCGCGGCGATCACCCCGCCATAGGCCGATACCGGATCGCACTCGTGCGCGCGCAGATGTGCGCTCGCGATGGGGTCGAGAGCGTTCGGTGCGGCGGTCGCGATACCGCAAGGATTGGCATGCTTGATGATGGCCACCGCGGGCAGCACCATGTCGAAGGCCGCGCGCAGCGCCGCATCGGCGTCGACGTAGTTGTTGTACGACATCTCCTTGCCCTGCA
>CAZHIU010000032.1:0-17461 GCA_964532555.1 uncultured Microbacterium sp.
TGGAGTCGGTGCACGCGAAGAGCTACTCGTCGATCTTCTCGACGCTGTGCTCGACACCAGAGATCGACGACGCCTTCCGTTGGTCGCTCGAGAACGCGAACCTTCAGAAGAAGGCGCAGATCGTCATGTCGTACTACCGCGGTGACGAGCCTCTCAAGCGCAAGGTCGCCTCGACGCTGCTGGAGTCCTTCCTGTTCTACTCGGGCTTCTACCTGCCGTTGCACTGGTCGAGCAAGGGCAAGCTCACCAACACGGCCGATATCATCCGCCTCATCATCCGTGACGAAGCCGTGCATGGCTACTACATCGGTTACAAATTCCAAAAGGGCATGGAGCAACGGAGTGAGGCCGAGCGCGCCGAGATCAAGGACTACACCTTCTCGCTGCTCTATGAGCTCTATGACAACGAGGTGCAGTACACGCAAGACCTCTATGACGGTGTGGGTCTCACCGAAGACGTGAAGAAGTTCTTGCACTACAACGCGAACAAGGCCCTGATGAACCTCGGCTTCGAGGCCATGTTCCCCGCGACAGTGACGAACGTGAATCCCGCGATCCTCTCGGCGCTCTCGCCGAACGCCGACGAGAATCACGACTTCTTCTCGGGTTCCGGCTCTTCGTATGTGATCGGCAAGGCCGAGGCCACCGAAGACGAAGACTGGGACTTCTAGGGGCCGTCGTTCCTCGCTCGCCTCAGCGACGCCCTTCCAGCCGCACCTCAAGGCTCTTTCTCACGGCGGGCCACTCCGACTCGACGATGGAGTATTCGACGCTGTCGATGAGCACGCCGTTGCGGCGCGAAATGGCGCGCATGACGCCATCCTGCTTCGCGCCGAGTCGTTCGATGGCCGCGCGCGACTGCCTGTTCTGCCATTGGGTCGTGAGCCCCACACGGATGGCACCCAGCACCTCGAAGGCGTGCTCGAGCATCAGCAGCTTCGATTCGGCGTTCGTGCCGCTGCCGTGCGCCGAAGGCCGGTTCCAGGTGTAGCCGATGTGCACGCGCGGAACCTCGGGTACGAGGTCATAGAAGGTCGTCATGCCGAGGATGCGGCCGGTGGCATCCACCGAGGTGAAAGGGATCATCTGGCCCTTCGCGGCAAGATCGAGGCGATGCTCGATCTCCGCCTCCATTTCTTGGGGCGCGGGGATCGAGGTGTACCACGAGCGCTTCCACAGATCCCCTTCGCTCACAGCATCCAGGAGTTCGGCGAGATCGCCCCGTTCGAGCGGGCGCAGCTCGACGAGGGCGCCGCGGAGGGTGACGGGGGCGGGTTCGGTACGGAAGGCCATACCCCATCTCAGCACAGAGCGCCTCGGCACGGAGCGGGCCACTCGGGGCGACGTAGACTGGAAACATGCCTTACATCGTGAGTCTGGTCACCCTGGCGGTGCTGGTCTTCGCCCTCATCGACATCATCACCCGACGCGATGACCACGTGAAGTTCTTGCCGAAGATGGTGTGGATCATCATCGTGATCCTGCTTCCTATCATCGGCAGCGTGCTGTGGTTCACCATCGGTCGCGAGTGGGAGGGCGGCGTTTCGCTTCCGCGTCGTTCTTCGCCGGCCCAGAACACGACAACCGTCGGATGGAATCCGCCCGCGGCCGCAGCAGACACTCGCACGACCGAGCAGCAGATGGCGGACCTCGAACGTGAGATCGAGGAGTGGCGTCTGCGCGAAGAGATCGCCAAGCGCACGCAGGAGCACGACCAAAACGACGCGAATTGACGCGCGGCATGGCATCCGGATCTCTCGCACCCCGTGTCGTGCTCGGGGGTGGTTCCGGGTTCATCGGGCGGACGCTGCAGGCAGCGTTCGAGGCAGAAGGCTATGAGGTCGCCGTTATCGGGCGCGAAGGGCCGGATGCCCGCTGGGATGATCCCGCCTCGATTCTGCGTGTCGTCGACGGAGCAGAACTCGTCGTGGGGCTCGCCGGCAGGAGCGTCAACTGCCGCTACAACGATAAGAATCGCGAGGAGATTCTGCGCTCACGCGTCGACACGACGCGGGCGCTGCGCGAGGCGATCGTCGCCGCGAAGAGGCCGCCCTCGGTCTGGATGAACGCGAGCACCGCGACGATCTACCGCTACGCCCTCGACCGCCCGCAGACCGAGACGGACACCGAACTGGATACGGGCTTCTCACCTGATGTCGGGCGCACCTGGGAGGCCGAACTCTTCGCGGGCGATCTGCCCGCCACGCGCCGCGTGGCGCTTCGCACCACGATCGTGTTCGGCGATGACGGTGCCGCGACCGCGCTGCTCTTCCGTCTGGCACGCTTCGGCCTCGGCGGGCCGCAGTTCGACGGCTGGTGGTTTCGGCATCGCCGATATCGGGGTATCGGGTCCGATCCCACCGCGCACTCGCCAGAGATTCATCGCTCGAAGGGTCGTCAACAATTCAGTTGGATTCATATCGACGATGTCGTGGGCGCTCTTCAATTCATTCGGGATCATCCCGAGGTCTCGGGTTTCGTGAATCTCTCGGCGCCCGAGCAGGTGGAGAACCGCACGCTCATGGCCGCCCTCCGCCGCGTCGTGCGGGCACCCTTCGGCATGCCCGCATGGCGCTTCATGCTGGAACCGGCGATGTGGATGCTGCGCACCGAGCCGGAACTTGTGCTCAAGAGTCGTTGGGTGGCACCCCGAGTGCTGGTGGAGGCCGGCTATGAGTTCCAGCATCCCGAACTCGAACCGGCCCTGCGCGATATCTGGATGCGTCGAAAGCGAGAGGCGGGTCACGCGCCGCCGCGCCGCGCCGGGGGCGGTTCAGGGTCGCAGGACGATCTTGCCGCCGGCGGCTCCTGACTCGATGATCTCGTGGGCGCGCGCGGCCTCGGCAAGGGCAAACTCCGGCCCGAATTCGATGACGAAATCGCCGCTGGCGAGAAGGGCGATCGTGGCCGGCAGCGCCTCGGCCCGCCACGCTTGTTCCCCTTCGCTCAGGGGATGCGGCGAGCCGGCCGAGAACGCGCGGATGCCGAAGCTCTCGGCATCCAGGCCGCGCACAATGGTCGCGATGCGGTCGCGGTCGGCGACGAGTTCGAGTGAGCTGTGGATCGCCTCATCGGTGCCGGCGCAGTCGAGCGCGACCGTGATCTCGGCGGGAGCGATCTCGCGAACCCGTTCGATGAGTCCCGGCCCGTAGGCCACGGGGATCGCCCCCAGCGTGCGGAGCTGCTCGTGTCGCGTGGGATTGCCCGTGGCGATGACGGTCGCACCCCAGGCCTTCGCGAACTGCACGGCGGCCTGTCCGACAGCGCCCGTTCCGGCGTGCACGAGCACGACATCGCCCGCGGTGACCCCGAGCGAGCGGAGCGACTGGTAGGCGGTGCCCGCGGGGATGCCGATTCCCGCTCCCTCGGCGGCGCTCACGGCATCCGGCAGCGCGGCGGCATTGTGCGCCTCGACCGCGAGGGCGGTGGCATAGCTGCCCAAGGTGTCGCGGATCGCGACGCGGTCGCCCAGCGCGAAGTCGTGCACCCCTTCGCCGAGCGCCACGACAACGCCCGCGCCGTCAAAACCGACGCGTCGTGGCGCGGTGAGGGGTGCGGTGGTGCGCACACCAGAGCGGAGCTTGGCGTCGATGGGGTTGACGCCGGCCGCTTCGATGCGCACGACGATCTGACCGGGGCCAGCGGTCGGTTCGGGCACCTCGCTCAACGTCAGGACAGAGGGGGCGCCGAGTTCTGAGTAGCTGATTGCCTGAGCCATGGTTCCAGGCTATCGAGCCGGGTCTGTGACGCCTAGGCGCGTCGTGTCTCGCGCAGTGCCTCGAGTTCTTTCCGTATGCGTTGGGGTGATACCGGGCGTGCGGTGCCGAGGCGTTGTGCGAACAGGCTCACCCGATACTCTTCGAGCAACCAGCGCACCGTGACCAGGGCCGCGGGCGCATCGGCGGCGAGCGGGATGGTGCCGCCCGCCTCGGCGTACGCGGCACTCATCTGCTCGAACTCGCTCTGGCGGGCGCGGTCTTTGCCAGGGGCGTCGGGCAGGGCCGCCAGTCGTTCGAGGATGCCGTCGAGGTAGCGAGGATACTGCGCGAGCCTCTCGCGCCCGGTGGCCGAGACGAAACCCGGAAAGATGAGCCCGGAGAGCTGGGCCTTGATGTCGCCGAGAGGGCCGAGCAGCGCGTGAGAGTTCTGCGCGCGGATGCCGCGTTCGACCGCCCGCGCCGCGGTGAGCACGCTCGCGACGAGTGAGACGCAGGAGAAGATCTCATCGACGATGACCCCCGAGACCATCTCGCGCACGCGCTGGAACTCTGACTCGCTGCGGATGACCCCGCTGCTCGCATCGTCGATCACGGCCTGCGTGACCACCCGACGGCAGTCTTCGATGAGCGCGGCGGTCGAGGCGTAGGGAGAGCTGGCAAGAGCGAGCTTCTCCGCGCTGCTCAGGTGCTCCTGAACATAAGGGGCGGGCGAGGGGATGCCGAGCAGCACCAAGCGCAGCACACCCTCGCGGGTGGCCCGCTCGGCAGCATCCGCTGTCGCCTCGACGCGAATCGAGACGCTCTTGCCGCGGTCGACAAGGGCGGGAAAGCCTCGCACCACTCCGCCCGCGACGCGCGTATCGAGCACGGGCGGGAGCTCGCCGAAGTCCCAGGTGGTGATGTCGTCGCGCTCGATAGACGCGCTCGCGCCTCGGTCGCCCCGTGCCGGATCGCGTTGTGAGTCTGCGCCCGACGGTGCCGGTGCGCTCGCCGTCACGCTCTCGTGCATTGCTGCCCGCATGCCCTGCTCACTCTTGCTCAGCGAGCGCGATACCGCCGTGCGCGCGTGCTCGGACAGTTGCGCCTGAAGCGCGCGCAGATCCCTTCCGCTGCCGAGCACCCGGCCCCGTTCGTCGACCACACGGAAGTTCACCCGAAGATGACCGGGAACCCGGTCGATCTCGAAGTCCTCCGCGGTGACGGCCTGATTCGCGAGGGGCTGGATGAGTCGGGCGAGCGCCTCGCGCAGCGATCGCTCAGGGGTGCCTGCCGCATCCTCTGGCCCGTGTCCGGCAAGCTGCGCGCCGAGTTTTTCTGCCCAGTCTGCGGCAGGCACCACATGACGACGGATCGCCTTGGGCAGTGCCCGCAGCAGCGCCGCGATCAGTTCCGGCCGCAACCCCGGCACCTGCCAGTCGAAACCGCGATCCTCGATCTGGGCGAGCAAAGCCAGCGGCACGACGACGCTCACGCCGTCGTCGATCGCACCCGGTTCGAAGCGGTAGGCCAAAGAAAGCTGTTGCTCGCCCTGCACCCAGCGAGAAGGGAACTCGCCCGCCTCGGCGCGATCGGCTCGTTCGACGAGGTCGGACTCGCGCATCGTCAGCAGCCTCGGAGAACGAGTCACCGCATCCCGCCACCATGCCTCGAAAGAGCGCACATCGAAGATTTCGTTGGGGATGCGCGCGTCATAGAAGCGATAGATGGTCTCGTCGCCGGCGAGGATGTCGCGGCGCCGCTCACGTTCCTCAAGCCTTTCCAAGCGCCTGCGCAATTCGGTGTTGCTGCGCCAGAAACCACTGAGCGCCGTGCCGAGGCGTGCGGGATCCCAATCGCCCTCCACGAGCGCGTGGCGCAGGAACAGCTCGCGCGAAGCCGCCCGGTCGATCCGAGCGAACTGCACGCGGCGTCGCGCGACAATCTCAACACCGAAGAGGGTGACTTTCTCGTAGGCGATGGCGGCACCGGCATCCTTCGACCAGTGCGGTTCGGAGACCTGGCGGTGGGCAAGGTCTTGCGCGAGAGGCTCTGCCCACGCGGGGTCAATGATCGCGACGGTGCGCGCGAAAGTGCGGGAGGTCTCGACGATCTCGGCCGCCATCACCGCGGTCGGGCTCTTCTTGCGCAGCCCCGAACCCGGAAAGATCGAGAAGCGGATGCCGCGCGCCCCACGGTATTCGGCCACACGGCGCTTGTCGCCGCGGCCCTGACCCGAACTCTTCACCGTGCGCTCATCGAGTATGCCGATATGAGAGAGCAGACCCGAAAGCAGTGCCCGGTGGATCGCGTCGGGGTCGGCGTCACCGGCGGAGCGCCCGGCGGCATCTTTCGGCACAAGCGAACGCAACTGTCGATACACATCGAACCACTCGCGCACGCGCACATAGTTGAGGTGCTCGGCCCGGCACATGCGGCGAAAGGCGCTCGATCCCAGTTCCTTCTGCTTCTCGCGCAGGTGTTTCCAGAGCTTCAGTAGCGCGAGGAAGTCACTTGTCGGGTCGGTGAAGCGGGCGTGCATCCGCTCGGCCTCTTGTCGTGTGGCCTCGCTCGCCTCGGCCGAGGGGCGCTCGCGCACATCCTGAATCGACAGCCCCGCGACGATGGCGAGCACCTCGGGGAGCACCGTCGCTCCGGCACCCGGATGCTGCGCGGCAAGCAGCATACGGGCGAAACGCGGGTCGATCGGCATCCGGGCGATCTCGCGGCCGATGCGGGTGAGCTGGGCCTCGCCCTGCCGACTCTGCGTGATCGCGCCCAATTCGATCAGCAGATCGAAGGCCGCGCGCACATCCCGCGACTCGGGCGGGGTGAGAAAGGGGAAGTCGGCGAGTTCGCCGAAACCGAGCGCGAGCATCTGCAGGGTCACCGCAGCCAGAGAGGTGCGCAGAATCTCGGGCTCGGTGAACTCTGCTCTTCGCTCGAAGTCCTCCTCTTCATAGAGACGGATGGCGATGCCGGCGCTCTGCCGCCCCGCGCGTCCTGAGCGCTGGTTCGCGGAGGCCTGTGAGATCGCCTCGATGGGCAACCGTTGCACTTTCGAGCGGGCGCTGTAGCGCGAGATGCGGGCGGTGCCGGTGTCGATGACATAGCGGATGCCGGGAACCGTGAGGCTCGTCTCCGCCACGTTCGTCGCGAGGATCACCCTGCGTCGCACCCCCGCGACGCGGCTCGGTTCGAAGACGCGATGCTGTTCGCTGGCCGAGAGTCGCCCATAGAGGGGGAGCACTTCGACGGGGCGGGAATCCTTGGCGTAGGCCCCGCGCACGGCGTCGGCGGCATCCCGAATCTCGGCTTCGCCGGGCAGGAACACCAGCACGTCGCCGGGAGACTCTTTGTCGAGTTCGCGCAAGGCCGCGACGATGGCGCTCACTTCGTCTTCGGGCTCGGCGGGGGAGCGGCCGTTGCGCGTCGACTCCTCTGTGTCGCGCGAAGGGAGAGACAGCGGGCGATAGCGGATCTCGACCGGATAGCTGCGCCCCGACACCTCGATGATGGGTGCGGGTTCACCGCTCGGCTCCGCGAAGTGTGCCGCGAAACTCTGCGGATCGATCGTGGCACTGGTGACGATCACCCGGAGTTCCGGGCGCTCGGGCAGAATCTGCCGCAGATAGCCGAGCAGAAAGTCCACGTTGAGCGAGCGCTCGTGCGCCTCGTCGATGATGATCGTGTCGTAGCGGCGAAGGAGGCGATCGCGGTGGACTTCGTTGAGCAGGATTCCATCGGTCATCAGGGCCACGCGCGTGGCATCCGAGACCTGATCGGTGAAACGCACCTTGTAGCCGACGAGCTCACCGAGCCTCACCTGCAGTTCCTCGGCGACGCGCTCGGCGATTGTGCGCGCGGCAAGCCGCCGGGGCTGGGTGTGCGCGATGCGCTCCCGCCCGAGTTCCAGACAGATCTTGGGCAACTGCGTGGTCTTGCCCGATCCCGTCGCTCCCGCCACGATCACGACCTGATGGTCGCGGATGGCGCGCGCGATCTCCTCGCGCGCGGCGCTGACGGGCAGCTCCGGCGGGTAGCTGATCACGGGCTCGGACATAGCCTTTCATCGTATGACGATTCCGGCGATCCCGCGGCGTAGAGCGGGTCGGCTTTCCTGGCCTCGCCGCCTCTCGCCCAGAGACCGTAAGGTGGATGCCATGACGATCCCCGCTCTGACACTCAACGACGGTCACACGATCCCGCAGCTCGGCTACGGAGTCTTCAAGGTTCCCGCAGAAGACACCGAACGCGCCGTCAGCGAGGCGCTCGAGATCGGCTATCGTCACATCGACACGGCGGCGATCTACCGCAACGAAGAGGGTGTCGGTGCGGCGATTGCGCGCAGCGGCATCCCTCGGGGCGAACTGTTCGTCACCACCAAGCTCTGGAACGACCGCCACGATGGCGATGAGCCGCATGCCGCCATCGCCGAGAGCCTGGAGAAGCTGGGCCTTGACTGGGTCGACCTCTATCTGGTGCATTGGCCGACTCCGGCCAAAGACAACTATGTGCACGCCTGGGCGAAGGTCATCGAGATTCGCGAGGCGGGCTTTGCCACCAGCATCGGCGTTTCGAACTTTCTCGTGCCCCACCTTGAGCGCGCGGTGGCCGAGACCGGAATCGTGCCGGCGGTGAACCAGATCGAGCTGCACCCCGCGCATCAGCAACGCGACATCGTCGCCTGGGCAGACAGCCACCAGGTGCGCATCGAGGCATGGGGTCCTCTGGGCCAGGGCAAGTACGATCTGTTCGGCGCCCCCGCGGTCGCCGATGCGGCCGCCGCGCACGATCGCACCCCGGCGCAGGTGGTTCTGCGCTGGCACCTGCAGAAGGGCAACATCGTCTTTCCCAAGTCGGTGCACGCCGAGCGCCTGCGAGAGAACATCGACATCTTCCGCTTCAGCCTCGACGAGCGCGAGATGGCAGCGATCGACGCGATGGACCCGGGCGATGGATCGGGGCGCGTGGGCGCCCACCCCGAAGAAGTCAACTAAGGGGTTCTGGGCTGGTTGCAGGCGGTGTCGCCGATGCGTCGTGCGCTCAGATCCAGCGCGGCATCCAGTTGTGAATGAGCCAGAACTCGTACGGCACCATCACCCCGGTCCACACCGGATAGAAGAAGATCGACAGCAGCAGCGCCAGGGCGAGAATGATCCACACCGTGCGCTGGCCGGATTGGCGTCGGTGCAGAGGGTCTTCGGGGCGCCCCGCCATATGGCGTAGCACGAGCACGAGCGCGAGGATCACAAAGGGCAGCATGGTGATCGTGTAGAACTGGTACTTCGTGCGATCCGGGAACATCAACCAGGGCGCATAGGTGATCGCGAGCCCGACGAGCGGAATCGTCAGAACCCAGGCGATCGGCCGGCGTTCGATGAGCCCGCGTACGAACAGATAGAGCAGAAATCCGGATGCCGCGACGCCCGCATACCAGATGAGCGGGTTCGGCACGGTAGAGATCACCGCGATGCAGTGATCCGTCAGCCAGCAGGACCCGTCGTTCTCGCCCACCCAGATCGCGGTCGGTCGAAGCAGAAGCAGCCACTCCCACGCCGGGCTCTCATAGGGGTGCCCGCGGGTCAGACCGATGTGGAAGGTATAGATCGCCTGGTGATACTCCCAGAGCGAGAGCAGGGCGTTGTCGGTCTTGTCGCGCCCGTAGCCGCCCTCGGTGACCAGCCAGCCGGTCCATGACACGAGATAGGTGATCAGAGCCACAGGCACGAGCCAGAGCGCGGTCACCGGGGCTTGGCGCAGGGCGGCATCCATCGGCCAGTACTGCACCCCCGCACGGCGGCGTGCGAGGGCATCGGTGACGACGAGGTAGATGCCCAGCCCCGCGAGCGCATAGACGCCCGACCATTTGACGGCGCACGCGGCTCCGAGCGCCACGCCCGCAGCGAGCAGCCAGGGTCGGCGCCACAGCACCCTGCCCCAGAGGGGTGCGGGTGCATCGGAATTGCGGCTCTCGATGAGCGGCAGGGTGCGTTGTCGGTCGAGCAGCACGAACAGCATCCCGAGCAGGATGAAGAAGGCAAGGCTGATATCGAGCAGCGCGATGCGGCTCATCACGATCCCGAGTCCGTCGATTGCCAGCAGGCCGGATGCCAAGGAGGCCACCACGATCGAACGGCTGACCATCAACGCGAAGAAGTACAGCAGCAGCACCAACGCGGTGCCGACGAGCGCCGTCGTCAGTCGCCATCCGGTGCTGGAGCCAGGCCCGAGCAGGCCCATGCCGAGCGCGATGATCCACTTGCCAAGCGGCGGGTGGGCGATGAAACTTCCCCTCGGATTCAGGCCACTGGTATCGCCCTGTTCGAAGAGTTCGTTTGCGCCCGCACTCCAGGTGCCCTCGTAGCCGAGCACCCACAGCGACCACGCGTCTTTGACGTAGTAGGTCTCATCGAAAGCCAGCTCGGGCGGGTGCGCCAGATTCGCTAGGCGCAGGATGCCGGCGAAAAGCGTGATGAGCGTGGGTGCCAGCCAGCCGATGAGTCGCCTGCGTCGTGGATCATCGAACATCTCGCCGCGCAGGCGTTCCCACCGGGTGGGACGCTCGGGTGAATCGATGGTCACCGCTCTAGCCTATGTGTTGACACAGCGGGCTCGTAGGCTGGGCGGGTGCTCATACTTGCCGCGACGCCGATCGGAAACCTTGGCGATGCCTCACGCCGACTCATCGAGGTGTTGGAGACCGCCGAGATCGTCGCGGCTGAAGACACCCGCACCACGCTGCGCCTGCTGCGGGCGCTCGGGATCAACAACCGCCCGCGCCTGATCGCGCTGCACGATCACAACGAGAAAGCGCGTGCAGCCGAGATCGTCGCGCTCGCGGCATCCGGCGACCTTGTCGTGCTCAGCGACGCCGGAATGCCAACGGTGAGCGACCCGGGCTACGGCCTGGTCGCCGAGGCGGTCGCACAGGGAGTGACCGTGACGGCGATCCCGGGACCGAGCGCGGCGGTGACGGCGCTCGCGGTCTCGGGGATGCCAACGGACCGCTTCACCTTCGAGGGCTTCTTGCCGCGCAAACACGCAGAGCGCCTCGCGACCCTGCGTGCGCTGGGGAGAGAACCCCGCACGATGGTGTTCTTTGAATCACCCGCACGGCTCGGCGCGAGCCTCGAAGACATGGGGGTCGCCTTCGGCGGCGAGCGTCGGGCCGCCGTCTGCCGCGAACTGAGCAAGCTGCACGAAGAAGTGCGGCGAGGCACGGTCGCTGAGCTTGCCGCGTGGGCGGCGGCAGGGGTGCGCGGGGAGATCTGCATCGTTGTGGCGGGGGCGCCGCCTCGGGACTTCTCGCTCGAAGACGGTGTGGTGCAGATGCAGGAGCTTCTGGCATCCGGCACTCGGCTGAAAGAGGCGGCGGCAGAGGTCGCTGCCCACACGGGGCTGTCGGCAAGGGATCTCTACCAAGCGGTGCTGGCATCCCGTCGCCCGTAACAGGCCCCGCACCCACGCCTCCGCACCTGTACCCCGCGCCCCACCCCCGTACTCCCTCGAGACGCAAGCTGCCGCGTGAGACGGCATGGAGTCCCGAGCGGGTGGTTGCGTCTCGGCGGCGGCTGCGCGCCATCAGCCCGCAGCCGCCGCCTCCTCGCACCTAGACTTGGACGCATGTCCGCAGGTGATTCCTTCTACATCACGACCCCGATCTACTATCCGTCCGACGAACCCCACATCGGGCACGGGTACACGACAGTCGCGGTCGATGCCCTCGCGCGCTGGCACCGCCAGGCGGGAGATGACACCTGGATGCTCACCGGCACCGACGAGCACGGACAAAAGATGTTGCGCACCGCCGCCGAACACGGCGTCACGCCGCAGGAATGGGTCGACAGGCTCGTCGTCGAGTCGTGGTTTCCGCTGCTGAAGAAGCTCGATGTCGCCAACGACGACTTCATTCGCACGACGCAAGAGCGGCACGAGAAGAATGTGCAGGTCTTCTTTCAGCGTCTCTATGACGCGGGGTACATCTACGAGGGCGAGTTCGAGGCGCTGTACTGCGTGGGCTGCGAAGAGTTCAAGCGCGAGGCCGAGATCGCCAGCGGCACGGGCGAGTTCGCCGGCGAAAAGGTCTGCGCGATCCACGGGAAGCCCTTGGAACTGCTGCAGGAGAAGAACTATTTCTTCCGCTGGAGCGACTTCGAAGATCGCCTGCTCGCTCTCTACGACCAGGGCTTCGTGCGGCCCGAGTCGGCGCGCAATGAGGCTGTCGCCTTCGTCAAGCAGGGGCTCAAAGACCTCTCGGTGTCACGCTCGACCTTCGATTGGGGCGTCAAGGTTCCCTGGGATGAGTCGCATGTCATCTATGTGTGGATCGATGCGCTGCTCAACTACGCCACCGCCGTCGGCTACGGCAGCGACCCGGAGATGTTCGCGCGGCGGCATCCCGGTTATCACGTTGTGGGCAAAGAAATTCTGCGGTTCCACGCCGTTCTGTGGCCGGCGTTGTTGATGGCGCTTGACCTTCCGGTGCCTCGTGGCATCTATGCCCACGGCTGGCTGCTTGTCGAAGGCGAGAAGATGTCGAAGTCGAAGGGCACCGGTATCGCCCCGGCGCAGATCATCGACGTCTTCGGCTCTGACGCCTATCGCTACTACTTTCTCTCGGCCGTCGCGTTCGGGCAGGATGGCTCCTTCTCGTGGGAAGACCTCTCGGCGCGTTACCACGCAGAGCTCGCCAACGGCTTCGGCAATCTCGCCTCGCGCACGATCGCGATGATCGAGCGGTACTTCGATGGCACAGTGCCGACGCCGGGCGAGTACAGCGCCGCGGATGTCGCGGTGCAGCGCGTCGTGGCCGATGCCGCATCCGCCGCAGACAGCGCCATCGACCGCTTCCGCCCTGACGAGGCGATCGCCGCGATCTGGACGATCGTCGACGAACTCAATGGCTATATCACCGCCAACCAGCCGTGGGTGCTCGCCAAAGACGAGGCACAGCGCGAGCGCCTGGCAACCGTGCTCTATGTCTGCGCCGAGGGGCTGCGTGGGCTCGCGGTGCTGCTGTCGCCGGTGATGCCGCAATCGACGGCGAAGCTATGGGATGCCTTGGGTGCCGCCTCGGCGCTCGGAGCCATGCAGGAGCAGCCGATTCGTGACGCGGGGGCGTGGGGGATTCTGCCGCCGGGCGTCGTTGTCGGCACCCTGGAGCCCTTGTTCCCGCGAGTGGACTCCTTGTAGGGCGAGACACCATGACCGAGCGGTACATCCGCGAGCGCTCCACCGACGGACGCAAGAACCTGCGATATCCCGACGCTCCTGAGCCCCTGACGGTTCCCGTGTACGACAATCACGCCCATCTCGAGATTCTCGACGGCGAAGAACCGCTCTCGCTCGCCGAACACATGGATCGGGCCGAGGCTGTGGGTGTGCGGGGGGTGGTGCAGGCATCCGGTGACATCGAGTCATCGCGCTGGGCCGTCGCTGCTGCCGAGCAGGATGCGCGGGTGCTGGCCGCGGTGGCGATTCACCCTAACGATGCGCCCGCCTACGCCGCCGCGGGCGAGTGGGATGCTGCCCTCGCCGTGATCGACGAGCTTGCCGCGCATCCGCGCGTGCGGGCGATCGGTGAGACGGGGTTGGACTTCTATCGCACGGGTCCGGAAGAGCATCCGGCACAGTTCGCGGCGTTCGAAGCGCATATCGCGCTCGCCAAGAAGCACGGCGTGGCCATGCAGATTCATGACCGGGATGCCCACGATGCCGTGCTGGCGACCCTCGACCGGGTGGGTGCTCCCGAGCGCACGGTGTTTCATTGCTTCTCGGGTGACAAGGCGATGGCCCGCGCGTGTGCCGACGCCGGCTATTACCTCTCGTTCGCCGGCAACGTGACATTCTCTGGCGCGCAGAATCTGCGCGATGCGCTCGCGGTGATGCCGCTGTCGCGGATTCTGGTCGAGACGGATGCCCCCTTTCTGACTCCCGTGCCGCTGCGGGGGCGCCCCAACGCGCCCTACCTCGTGCCGATCACGGTGCGGTTCATGGCGGCGGAGCTGGGCGTGGAGGTCGATGCGCTGTGCGCGCAACTGGCGGCGAACACTCTCGAGGTGTACGGCGCTTTCTGAGTTCAGTGCTCGATGACGATGTAGACGCTGGCGAGGTTTTCGACCCGTGCCTTCGCGGTAGCCGCTATGCGAGATTCGTCGTCAGGGGCACCAGCACACCACGATTGCGCCGGATATCGCGGTAGTTCCACTGGATCTCGCGCGCCTGGCCGAGCCACCGCGTCACGGCATCCTCATCCACCTGCGAGACGGCCGTGTAGCGCTTCTCCGCCGCTTTGAAACTGCCTTCTGCCGACAGCTCGGGTTCGTCGAAGGACTGCCCGCTCCAGAACATCAACCGCAGCGAGGCCTTCAGCTTGTCGTATCCGACGATCGGGTTGCCGTCGAGAAACCACACGGGATGCGCGTGCCACACCTTGTTCTCCGCATCCGGGAGTTCACGCGCGATGACGGCCAGAAGGAGGTCGGCGATGGCACGATCTTCCGGGGCAAGCGCCGCGTTGTAGGAGTGAATGTCAGCAGAAACAGCCATGCAGCGATGTTAGCCGCATCCCCCGCAACAACCGAGGCTCAGTCTGCCGTGGCGTCCGAATCGGAAACCGCCGGTTTCGCGGCCACGATGTGCGTGATCGGTCGCCACACCAACAGCAGGGTGATCGCCGCGCCGCCGAAAGCGAACCACCACGGTGCGGTCAACCCCCACAGTTGCGCGATCACACCACCAAGCGCCTGGCCGATGACGAGTCCGCCGAACACGCCCACGAGGTTGACCGAGGCGATGCGGCCTTGCAACTCCTGCGGCACGAGGCGCTGGCGCACCGTCGTCGAAATCGTCCCCCAGATGAAGGCATAGAAGCCGAATCCGACCATGATCACCATGGCCACCCATCCGGCAGTCGTCACGGCGAAACCGAGGTGCATGAGCACCTCCAACGACAGGCAGACACGCATGAGCGTGGCGAAAGAGACCCGCTTCTCGAGCCAGCCGAAGCTGAACACGGCGAGCATGCCCCCGGCGGCGGATGCCGTTGTCAATGCGCCAAAGCCGACCGGCCCCATCCCGAGGTGCTCGGTGGCGTAGAGCACGAGCACTCCCCAGGGGGCTGCCCACGTGACGTTGAAGACGAGGATGATGAGCACCAGCGTGCGCACCGGCGGGTTGTGCCACAGCCACCGCAATCCCTCGGCGATGTCGCTGCGCACTGGTCGGCGCTCAGCGGCGGGCTTCGCCGGAAGCGGGGTGAGCACAAGGCGCGCGAGCAGGATCGTCGCGAGGGCGACGCAGAGGCTTTGCACGAGGAAGGGCCAGGCGCTTCCGGCAGCGAAGAGGAACGCGCCGATCGGAGGCCCGGCGAACTGGTTGGCAACGAGGTGGGCAGCCTGAAAGCGCGCGTTGGCGGTGCCGAGATCGGCGGGCTTCACGATCATCGGCACGATCGAACTCGCGGCCGTGTCGACGAAGGTCTCGGCGGTGCCGTAGAGAAACGACACCGCCAGCACGATCCAGATGTTGGCGATGCCGGTCACCAGAAAGACGCAGAGCAGGGCGACGATGATCGCGCGGGCTGCGTTGGCGAACATCATCAGACGTCGCCGGTCGAAACGGTCGGCGATGGCCCCGGCGTGCAGGCCGAAGATCAGCCAGGGCAAGAACTGCAGAATGGCTCCGGATGCCACAAGAATCGGCGAAGAGGTCAGGGATGCCAGCAGCAGTGGGGCCGCGGCCAGCGCGATCCCGTCACCGATGTTGCTGGTCACGGCGCTGCCGAGCAGCCAGCGGAAACTCATGCCCATCCGGCGCGGCGCGATGAGCTCACCAAGAGAAGGCATCAGATCAGCCTAGTCGGGTGCGGGAATGTCGTTCGCCGCGCGAAAGAACCGAGCGAGCGAGGTCGAGTGCGCGAGAATGGATGCATGCCCGTCACCCTGCTCGGCGCCGCCGAGATCCGCCGACTCGCGGCCGAACTCGAGCTGACGCCGGCCAAGAAGCTCGGGCAGAACTTCGTCGTCGACGCGAACACGGTGCGCAGGATCGTGCAGATCGGGCGCGTGCAGGCGGGCGAGCACGTTGTCGAGGTGGGGCCGGGTCTCGGTTCGCTGACCCTGGCGATTCTGGAGACCGGGGCATCCGTCACCGCCGTCGAGATCGATCACCGCCTTGCCGCGCGGCTGCGCGAGACGGCCCGGGCGCACGGCGTCTCAGACGACGCCCTCACCGTGATCGACGCCGACGCCCTGCGGGTGACCGAGCTGCCCGGCGACCCCGTCGTGCTGATCGCCAATCTGCCCTACAACATCAGCGTGCCGGTGCTGCTGCATTTTTTGGAGACCTTTGCGCACATCGAGCGCGGCGTGGTGATGGTGCAGGCCGAGGTCGGTGAGCGTCTCGCCGCACCCCCCGGCAGCAAGGTCTACGGTGCACCGAGTGCGAAGGCCGCCTGGTACGGGCGGTGGCGTCTGGCCGGCACCGTCTCGCGGCAGGTCTTCTGGCCGGTGCCGAACGTCGAAAGCGTGCTGGTGGCGTTCGAGCGGGATGCCGCACCGCGCGGTGACGAGGCCGTGCGTCTGCGCACCTTCGAGATCATCGACGCCGCCTTCGGGCAGCGACGCAAGATGCTGCGCCAGGCGCTCGCCGGGGTGCTCGGGGGCTCGGCTGCGGCGGCCTCCGCCGTTCTCGACGCTGCGGCTGTGGCCCCCACAGCGCGCGGCGAAGAACTGTCGATCGACGACTTCATGCGCGTCGCGCACGCCTCGTCGATGAGCACACCGGTGACGGCGCGGCCTCCGGCGGCGCGCTAGCCTGGAACAACCTCGCAAACACCCAAGGACGTCTATGAGCACCGTCGCCGCAGACCCCACGGTGCACGTGCGCGCCCCGGGAAAGATCAACGTCTACCTCGGGGTCGGTGGCACCCACGATGACGGCTACCATGCGCTCGCGACCGTGTTCCAGGCGGTCTCGCTGTATGAGGATGTCTATGCGACACACGCGGGCGACTTCTCCGTTGCCGTGCACGGCGAGCAGGCAGACTCGGTGCCGGCCGATGATCGCAACCTCGCGCTGCGCGCTGCGCGCCTGCTGGCCACCGCGACGGGGTATCCCGGCGGCGTGCACCTCGATGTGTACAAGAGCATCCCGGTCGCCGGCGGCATGGGCGGTGGTTCGGCGGATGCTGCGGCTGCCCTCGTCGCCTGCAATGAGCTGTGGGGCACCGGCCTCAAGAGCACGCGCCTGCACGAACTCGCCGCGCGCCTCGGCGCTGACGTGCCCTCGTTGCTCATCGGTGGCACGACCGTCGGCACAGGGCGCGGCGATCAACTGAGCCCGGCGCTTGCCCGTGGCCGTTTCGAGTGGGTGCTCGCGATCAGCGACGCGGGCCTGGCGACACCACTGATGTACCAGCGCCTCGACGAGTTCCGGGCCCAGCACGGCGCGCTCGCCGATGACCCGCCCCTTTCGCTCGATGTTCCGCTGGGAGTGCTTCAGGCCCTGCGCGCGGGCGATGCCGACGAACTCGCCGCCCATATGTTCAACGACCTCGAGGTGGTGGCCTTGCGCGAACGCCCCGCGCTCGAGAAGGTGCTCGTGCGCGGGATGCACGCAGGCGCCCTGCGCGGCCTCGTCTCGGGCTCTGGCCCCACGATCGCCTTTCTCTGCGAGAGCGCGAGCAGCGCCGACGAGGTGCAGATGGCGCTCGCGGCATCCGGCGTCTCAGCGCTGCGCGTGCACGGACCGGTTCCCGGCGC